>JBKPOB010000131.1:0-4140 GCA_046732875.1 Verrucomicrobiota bacterium | reverse complement strand
ATTTTGCCCGCACCATGCTCGATTTTTTTTGGAGCCCGCGCCTAACGAGTCAAAATTTCTCGCGTTACGTTGAGTTCGAGAATCGCGAGAGATGGGATGAGGAAGACACGCGCCCGGGCAAGCCGGTCATTGTCGGTTGTTATCATTACAGCAACTTCGAATGGCTCAGCATTGTCTCGGCCTTCGCCGGTCTCGAAGGTGTTATAATCGCGCAGCAATTCAAGAATCCGCTGCTCGATCCGATCTTCCTGGAGTTACGCGAGAGAAGCGGCCATCGCGTGGCAGCCCGCGAAGGCGCCGTCATGCATTTGTACCGGGCCCTGCGCCGCGGCGAACGCTTGGCTTTGCTCGTCGATCTGACAATTTCGGCGAAACTGCCGACGGTAGCGATCAAGTGCTTCGGGCTTGAACGCTGCGTCACCTTTGCTCACGTGTGGCTGCACCAGCGCACCGGCGCGCCACTCATCAACGTCCATTGCGAGCCACTGCCCGGCGGGCGTTACCGTGTGGTTTTTCATCCCCGGATTGAATTTCCCGAGGGCGCTTCGCTCCAGGAAATGGCGCAAGCTTGCTGGGAACAGTTCGAGCCGGTTGTCCGGAAAAATCCCGCGCCCTGGCTCTGGATGTACAAGCATTTCCGTTACCGCCCACTGGCGGCGAATGTGGCGGCGTATCCGTTCTACGCGAATGCTTCAGAGGATTTCGAGCGCCGTCTCGATGAAGGCGTGCGCAAGCTTCCGCCGATGACTTCCAAAGTGAAGCTGCGGATGGTTTACGCCCGCACAAAAGCATAAGTCCGCTTCTGCCCGCTGAATCAGCGTGTATGGCGCGTGGGAATCCAGAAAACTGGATTAAACCCTGTCGAACTTTTTTCGGTCATGTTTTTTAAATGCGGTCAGGCGAGGCGGGGTCAGTTGGTGTATTCGCCACACAACTCAGCTGTGCCGATGTACCGGGCAGAACGAATCAGGGCAGGTGAGCTAGGAAATCGTCGACAATTTTCCACGTTTCCCCGGGCTGCTCGAGCCACGGCATGTGCCCACATTTGTCGATGAACGCGAGCGTTGAATTGTTGATCAGCGAATGTGCTTCCCAGACGTTCGCTTCGCCGGCGAGATCTTGGCGGCCTTGAAGCAGAAGAACGGGAGCGGTTATGGCTGTGAGCTTCGCACGGATGTCATACTTTCCTTCAGCTTTCAAAAACGCAGGTGGAACCCGGAAATTGTAATCCTTTGGGTCGAGTTCCGCCGCCATCTGCAATGCCTTCTTGCGATCGAAAAAGTAAGCGACTGTCGCGATGCGCAATCGTTCGAACGAAGCCCGGTCGGGGTTGGCTGCTTCGCGGGCAGGATCTTTCCAGACGTCTCTTGCTTCGAGCTCGCACGCGGAAAGTCGCGCGATCTGATTGTCGGCAAACACACCGAGATATTCGGACGTGATCGGGCCGGAACCAATTGTGACGACTGCGCGCACTGCATCGGGGTGTGTGCCGGCATAAGCAAGGCCCAGGATCATTCCCCAGGAGTTTCCGACCACGACGAATTTTTCCGTGTGCAGTTGTCTGCGGAGCGCTTCGATGTCTTCCATATACGCGCTCAGATTGATCGTCGACGCGTCGTACCGTGGCAGCTTTGATCTACCTGTTCCGCGTTGTTCCCACATAATGCATCGGTATTTCTTGCCGAGTTCGTCAGCGATACCTTGCATGGAATGAATGTCTTCACCGGGACCGCCACTTAGAACGAGGACATAGTCGCCGGTGGTCGTCCCAACGATCCTGTAGAATAAATCGATACCATCGCGCCTGACCTTGCCGTCGACAGAATCTTGCGCCGTTGCAGCAACATCTGCCCAAGCCGCGCCAGAGAAATTCAGCACGCAGGCAATGGCAAGTGCGACAATGTGCGTCCTCACCGTTCTTAATTGGCGTGCGGCTGAACACGCGTGAAGTGAAACACGTTTTTCCCGGTGTTGCCCTTTACGTCGTACAACCATTCCTGAGTCAGATGGTCGTTATCTTCCTGGATCACCGTTAGTCCGGTGTTGTGAAAATCGTCCGGCGATTTGAGGCCGGTAACACGGACGAGAGAAAACGCCAATGGCTTTTGCGCGTCGCTGATTGGCGGCGTTGCCATCTGCGGTTGATTCTTCGCAGAACAATAGTGGGTAGCGAGCAGGTGATCGCCGTCGATGGTAAACATTGTAATCATCTCCGGCCCCTTTTCGGCCCGGCATTGTTCCATCAATGCACTCCCATTTGCCGTCAGTGTGTAAATTAAAGTGGTGTTAATGCCGTCTATTTGTCCCTGCCACTCGCCCTTTAGAGAGGCCAGCTGATCGAACGCTTCCTCACTCTTCGTTCTATCCGCTGGGAGCGCAGCTACTGCGCTAATCGCTAACGCCGCGGCAACCGATCCAAGCAGAATGTTGCGCTTCATGGCTATTTTCGAGGACTGCCAGATTTGGATGTCGACCGCCTGGTTGGCTGACGTTCTCGCTTGGTAGCTGCAAAGTTTCGCGGTTGCTTGAAAACAGTTTCGAAGGCGATCGTTTTGAATCGCTCAAGCGCTGCCGAACTCCGTTCCACCTTCATTCGCAGAATTGCGCCTTCCCACGACGCCAATAGGAACTCAGCTAGTTCGGTGGCATCAAATTGTGAATCCACCTCACCCGCTGACTGAGCTGCAGCGATGCACGATGCAAACAGCGCGCGCCATTCTAGAAAAATTTTATCGAGTCGCTGGCGCAATAGCTTACTATGCGAAGTTGCCTGAAGACTGAAGTCGCCGATCAGGCATCCAATCGTCCAGCGATCGCGCTTCAGTTTGTCCGTAATCACGTCGAGGTAGCGTTTCAATCGCTGACGAGGTGTAAGACTCTGATCGTCCAGTGCGTCGCTGATCAATTGTTTCAAATAGTCGAAATATCGTTCGAGCACTTCCGCGGCGAACTGCTCCTTGGAGCGAAAGTGGTTTGTGAATGAACCTTGCGGGGCACCGGCGGCCCGGCAAATATCGCGAACACTTGTGGCGTGATAACCCGACCGAAACATGACGGGAAGCCCCGCCCGCAATATTTGGTCGCGCAAAGAAGCCCTCGCCATCCCCGCAAGTAATACGCACGTACGTATTGATCGTCAAGGATTTAAAAACTTGTCGCCTTTTGTTTGCTCTCTTCTTCCGATCGCGTGCGCGCTCGCAAAGTTTTTGAGCTCGTTCATTCCAACGGTTTCAACTCGCCGAGCATGGTCGGGATCAATTCTGTGACAGTCGGGTGAATGTGCATGGCACGTTGAATCACCGTATAGGGCGCGCTGGCGTACATCACGTCGAGTATCGAATGAATTACCTCATCGCATTCGATCCCCAGGAGCGACGCGCCAAGGATCTTTTTCGTTTCGGCGTCCACCAAAATTTTCATGAATCCGTCCGTCTCGCCTTTCTCCCGCGCACGACCGACTTGCGTCATCGGACGCTTTCCAATTAAGGCTTTCCGTCCTGACTTTCGCACTTCCGCCTCAGTCATTCCTGCCCTGCCCAACGGCGGATCAATGTAAAGGGCGTAGGCCGTGATCCGGTCGCTCACACGGCGCTGGTCGCCGTCTAAAAGATTGGCGGCGACAATTTCATAATCGTTGTATGCGGTATGAGTGAACGCTCCCCGTCCGTTGCAATCACCCAGCGCATAAATGCCGGGCACATTGGTGCGAAGTTGATCATCAACCTGGATGTAACCGCGCTTATCAATTTCAATCCCGGCGTGTTCCAGACCGAGGTCGTTGGTGTTCGGGACACGACCGACTGCGAGAAGCGTATGCGAGCCGATGACAGTCTTATCGCCGCTGCTGCAATCAACCTGCACAGCCACTTTGTCGCCGCGTTTTTCAAAGCCGGCGCATTCCGCGCCCAGACGGATCTTGATGCCTTCGCCTTCGAGAATTGTTTTGATGTTTTCGGAAACGTCTTCGTCTTCACTCTTAATCAATCGCGGCCCCCTCTCCACAACGGTGACTTCGCTGCCGAAGCGGCGATACATCTGAGCAAACTCCAATCCTACGTAGCTGCCGCCGATGACAATGAGGTGCTCGGGTAGAAAATCCACGTCCATCATCGTTGAATTGTTCAAATAGCTCACCTGATC
>JBKPOB010000130.1:0-18894 GCA_046732875.1 Verrucomicrobiota bacterium | reverse complement strand
GGTAACGAAAACGGAACTAAACGTCTTTCCGTTATGCACCAAAAACGTATGGCCGACAAAATCCGGCGTCACCATCGAGCGCCGCGACCACGTTTTGATCGGTTTCTTTACGCCCGAGCTGTTCATCTTGTCGATCTTCTCCAGAAGATGCAACTCGACGAAGGGTCCTTTCTTTAACGATCTAGCCATAAATGTCAACCTCCTACCGTCATCCCGAGCGGAGTCGCGGGATCCCGTTGCGTTACCGTCGATACTGCCGCGGGATTCTTCGACTCCGCTTTCGCTTCGCTCAGAATGACGAGCCTCAAACCTTCTTCTTCGCTCTTCTCCTTTCCAAAATAAAACGATCGCTCGGCTTATGCTTGCTCCGCGTCTTATATCCCTTGGCCAGTTGTCCCCATGGACTAACCGGATGATGCCGGCCGCCGCCGCCTTTTGATTTCCCCTGGCCGCCCCCCATTGGATGATCGATCGGATTCATCACCATGCCACGCACGTGCGGGCGACGTCCCCGCCAGCGAGTACGTCCAGCTTTGCCGCTCGATACATTCATGTGATCGACATTTCCCACCTGGCCAATTGTCGCGAAGCAGTTTTCGTGGATGCGCCGAATTTCGCCCGAAGGCATTTTCACCAATGCGTAGCCACCTTCGATATTAGTTAAGGTTGCCTGTTGCCCGGCACTCCGCGCAACCTGACCACCTCGGCCAGGGCTCAGTTCAATGTTATGAATGTTAGTACCCAACGGAATCGCGCGAAGCGGCAATGAGTTTCCCAGGTCGGGTGCGACATTGTCTCCAGCGGCAACCGTTGATCCCACCTGAAGTCCGTTTGGCGCCAGGATGTAATTTAGTTCGCCATCCGAGTACTTGATGAGGGCAATCCGCGCAGACCGGTTTGGATCGTACTCTATCCCCACAACCTCTGCAGAGACACCGTGCTTGCGTCGTTTAAAATCAACCTTGCGATATTTCTGTTTGTGCCCGCCACCAATGTGCCGCGACGTGAGCCGGCCGTACCTGTTGCGACCACCGGTTTTTTTCTTCGGCTCGGTAAGGCTCTTCTCAGGCCGCCACTTTGTGATTTCATCGAAAGCAGGCAGCGACTTGAAACGCAGTGTCGGCGTTAATGGGCGAAATTCTTTTAGTGCCATAAGTAAACTGTCATTCGATCATATCAGATCAATCTTCTCGCCTTCCTTCAAAGTAACGATGGCTTTCTTCCACCTTGGCCGTCGTCCCACGGGTCCCCGCACCCGTTTCTCCTTACCGGCATAATTACAAGTATTCACATCAACCACTTTCTTTTGAAACAGTCGTTCGATTGCGTTCTTGATCTGAATCTTGTTTGCGCGGGGACTGACGCGAAAAACATATTTGTTTTGCTTCTCGCTCATTAGCGTTGACTTTTCAGTCAACGAAGCAGTTTGAATAATTTCGTGCGGCTCACTCATCGCATTACTTCGCGCGTTCGCCACTTCGAGTTGGGCCAGCCCGTTCCGCTAGTTTTTCGAGCGCCTTCTGGGTAACGAGTATTTTCTCGAAGGCGAGCAACTGCTCGGTGTTCACATCGGAAGCAGTCGTGAGCGTCACCGGTTTGACGTTGCGCCCCGACTTCAAAGTGGTTTGATCAAATGTATCCGAGACCAATAAGACTTTCCGGGCGTCTGTTTGTTTTTTCAGCAATCCCACAAAGGACTTTGTTTTCAGTTCCGGCACAACGAAGTTGTCGATTGTCAAAACGTCGCCTGCTTTGATCCGCTCACTTAACGCCTTTCGGAACGCGAGACGCCGCACGGATTTCGAAATCTTTTTGGAATAATCCCGCGGTTTTGGCCCGAAAACGACGCCACCGCCACGCCAGATGGGCGACGATTTGTAACCGGCTCGCGCGCGGCCGGTGCCTTTTTGTCGCCAGGGTTTTGCGCCAGACAAATCCACTTCTGCTTTCGTTTTCGTATTGGCCGAACCGGACCGACGCGCCGCGCGCATGGCGACGATCGTGTCATGAACAGCCTGGGTGCCGCGTCCGTCTTCGATCAGTTCGATCCCCGCGTCCTTGGCAGCGGCTTTGGTTAAAACTTTTGCGCTCATCGAATTCTTATCGCGGGCTTCTTCGCCGCTTCCTCCTCATCATGTTTGCGATGCTCCGCATGCGCCGCCAAGACTTTTTCCGGATGCTTAACGGCCGGCCTAACGATTACGTAGTTTCCATTCGCTCCCGGAACAGCGCCGCTTACCAAAATTATTTTTTCGGCCTCGCGCACCTGCATGACCTGGAGGTTCTGCACAGTGACTCGTTCGTCGCCCAGGTGACCTGGCATTCCCATGTTTTTCCAAATCCGTCCCGGAGTAGAACGATTGCCGACTGCCCCAACGCGCCGGTGCGTTTTAGAACCGTGTGCCGCGCCTTGTCCATGAAAGTTGTGCTTCTTCATCACGCCCTGAAATCCTTTTCCCTTCGATCGACCAATTACATCGACATAGTCGCCGGCTTGAAATTGCGTAACGCTTAAATTGATCTCGCCTTCTGGAAGATCACTGGACAGGCGAAATTGTCGTACGAATTTTTGCGGCTCCGCGCCGGCCTTTTTGAATTCGCCAAGCAACGGCTTGGTCACACGCGATGCTTTCTGCACACCGAACCCGACCTGCACGGCCGAATAGCCGTCGTTTTCCTGGGTCAGACGACGGAGCAAAACGTTATCGCCGGCCGCGATCACGGTCACGGGACGCAATCGACCTTTGGCGTCGTAGACGCTGGTCATGCCAATTTTTTGTCCAAGAAGTCCGATGCTCATGACCGTCTAATCGCAAATCTTTCAGAAGGGCCTCCGGTTAAATCTTAATCGTAATGTCAACGCCCGCAGGCAAATTCAGTTTCTTTAGTTCATCCACCGTTTTCGCCGTCGGCTCAATAATGTCCAACAGCCGTTTGTGCGTGCGAATTTCAAATTGTTCCATCGACTTTTTATCCACGTGCGGAGAACGGTTCACCGTGAATTTCTCAATCAATGTCGGCAGCGGAATGGGACCGGCCACGCGCGCTCCGGTGCGCTTGGCAGTCTCGACGATCTCCACCGCAGATTGATCGAGCATGCGGTGGTCGAAGGCCTTCAAGCGAATCCGGATGCGCTGTCCATTACTCATTTGGCCTCTTTCTGGTCGAGAATGGCCGGAACGAGGTTCGCAGGCACCGGCGCGAAATGAGACGGCTCCATCGAGTAACTCGAGCGGCCCTTTGATAACGAGCGGATCGCGGTCGCATAGCCGAACAGCTCGGCCAGCGGAACTTCGGCGTGAATAATCGCCAGACCACTGCGCGATTCGATATTATTGATGCTGCCACGACGCCGACTTAAATCGCCGCAGATATCGCCCTGAAATTCGTCTGGTGTAATGTTTTCCACTTTCATGATCGGCTCGAGCAAAATCGGTTTGCCCTGTTTGAATCCGTCTTTCATTGCGAAAATCGAAGCCATCTTGAACGCGAGTTCGCTGGAATCGACTTCGTGGAACGAGCCATAAACAATATCGACTTCAAGATCGACAACAGGATAACCGCCCAAAATACCGTTCAGCACCGCTTCTTCGATGCCCTTCTTGACCGCGGGAATGTACTCGCGCGGAATGATGCCCCCGACGATTTTGTTCTCAATCGTCAGGCCCTTGCCGCGCTCGGTTGGCCGCATGTCCACTTCCACGTGTCCGTATTGACCGCGGCCGCCCGATTGCTTGATCAATTTGCCAACGCCGTGCGCATTGCTCGTGATCGTTTCGCGGTATGCGATCTGCGGTTTCCCTGCGTTTGCGTCCACCTTGAATTCGCGGAACATGCGGTCGCGAATGATTTCCAGGTGTAGCTCACCCATCCCGGCGATGATGGTCTGGCCGGTGTCTTCGTGGGTATAAACGCGGAATGTCGGATCTTCTTCGGCGAGGCGCTGGAGCGCAGTTGCCATTTTTTCCTGGTCCAGCTTCGTCTTTGGCTCAATCGCCATAGAAATGACAGGATCAGGGAAAGACGGCGGTTCGAGAAGGATCGGGTGATCCTCATCGCACAACGTATCGCCCGTGGTGATGTTCTTGATGCCGACGATTGCCGCGATATCTCCGGAATAACATGTCTCAATGTCTTCGCGTTTATCCGCCTGGATCTGAATCAACCGCGAAATGCGTTCGCGTTTGTTTGTGCGCGGATTGTAAACGGTGTCGCCTTTGCTCAGCGTGCCGGAATAAACACGGAAGAAAACAAGCTTCCCAACAAATGGATCACTCCAAAGTTTGAAGGCCAGCGAGCAAAACTTGCCGTTATCATCCGTCGGCGCCTCCACCGGCTCGCCGGTATCGGGGTCCTGACCCTTCGCCGCTGGAATATCCAGCGGGCTCGGAAGATAATCGACCACTGCGTCGACTAAATATTGGATGCCGATATTCTTCAGTGCCGATCCGCCGATGACCGGCACAAACTTGTTGGCAATTGTTTGCCGACGAATTCCAGCCTTCAACAGCTCCGGCGTAACCGGCTTTTCATGGATGACGGCTTCGGCAACATCGTCATCGATATTCGAAACTTGTTCGACCAGATCGTTGTAAGCCTTATCAACGATCTCAACATATTCATTCGGCAGGTCGGTGACTTCATATGTCGATCCGAGCTGATCGTTCTCGGAATAAATGATCGCCTTCTTATTGATGACATCGAGTTGACCGCGCAGCTGATCTTCCTTGCCAAGCGGCAGCAAAACCGGCCACGCGTTCGCGCCGAGTTTTTTGTGGATGCTTTCCACCGACATTTCGAAGTCCGCGCCAACGCGGTCCATCTTGTTGATGAACGCCAGGCGCGGCACGTTATATTTGGTCGCCTGACGCCAGACTGTTTCCGACTGCGGCTGGACGCCAGCGACGCCATCGAAAACTGCGATCGCCCCGTCGAGAACGCGCAAAGAACGTTCCACCTCGGCGGTGAAATCGACATGCCCTGGTGTATCAATAATGTTGATCCGCTCCTTGATCTCTTCGAAAATTTTGTAAACGCCCTCTTCCTTGCGTTGCGCCCAGGTGCACGTTGTCGCGGCAGAAGTAATCGTGATTCCGCGCTCCCGTTCCTGTTCCATCCAGTCGGTGACCGTCGTGCCCTCGTGAACCTCACCCATCTTGTGGATCATGCCCGTGTAAAACAACACGCGCTCGGTGATAGTCGTCTTGCCGGCGTCAATGTGCGCTGCGATGCCAATGTTCCGCGTTCGTTCCAGCGGGAATTTGCGATTTGGCGAATTTGGACTTTTCACCGGGGCCTTTTTCTGTTCCATCGTCGCAGTCGCCATAACCTTTACCATCTGAAGTGCGCAAACGCGCGATTCGCTTGCGCCATTTTATGAGTATCTTCGCGTTTCTTAATCGCATTCCCCTGGCCTGCAGCGGCATCTTTTATCTCCTGCGCCAGGGCTTCGGCCATCGGCATTCCTTTGCGATTGTCCGCGTATTGGACGATCCACCGGGTAGCGAGAGAAATCTGTCGCGCAGGCGCCACCTCCATCGGGACCTGATAAGTCGCTCCGCCGACTCGGCGCGATTTTACCTCCAGTCGTGGACGGACATTTTCGATCGCCTTATTTACAACTTCCAGCGGATCGACTGAATCAGAACCTTCGCGCGATTTGTCGATCGCGGCATAAACGATCCGCTCTGCCAGCGATTTCTTGCCGCGATTCATAACCGTAGTAATCAGGCGGGCCACCGCCGGACTCCCGTAGCGGGAATCGACATGCTCCTCTTTCTTGTAAACTCGTTTCCGTCGCGACATCGTCGATCTTCCTGTCCAATGTTACTTCTTTTCGGGCGCGGCTTCCTTCGCTGCGCCGCCTCCGCCAGCACCAGCTTTCGGCCGCTTCGCCCCGTACTTGGAGCGGCCGCGCCGGCGTCCGTCCACGCCCAGCGCGTCGAGCGTTCCGCGCACAATATGATAGCGGACACCCGGCAAATCTTTCACGCGTCCCCCGCGCACGAGCACGATCGAGTGCTCCTGTAAATTATGCCCCTCGCCCGGAATGTAGGCAATCACTTCCTGGCCATTCGTCAACCGTACCTTCGCCACTTTGCGCAACGCAGAATTCGGCTTCTTCGGCGTGCGCGTCATCACCTGCACGCAAACGCCCCGCCGTTGCGGACAATCGGCGAGCGCCGGTGACTTCGATTTCACCGATACCTTTCGGCGTCCTTTCCGAATTAATTGATTAATCGTGGGCATCTTCCAAATCCGAAAAATAAAGCGTCGCCAAAAGCTTCATGCTTGGGCGACAAAAAACCCGCCCAGGCCGCGCAGCAAACTCTCTCACGCCCTGATGCGGTGAGCCCCGAATATAGAGGGAAAAACGCGTTCTGCAAAAAAAAATTGCACTCCGTTTGTCATTCCGACTGGAGTCGAGGAATTTCTGATTGAGATGCAGAAAAGCTTCGAACCTTTAGCTTACGATAGACTATCAAACGCGCGCCGTGGACGCCTAACGACTACGCATGGCGATATCGATACGCCGGCGTTCATGCCGGTGGGAACGCAAGGTTCGGTGAAAGGCGTCAGTCCGCGGGAACTGCGTGAACTAAATGCTCAAATCGTCCTTGGAAATACGTATCATCTATTCGTTAGGCCGGGGCTGAATGTGATCAAACATTTTGGCGGCCTGCAGAATTTCATGAATTGGGATGGACCGATTCTGACTGACAGCGGCGGCTATCAGATTTTTTCTCTAGCGAAGCTATGCAAAATCACGGAGGAAGGCGTCGAATTTCAAAATCACATCGACGGCGCGAAAGCATTCATTTCTCCGGAGATTGCGATGGAAATTCAGACGCTGCTCGGCGGCGATATCGCGATGGCGCTCGACGAATGCGTTCCGTACCCGTGCGAATACGATTACGCAGCGCAAAGCGCAGAGATGACGACGCGCTGGGCAAGGCGATGCAAGGAGTGGAAACAGAGAAACGACGAAACGGCGAAACGGGGATTCGCCGACTCGGTCCCGCGGCCGCGGGACCGACTCGCCGATTCAATGCTTTTCGGCATCGTTCAGGGCGCCACCTTTGAGGATCTGCGCAAGGAAAGCGCGCAGGCAATTCGTGATCTTGATTTTGATGGTTACGCCATCGGCGGCGTGAGCGTGGGGGAGCCAGAGGAGGAAATGATGCGAGCCGTTGAATGGGCGGAGCCATTCCTGCCCGGGAACAAACCACGTTACGCGATGGGGCTAGGCACTCCGCCACAACTGCTGGAGTTGATCGCGCGGGGGATGGATATGTTTGATTGCGTGCTGCCGACGCGTCTCGCCAGGAACGGAACGGCCTTTACCGCAATGGGAACCATCAATTTAAAAAATGCAGAATTCATTCTGGATAAGAATCCGATTGAAGAAAACTGCGCGTGCGAGGCCTGCCGTGACTTTTCGCGCGGCTACATTCGGCATCTTATCAAGGCGGAAGAAATTCTCGGGCTGCGCCTGATCACGCTGCACAACCTGCATTTTTATTTGAATCTGATGAAGCAAGCGCGCACTGAAATTGAAAAGGGAACATTCGATCAGTTTCGCAAAGCGTTTGTAGCGGAATACAAAACGCGGGATGCGCTGATGGTCGAATGAGGTAGAGCCGGAGCGGCGCGCCGCCCGGACGCTGCGCGGCGGCGTCCCTCCGATTAATCTATTCTTTGCTGGCTGCCCTTCGTGCCGCGCGAAGATCCACTACGAACCGTTCATACTCGCGTTGCCTCGATTCTTCGTCCGGTTGTCGAAGGAGAGAGGATGGATGCACCGTGGCGAGGACCCTGGGTGCAAGTTTCGATGATAATACCTTGCCCCTCTCGCGAGTAACACGGAATGATGGACCGAAAACCGCCTGTGCTGCCGTCGCGCCGAGGCAGACCAGCAATTTGGGTTTAACAAGGCGCAGCTCCGTTTCCAGCCACGGACGACAGGCCGCAAGTTCCCGTGAATTTGGTTTCTGATGAATCCGGCGTTTCCCGCGAGGCTCCCACTTGAAATGTTTCACCGCGTTCGTGACGTAAACTTCCTTGCGATCAATTCCCGCTTCTTCGAGCGCCTGGTCCATGATTTTCCCTGCAGGTCCAACAAATGGCTTACCCTCCTGATCTTCGTAATCGCCCGGCTGTTCGCCTACCAGCATCATTGCCGCGTCTTTCGGGCCCTCCCCGAACACGGTTTGTGTAGCCCGCTTGTAGAGATGGCATGCTGTGCATTCGCTTGCCGCATCGCGCACCTCGGCCAAGCTTGATGTGTCCGGCGGTTGCGCTGGGCGCGCGTATTCTTCAGTGCCCGTCGCCATCTTCGACTATGAATCGCAACTGCGTTACAATTTGTGTCTGTTTGACTAAATGATTCTGGAAACGCCCCGATTAATTCTGCGCCAATTCCGAGAAGAAGACATCGGACGTCTCGCTGAACTCATGGCTAACCGCGATTTCATGCGCTTTTCGCTCGGCCCATACACGCGCGAGCAGACGCAGACCGTACTGCAGAAATTCCTCACTTGGAACGGGGCTGGTTTGCCTTCGCAGTTTGCGGTTGTCCTTCACGAGAACAACGATGTGCTCGGTTATTGCGGTTTTCTGCATCATCCTGAAGTGCCTGAGGAGGTCGAAATTGGTTACCGGCTCGATCCTGCGTATTGGAACCGCGGTCTGATCACCGAAGCCGCACGCGCGGTACGCGATTACGCGTTTGTCGGTCTGAAATTGCCGCGAGTGATTTCGCTGATTCATCCGGAAAACATTTCCTCGCGTCGTGTGGCGGAGAAAATTGGACTGATGCCAGAAAAGGAGATTACGTTTCGCGGCTTTCCAACGATTGTGTTTGCGTTGTCTCGGGAGCAATGGCAGGCAGCGGCTGGCGTTGGAGAAACTCGCGCGCCAGCGCTCGATAGGCTTCGGCGGCCGCTCCACTCGGAGCGTATTCCAGAATCGATTTCCCAAAGCTCGGCGCCTCGCTTAAGCGAACACTCCGCGGAATCACCGTCTGATAAACGCGTTCGCCGAAATGCTGGCGCACCTCCGCGACAACTTGCTCGCTAAGATTTGTCCGCCCGTCATACATAGTCATGACAATGCCGCCTAACTGCAGACGCCTATTTGCGCCTGAATCGCGCACTTGCTCGATCAGTCGGACAATCTTTACCAATCCTTCCAGTGCGAAATACTCACACTGAATTGGGGTCAGGAGTTCATCGGCGGCCGCGAGTGCGTTGCTCATCAGGATTCCAAGCGATGGCGGACAATCCAGCAAAACAAAATCAAACGTCTCATCTACGTGCAGCGGTTGGAGCGTTTCCGCCAGGCGCGTGAGATGATTCGGCATCCGCGCGATCTCGACCTCGGCACCAGCAAGATCGAGATCGGAAGGCACAATGAACAAGCCGTCGCGTTCTGTGGGAAAGATTCTTTCGATAATGGAAGCGTCGCCGATTAATGGTTCATAAAGGCTGGTTTGTTCTACTGCTTGCAACCCAAACGAGCTGGTGGCGTTCGCTTGTGGATCGAGGTCGATAATCAAAATGCGACGACCTACTTCAGCCAGCGCGGCGCCGAGGTTTACGGCGGTAGTCGTTTTGCCCACGCCGCCTTTTTGATTAGCGATCGCGATGATCTTCATAAACCAGAATACTCGAGCCGGCCTCCGCCTCGTTTGCACCCTTCCGAGCTCGTCAGATGATGTTGCCAGTCGCACCAAACGGAAACTAAATTTTTCAGATTTCGGATTTGGTTGTAGCGTTTAAATGTCCAAGCCCGTGAAAGCTGCGCCTATATCAATCGAACCTACACCTACGGCGAAACGGCCGGAGCGCGAGGAACCCGTTGTCCTGCGGAGCGGGGACCCGCGCGGCGTAGTCACGCTGACGTTAAACCGGCCGCATGCGTTCAATGCCTTGTCGGAAGCAATGCTTGCAGCGTTGCGGCTCGAATTAGGCGCAATAGCGGAAGACGAGTCAGTGCGAGTGGTCGTTCTCGCCGCCGAGGGCAAAGCGTTCTGTGCCGGTCACGATCTAAAAGAGATGCGCGCAAAGCCATCGCTTCAGTATTACGAGGATCTCTTCAGTCAATGTTCCGAGATGATGCTTTGCATCCAGCGATTGCCCGTGCCTGTGCTCGCTCGCGTGCAAGGCGTAGCCACCGCGGCAGGCTGCCAGTTGGTAGCAATGTGCGATCTCGCTGTCGCGTCGAGCACTGCAAAATTCGCGGTCAGCGGAGTTAATCTGGGCCTTTTTTGTTCGGCGCCGGGCGTCGCGCTCGCGCGCAATGTTTTGCGTAAGGCGGCGTTCGAGATGCTCGTAACTGGAGAATTTATCAGTGCCGACGAAGCAAAAGTGCGCGGACTGATTAACCGCGTCGTGGATCCGGAACAGCTCGATGCCGAAGTTGAGAAACTCGTTGCGGCAATCATTGCAAAACCGCGTGTCGCTGTGGCGATCGGGAAGGAATTCTTTTACCGCCAAATCGAACTGGGCATTGCCCCAGCATACGAAGCGGCTGCGCAGACCATGGCCTGCAACATGATGGATGAAGCTGCGCTCGAAGGCGTTCAGGCCTTCATTGACAAGCGCCCGCCGGGCTGGAAAAAAGAATGAATCGGCGAAACGGCGATTCGGCGCGACGGCGGACTGCACGGGCGGTCTGTGATCGTTGGTCCGCTTCAACGATTTAACGAACTTCCGTGGTGTCTTTCACTCTTCAAGAACTAGCCAGCATGTCTGGCGGCGAACTGGTTGGTGACCCAAAGCTAAAGATTACTGGCGCTGCATCGCTGGCTGAAGCGACCAACGGCGAGATTAGTTTCTTCGCTAATCGAAAATATATCGGACTGTTGCGCAAGGCGCGGGCTTCAGCTGTTTTCGTTCCGCCCGATTTCGCTGAACCGCTCGTTGCCGCTCAGGTTCGCGTCTCAAATCCTACCAAGGCGTTCGAGCAAGTTGTGCTAAAATTTGCACCTAAACCAATCACCTTTGCACCTGGCATTCATCCAAGCGCGGTTGTCGGCTCAAGTGTTCGCCTCGGAGAACGTGTATCAATCCAGCCTCACGTGGTTATCGAAGACGGTTCCCAAATCGGCGATGACACAGTTATTGGCGCGGGAAGCTACATTGGACATGAAACATTAGTCGGATCTGCCTGCTTGATTTATCCGCTCGTGACCATTCGTGAGCGAAGCCGGATCGGTTCGCGGGTAATCATTCACAGCGGCGCAGTGATTGGTGCAGACGGCTTTGGTTTTGAAGTGATCGATGGCCGACAGCAAAAGATTCAGCAGCTCGGGATCGTGCAGATCGACGATGACGTCGAGATCGGTGCAAACACGACCGTTGACCGGGCCCGGTTTGGCCGGACGTGGATCCAGCAAGGTGTGAAGATCGATAACCTCGTGCAGATCGCGCACAACGTGATTATTGGGAAAAATTCCGTGATCGTGGCACAGACTGGGATATCAGGCAGCACGCGTGTGGGTGAGCGCGTCATGATGGGAGGACAGGTTGGGATTGCAGGCCACCTGGAAATTGCTGCCGGAACAATGATTGCCGCGCAAAGCGGTATCTCTAAGAGCCTTCCTGGCGGTGTCTGGTTCGGTTATCCAGCGGTCCCGATGGCCGAAGCAAAGCAACAGATCGCCTGGATCCACCGGCTCGGAAAACTCCTCGCGCGAGTAAAAGAGATCGAGAAGAAATTGGGACTCTAGGCTCAGCAGAGGACTGCAGAGGCAGCCGTGTCGGCTGCGGCAATTCAGTTTTGCATGCGGCACGCCTGCCGCTACAGCGACTTCATGGAAAGAAGCCCGCGCAACGCTTCAGGTGAGATCCATTCTGCACCGCACGCCTCAACGGTCTCTCCCTCCTTCGAATCAGAGGTAGCCACAAATAGTTCGAACCGTTTCGCGTATTTGCTTGCCAGTCGCTCGATGATGGCGTCGGCTGTCTGGCCTGTGCGGGAATAAAAGACCTGCACTTCGGCCTGGTCGGAAATCGCCTCGATCTTTCTTCCCTTTCCGTCAAAGACGATCACTACACGCACACCAGTCCAATCTTGGTAATCTCGCAAGCGTTTGATCAGCGCTTCGCGCGCCAGCGAGGACCGCCGCGCGTGGAGCTTACGCAATTCAGGCCAGGCAAAAATGACGCTGTGCCCATCGACGATCAGATAACGGCCTCGTTGCGGCATTACTACGTCCTATAAATTAGTCATTCCGAGCGGAGCGACGAACCTCACACTCGAAGCGGCCACCATACTAGGTACCCTGCGTAATGCTGCGATGAGTGGGTGAGCGCCTTTTACCGCCACTGCGGGATCAGGACGACGTCTCGGCCGACGCAGCAGATTCTTTCTTTGTCCGCTGTTTGCCTGATACTGGTTGCATGGCGCTGGCTCGAAGCGCTGCTTTCTTGCGCTCAAGATACGCTCTACGTCGCTTGCGCTTGGCTTGTACACGGTGCTGTTGTCCCACGGGAAGTCTATCGGTTGAAACAATGAGAAACGCAATCTGATTGAACTCCGACGGTTTGGACTTCCGATCATGAACTTGAAATCGCGATTGCGTTTCTGCGTGATTCGTTTAAAAAAGCACATTCGATGGCGCACCCTCAATCGGTGGTTTCCACTCTCACACCGAAAAGCGTGGCCGGATTGGCCATTGTGCTGCTCGTTTTGGCGGCGGTTTTCGGGTTTTTAAACGGCCAAAAAATAAAAGCGCTCCGCACAGGTGTGGCGAATGCGCAGGCTGCGCGCGATGCAGCCGAACGCCGCGTACGCGAGAAACGGAATACGTCGGCCGGCGGCACTGTAGAAGAACAGGGCAAACTCGCAGATGCAGAAAACAGAGCCGCAAAAGTCGAGGCCGAGCTCGCGCAAATGCAAAAAGAGAAGGCCGATCTGCAGATCAAATTAGACGATTACAAGAAAGAGATGGGTTCTTTGCAGACGCGCGTGCCAGACACGGAAAAAAATGCGAATGCGTCGGCGACTGAGAGCCCCGCTGCAGCAGCGGCGCCAGCCGCGGATTTGGAATCGCAACTCAATGATCTTCGCCGTCAGCTGGACAGCGCAGAAAAAGAAAAGGCTTTCCTTTCCGAAAAACTCCAGGACATGCAGGAGCGCGCAGATCAGCCGAAGGAAGGGAAAAAACGGCGGGAAACTGTGCGGGAAGCTGTTCACGAGCCCAGCCCCCGTCGAACAGGTTTGCGCGGAACAATTCTCGCTGTTAATCAGGCATACAACTTCGTGGTATTGAATCTCGGCGCCCGGCACGGGGTCGAGTCGAATGTGGAGATGCTTGTTCTGCGGGATGGAGCGTTGGTCGGAAAAATTCGTATTTCTTCAGTTGAACCGGCGACCGCTATCGGCGATATCATCACCAACAGTTTGGCGCGCGGCGCCCAATTACAACCGGGAGACAGTGTAATATATGGTGGCACAAATCCGTAAGCTTCGAAGAATCGTCGTTCCTGTTCTGCTATGCGCATTAGCGACAAGCATAGTGTCGTGCGCGACACAACAGCAGGATGCTCGTCTGGTCAGCGATCCTGACGATCGTGGCACCTCGGCAATCCCGTGGAACAAGCAGGAACAGTGGGAGGTCGGCGGGCAGTTCGCCAACATGACCGATAGGCGATAGCCGGTGGATTTGTCCTCAACGCGTTGGAAAAATCGGCTTCGGAGAAGCCGATCCACCTCGCGACCACTACGATTCAAATCCAGAAACCGGCTGGAATGACTGCGTTTTTGGGTATCACGACAATGCCGTCCCGGATGAAGTAATTATCTGCATCTAAATTTGGTGGCTTACCCTCCGGCGTAATTACAACGCCATCGGCGATGCACGCGTTTTTGTCGATGATCGCTCGATCGATCACACAATTGCGTCCAATGCCCATAGGCGGCTGCGATGCATCAGTTCGTCCGAACTCAAAATAATCGGCGCCCATCACGATGCTGTTACGGATCGTTGCGCCGCTTTGAATAACGCTGCGTATTCCCACCACGCATCGCTCCAGATGCGCATCCGAAATGATGCATCCATCTGAAATAATTGCTTGCCGCAGCGTGGCACCGTTGATTTTGCTTCCCGGCAAAAAGCGCGGATGCGTGTAGATCGGAGACTCAGGATCAAAGAAACTGTACTCGGGCACCACGTCGGCGAGATCCAGATTCGCTTCATAAAAGGCGCGGATTGTTCCGATGTCTTCCCAGTAACCCTGAAAGATAAACGCGCTAACATGCCGATCATTGATCGATTGCGGAATAATGTGTTTCCCGAAATCGAAGAGATCGTTCTGCAAAGATTGTATAAGCACGTCGCGGTTGAAGACGTAAATTCCCATCGAGGCCTGAAACAATTCTTCGTCTTCGTTGGAGCCGATGGCGCCGAGAAGCTCCCGGCTCATCTTCATTTCCTGCAATACTGCTTCATCGGTCGGCTTCTCGACAAAGCGCGTGATGCGCCGGTCAACGCCACTTTGCATGATGCCGAACTCAGAAACCTGATGCAGCGCAACGGGTTTGGTGGCCAGGGTGATGTCCGCGCCTAACCGAATGTGTTGATGCAGCAGTGCACGAAAATCCATCCGGTAAAGCTGGTCGCCGCTTAAGATCAGATAATAATCAAAGGGATGCTCGAGAAAGTAACGCATGTTTTGCCGGACAGCGTCTGCGGTTCCCTGATACCATTGAGAGCCGGCGGGGGTTTGTTGTGCGGCGAGAATGTCCACAAAACTGCGCGAGAAATTGTCGAACTTGTAACTGGCCTGAATATGTCGATGCAGCGACATGCTGTTGAACTGAGTTAGCACATAGATCGAGCGCAGCCCGGAATTAAGGCAATTGCTGATCGGAATATCGACAATGCGATATTTGCCACCGAGCGGTACAGCAGGTTTAGCACGGTCTTTCGTCAACGGGAATAAACGCGTGCCGGCGCCGCCGCCCATGATAATCGCGAGTGTTCGATGAAGTGTACCCGGCGGCAGTGCCCCGACCTGCGCCGAACTTTTCATGAGCGAATCGCGCTGCGACTGGTGCTGCATTGTTTACCAATCAATAACTCACCGGCCGCCATTTTGCGGTAACTTTTTTGCTGTTGTGCTGCCCGAGTGGACCTCGGATTGGTATTCTTGCTCTTGCTCGAAGAGAGGGCTCGCCGTCGAAGGATCGACCACGGACGCCAGCTCGTGATCCCAATCCCTTCATGCGCGGTGAATCTTGCGGCTGAGGACAGCCGCCGCTACACTGTAAAAACATGTGTGGGATCGTTGGCTATGTCGGGCGCGCTCAAGCAGCGCCGATTTTGCTAGATGGGCTGCGTCGTCTTGAATATCGAGGCTACGACTCAGCCGGGATCGCTGTTGTAGACGGCGGACGTCTGGAAACCCGCAAATGCGCCGGACGCATCGCGGCGCTGGGAAACCTAATGAGGAAGGAACCGGTCTCAGGTTCGCTCGGGGTTAGTCACACGCGCTGGGCGACGCACGGCAAAGTGACCGACCAAAATGCGCATCCGCACTTTGACGCCAGCGGCAAACTGGCGCTGGTCCACAACGGCGTAATAGAAAATTATCAGACGCTCAAAGATGAGCTAATCCGGAGCAGAGATACAAACTTTCGCTCAGAAACTGATACGGAAGTGCTCGCGCATCTGATCGGAAAACTTTACGACGAATCATGCGCCAGCACCGTGGATGTCCCGGAAAAAAAAGTGCGACTTCTTGCGGCTGTTCGCGCAGCACTTCGGCAGGTAATCGGCACGTATGGCATCACTCTGATTCATGCCGATGTGCCGGATTTCATGATCGGCGCACGACGAGGAAGCCCGCTCGTGCTTGGAGTAGGCAACGGCGAAAACTTTCTGGCCAGCGACGTGAGCGCAATCGTCGCTTATACCCGTGACGCTGTTTATCTAAACGATTTCGATGTCGTCGCGGCAGGGCGAGAGAAGTTCGAGATTACTTCGCTCGCGGGAGACATCAGCGAGCATCCAGTCAGCAAGGTTGAATTTACAGCCGAAGACATCGGCAAAGGGGATTATCCCCATTACATGCTCAAAGAAATCTTTGAGCAACCGGACACGGTGCGCGACGCGATGCGCGGCCGTCTCAATGTGGAGGAATCCACCGCGAAGCTGGGCGGCTTGAACATGACGCCTCCTGAGCTTCGTGATGTCGGCCGTATCGTTCTCATGGGCTGCGGCACGGCCCTCCACGCCGGCAGAGTTGGTGAATATTTGATTGAGCGACTCGCCAGCATTCCAACCGAAGTCGAATACGCGAGTGAGTTTCGCCATCGCAACACGCCGATGACTCCGGAGACACTGGTCTTCGCCATCAGCCAAAGCGGTGAAACCGCGGATACCCTCGGCGCACTGCGTGAAAGCCGGCGCAAGGGTTTTCGCACACTTGGAATTTGTAACAACGTCGCGAGCACGATCGCGCGCGAGAGCGACGGTGGAGTTTACATGCACGCCGGTCCGGAAATCGGCGTCGCGGCTACCAAATCTTTTACGTCGCAACTTGGCATTCTTACGCTTCTCGGACTGCTTTTTGGTCGGATGCGAAATCTTTCTGGGACTGATGGGAGCCGTGTGATTGAAGCGCTTGAAGCCTTGCCCGGCCAAATCGAAGAGGTCTTGGCACTGAGCGACCAGATCAAGGCGATCGCCAGAAAATATGTCGATGCAAATGGCATGCTTTTCTTTGGCCGACAATTCAACTTTCCCGTGGCGCTCGAAGGCGCGCTCAAGATGAAGGAGATCACCTACCTCTTTGCTGAAGGGCATCCGAGCGCTGAGCTAAAGCACGGTATCATCGCGCTGATTCGTCCTGATCTGCCTTCTGTATTTGTCGCGCCGGACGATTCGGTGTTCTCCAAAAACCTCAACAACATCGAGCAAGTGAAGGCCCGCAAGGGACCAGTTATAGCGGTCACCAGCGGAAATGGCGCGAAGCATCTCAAAGAAATTGCCAATGAGATAATCGTGCTACCGCAAGCGCCTGAGTACCTAATGCCGATTCTGGCTGTCGTCCCTCTTCAGCTTCTGGCCTATCATCTCGCAGTCGAGCTCGGTCGCGATGTCGATAAACCCCGGAACCTCGCCAAAAGTGTAACCGTAGAATGATATTGTACTGGTAGGGGCATCGCGGAGTCCCATCCGATTTCCCCTGCTGGAAATTTAGCGGTTTTGCAGTAAACTGCGCGCTCTCCAGCATTCTTCCCAGGTGCAACACAACGAAGAGTACGTGCTCAAAGTCCTCGAAGAAGGTGGACTCATTACGCGTCAGCAGATCGACAGCGCGCGGTCACTTCTAAACGGCGAGCCAGGCGTAGTCGATATTTTGATCAACGACGGAGTTGTCTCCGACGTAGAGATCTCGCGCACACTGGCAGCGCAAGCGCACATGGATTGGATCGATATCTCCTCCATGGTGATTCCGCCACAGATCATCAATCAAATCCGGGGCGAAGACGCCCGTCGTTTCAAAGTGATCCCGGTCGCCTTCGGCGAGACCGGCCTGGTCGTAGCGGTCGGTAATCCACTCGACATTGATACGATCGACAGCCTGAGTTTTCTACTGCAACGCGAGTTGGAACTGGTGTGCACCAGCCCTCAGAAAATTCGCGATGCATTGATCAAATACTACGGGACCGCCGACGAAGCTGCCGACGTTCTGCAGAAAAGAATCGGAGAAGACATTGATCTTGGATTGGAAATTGGCGATGGCTCTGAAGCGAGCGTAATGGATGAAGCCGATGCGCCAATTATCCGGCTGGTGTCGATGTTATTAATCGAGGCGCACCGCGCGGGCGCGAGCGATATTCATCTCGAACCGCTGGATAAGAAATTTCGTGTCCGATTTCGGATCGATGGCGTCCTGCAGGAGATGCAAGCGCCACCGAAACGTTTGCAATCCGCCATCATCAGCCGGCTCAAGATTATGACCGGTTCGATGAGCATCGCAGAGAAACGCCTACCGCAGGACGGTCGGATTCAGGTAAAAATCAAAAAGAAGCCAATCGATCTTCGCGTCTCAACGATTCCTACCAATCACGGTGAGGGTGTGGTGATGCGCCTGCTGGATAAATCCACTCTAAAGCTTGGCTTGCCGGAGCTTGGGTTTTTCTCAGACGACCAGGAAACGTTCGAACGCCTCATCAAACTGCCGGACGGCATTTTACTGGTCACCGGCCCTACTGGTTCCGGAAAGACGACCACTCTCTACGCCTGCCTCAACTATATCAACAAACCCGACCGCAAAATCATTACAGTGGAAGAGCCGGTCGAATATCAAATGACCGGCATCAATCAGGTGCAGGTGAATAGTGAGATCGGGATGACTTTCCCGGCGGCCTTGCGGTCCATTCTCCGCCAGGCGCCGAATATCATCATGATTGGCGAAATTCGAGACCTTGAGACAGCGGGCATTGCTACGAACGCAAGTCTCACTGGTCACCTTGTTTTTAGTACGCTGCACACCAACGACGCCCCTTCTGCGGTCGCGCGCTTAATCGATCTCGGTGTTCAGCCGTTTCTGGTCGCTTCCTCTGTGCGAGCGATCATGGCGCAAAGGCTTGTCCGCCGATTATGCGCACACTGCAAACAACCAGGGGAACTCAGCGAGACAGAAGTGCGCGCATTGCGAATCGAGCCCGGTCAGCTCTGCGAGGCTCAAGTAATGAAGCCGGTAGGGTGCGAGCGATGCCGTCAAATCGGTTACAGGGGGCGAATGGGCATCTTTGAAATTTTTGTGATCGACGACGATGTGCGCCACATGATCAACAAACGCAGCCCGACTTTGCTGTTGCGGCAACGGGCACGTGAACTTGGCATGCGCACGCTCCGCGAGGACGGGATCCGCAAAA
>JBKPOB010000129.1:0-13571 GCA_046732875.1 Verrucomicrobiota bacterium | reverse complement strand
TTTGATCGAAGAACCAATGGCAGCGGCGATCGGAGTGGGACTTCCGGTGCAGGATCCCGCCGGTAACATGATCATCGATATCGGAGGAGGCACGACCGAGGTCGCTCTCATTTCGCTGTCGGGAATTGTGTTTAGCCGCAGCGTGCGCGTTGCCGGCGATGAGCTGGATGAAGCGATCGTGCAATATATGAAGCGCGCTTACAATCTGATGGTCGGCGAACGCACGGCCGAGGAGATAAAGATTAAAATTGGCTCGGCATATCCAAGCGAAAAGGAGACGAGCGTAGAAGTTAAAGGACGCGATCTGGTCGCAGGCTTGCCCAAAACTCTCATGATCACATCCCAGGAAGTGCGCGAAGCGTTGCTTGAACCGATCTCGACTATTGTCGATTCCGTGCGGATCACTCTCGAGCGTTGTCCGCCCGAGCTTTCGGCGGACCTCGTCGATCGCGGCTTGGTCCTGGCAGGCGGCGGCGCGTTGCTGCGGGGCTTTGACAAGCTTTTGAGCGAGGAAACAGGTTTGCCTGTCCATGTTGCTGAAGATCCGCTCAGCGCAGTGGCGGAAGGGACCGGCAAATGCCTCAATGAACTTAAATTCTTGCGTCAAGTGGCCTCAGCAGACCGCCAGTGGCGGTAACGCCAATTGCGGATCGCCGATTGCGGAGTACGGATTGGCTTCTTCGTCTTCGCTGAGGTGGTTGCTATCTAATCCGCGATCCGCAGTCCGCAATCCGCAATTGTAATGAGCCGCACGAATATCATCGCGCTGCTGATTTTCGGTGCGATTCTGGGATACTTTCTTAGCTTCGGGCCCGCGACGACGCAGAAGTTTAAGTCTGGCGTCTATCAGTTGCTGGCGCCGTTTTTCACTGGCGGCTCGGGATTAAAAAAACAGCTTACCTCGGTGCGTTCCGGCTTGAAGTCGCTCGAACAGCTGGAGCGCGAAAATGCTAACTTACAGGTGGAAAATCGAGAACTGAGGGCGACTAACCAGGGACTGCGCGACGCCGAGAATGAGGTGAATCGCTTGCGTCACGCGCTCAATTATCGCGAGCGCTCGGTCTTTAAGTTAATCGCCGCGGAGATTGTCGCGCGTGATTCGTCGACCTGGTGGCGAACGGTTACAATTAACCGTGGTAAGCGAGACGGCATTGAAATCGACATGCCTGTCGCAACGGACGAAGGATTAATAGGAAAAATAACGACCGTGAGCGACAGCGTCTCGGTTGTATTGCTGATTTCGGATGAAAACTGCCGCGTCGCCGCAAAGGTCGAAGGAAGCCGGGAACAGGGGATTGTCTCTGGCGAGCGCGTGACAACGGGGCTCACGCCGTTTTTGAACCTGAATTTTTTGTCAAAACAAGCTGACCTGAAGCCTGGTCAAAAAGTTTATACTTCGGGGGTTGGTGGCGTGTTCCCGTCGGGTTTGCTGATTGGCAGTGTGAAAACCTTCCGCGTGCGAGAACTGGATGGACAAGCGCAACTCACGCCTGCAGTCGATCTGTCGCATCTGGAAGACGTGTTCGTAGTGACTGGCCGAAAATGATTTTCTTTTTTGTTTTACTCGTGCTTGTGCTGATTGCGCAGATTGCCGAGTTTTTCATTCCAGTGCTGCCGTGGCTGTACAACGCGCATGTTTACATCGTGCCCGTGATTGTCTTTTATGGCGCAATGGCTCTGCCGTTCCCTCTCATGCTGGCCCTGGCTCTGTACGCGGGTGTTTTGCTGGATGCAGCTACTGTGCAGGTGATCGGAGGGAAAGTTGAAATTTCAACTGGATCATCGATACTGATTTACGGTGTGCTGGCAGGAGTAATGCATGGCCTGAGACCGCTCTTTGCACGCGGGCGTTGGGAAGTGCACTGCGTCCTGAGCGGTGTCTTCACCTCATTAATAGTTCTGGCGCAATATTTGATGATTACATTTCGTCGCGGCTCTATCGTTTTTACCCGCGAAATTTGGTGGCAGATCGGCGGGCCTGGTCTCGTTGCCATGGCGATGGCTCCGATTCTGTTCTGGTTCTTACAATGGATGGGACGGATTACTGCCTACTCTTATCAACCTGAAAGGGGGCGGCTGGAATGAGCAAGCGCCGTATTACTTCACGTCTGCGGATTCAATTGATTGCGGTCTTTATGCTGATAGGCATGGGCGCTCTAGGCCTCAAACTTTGGTGGATTCAGGTAGCGCACGGCCAGGAATGGACGTCCCAGCTGCGCGGTAGTTCGCAGGCGACCGTGCGCGTTCCTTCCGTGCGCGGAGAGATCAAGGATCGCAACGGAATGACACTCGTCCAAAACCGGGCCAGTTATGAGGTCGATTTTTATCTGCCAGAGATGGTGAAAGGCTATCGCGAGCGTTTCGGTTCCCCGCCCACGACTGAATATCGAGCGACCATCAATGGAATGCCGAAAGACCTGAAGGAAGCGGACATTATCAAAATCGTCAATAATGGGGTGGTCCCACGCCTCAATGACCTCGATCTTGCGAGCGATTACAATGCGGGTCGCCTGCAGAAACATTATCGCAACGATACCGAGGTCCCGTTTTCCTACGTCAAAGACATCGATTTTCCAACTCTGGCGAAATTTTCCGAGCACGATGTCGGATTGCCGGGAGTGGAACTCGCGATCAAACCGGTGCGTTCCTACGTTTACGGCGCTCTTGCCGCGCATCTTCTGGGTTATGTCGGCATGCCGAACGATATCGATAAAGAGGACGCAAAGAAGTTCACGTTTTACCAGGGAGACGTAGAAGGGAAATCGAATGTCGAAAAAATCATGGACGAGTATCTGCGCGGAAAGCCGGGCGTTCGTTATCTGCGACGTAATGCGAAAGGCACAATCGACGGCATCTTGCGCGAAGATCCTCCGCAACAAGGGGCCAATGTTTTCCTGACGATCGACGCGAGGATTCAAGCAGTTGCAGAAGAAGCGCTGCGCGCCGTAAGCCGGGCGGGCGCAGTGGTCGTCGATCCAAACAACGGCAACATTTTGGCGCTGGCTTCTGTGCCTTCGTTCGATCCCAATACTTTCATCCCGAGTATTAAGGCGAAGGACTGGAAAGCACTGCAAAAGGACGAGGGCGATCCATTGGTGAACCGCGCGATCAGCTGTTTGCCGCCGGGGTCAACGTTCAAGCTCATCACCGCGCTCGCCGGATTGCGGGGCCCGAAAAATCTAGCGGGAGCTAAATACAGTTGCGGTGGCGGTGTGAGTTACGGCGACCACTTTTTCCGGTGCTGGGTAGCCGAAAAACATTACACACACGGGACCATTGGAGTCGCGGATGCCCTTAAGGTGTCGTGTGACTCGTTTTTCTACCAGTACGGGAACGCGGCTGGCATTCAATCGATTGACGCCGTTGGCAAGATGCTGGGAATGGGCGAAGAATCGGGCCTGCAATTGTCGGGCGAACAAACCGGCAATATGCCGGGGCCAGAGTGGATGCAAATTCACCATCCCCAGGAGAGGTGGTCCCAAGCGCAAACCGCCAACGTCTCAATCGGTCAGGGATACACGCTTGTTTCGCCGCTGCAATTGGCAATGGCCTACGTGGCGATCGCAAATGGCGGAGTGTGCTATTACCCACGTCTGGTCGATAAAGTTTTGAAGCAAGACGGCTCTCCGGTTTTGGATGAGCAAGGAAATCCAGCCGCGCGGCCGCCGCGGGCCCGATCGGATTTACGGCAGGAAATCTCCCCTGACCACATCGAGCTGGTCCGCAAGGGCCTTTGGAAAGTCGTTAATGAAGACGGCGGCACCGGCGGTAGAGCGCGTTTGAAAGATTGGGTAGTGGCGGGGAAAACGGGCACTGCGCAAGCCACTGAACGTGGACAAGAGGAAAACGTGGCGTGGTTTGCGTGTTTCGCGCCGTTTGACCATCCGAAGTATGTCGTCGCCGTGATGGTGCAGGGCGCCTCCGGGCACGGCGGCGAAGTCGCGGGCCCGATCGCGGACAGAATCTTGGAGCGCACGCTCGCCTTGGAGGAAGGCAAATTCGACATGCAAGTGGCCTGGCTGCCGCCCGCGCATCACCCCAATCCACTCCAATTGATCAAGTCGGTGTCCTTTAATGACAAGGGCGGGAATCTCGGAGGCCAGGACGAAGAAAATGCCCCGGCCTCGCAAACTGCCACTGCCCAGATGGCAAGCTCGGACGCATCGCCTGATGTCGAACCGGAAGCTGATTCTCAGGGCAAAGTGCGCCGGCGAGGCGGCGCTGCTGTGGCTCGTGCCCTCCCCGCTGCGACACCAGCTCCCCGCAATTTCTTCCAAAAGCTCTTTGGAATACACCGGCAACCAGCGCCTGCGCCAGCGCCTCCGCCTCCTAATCGCCGGCGTGGAACACCACCACGATGAACACCCGACCAGAATCTTCACTGCGGTGCATTTGGTCAGTCCCGCTTCTGATCGGACAACCTCTTTCGTTTTATGATAGAAAAAGTAAGAAAACTTTTGGGTCTTTCCTCACGAAAGACCGGCAAAAAACTCATCCTCAGCGTGGAAAAGCTCGAGTCCCGGGTCGCCGTGCTCGAGAATGGCCGGCTCGAGGAGTACAGTGTCGAGCGTAAAAGCTCACGGAATATCGTCGGCAGCGTTTATAAGGGTAAAGTCAAAAACATCGAGATGGGGTTGAAGGCGATGTTTGTTGACATCGGCTTCGAGAAAAATGCATTCCTTCATTTTTGGGATGCGATCCCGGCGGCACTCGATAGCGGCGTAGAGGAAATCGATCGTCGCGGGAGCAAGCGGCCGCGAAAACGGATCACGGTTAAAGATATACCGAGTATTTATCCGGTCGGATCGGACGTCATTGTGCAGGTCACCAAGGGCCCCATCGGGAACAAAGGCCCGAGGGTAACTACGAATCTCAGTTTTGCCGGCCGCTACCTGGTGCTGATGCCATTCAGCGATCGCAGCGGTATCTCGCGAAAAATCGAAAATCAGAAAGAGCGCGAACGGCTGCGGAAGATTGTCCGGGAATTGGAAATTCCCGACGGTATCGGAGTTATTATCCGCACCGTAGGTGAAGATCAGCGGGCACGGTATTTTGTGCGGGATCTGCGTTTTCTTCTTGATCAGTGGGCCCAGGTCGAGCATCTCATTCGTGAAGAACCGGCCCCGTGCCGCCTTTTTGAGGAGCCCGATTTGGTCGGCCGGACAGTGCGCGATTTTCTCACCGAGGAAATCGACGAAGTCGTTTGCGATGACCACGCATCAACAGAACGAATGATCGAAATGATTGGGCAGATTTCCCGACGCGCCCGGAACCGCGTGCACCATTACGATGGCGCGATGCCGATCTTCGAAACATACGGCGTGCAAAAGCAAATCGATGATGCTTTTCATCGGCAAGTCTGGCTGAAATGCGGCGGCTATATTGTGATTGACGAAACCGAAGCGCTGGTGGCGATTGACGTGAATACGGGTCGAAACAAAGGCGGGCGCGACGTGGAAAAAACTATTTTGCAAACCAATCTGGAGGCCGCAGACGAAATCGCGCGCCAGCTTCGCTTACGCAATATCGGTGGGCTGATCATTGCCGATTTCATCGACATGAAGAGCCGCAAAGACCAGCAGGCAGTTTTTAGTTTGATGAAGGAGCGGCTCAATCGCGACAAAGCCAAGACACATGTTCTGCCCATTTCACAGCTCGGCCTGATGGAGATGACTCGCCAGAGAGCGCAGGAAAGCCTGAGCGATACGATTTACGAGAATTGCCCATACTGCGGAGGGCGCGGCGTGGTGAAAACCTCCATGAGCACGAGCGTGGAATTGCATCGGACTCTCAATACCGTCATGCGCAAGTACCAGGACACCATTCATGATATCCGCGTAATTCTGAATCCAGGTGTACTGAAGCGGTTGAAGGAAGAGGATGAAGAATTACTGGTGGAGTTAGAGCGCCGGTACGCGGGTCGGCTCAGCTTTCGCGGTGATCCCACATTTCACCACGAGAAGTTTATCATTACCGACGCAAACACAGGCGCGGAACTCCACCCCTAAGTCGGTTTCCGCCCTGCACCGGTTCGCGCCTTAGCCCGTCCCAAAAAATCCTTGCAATTTCTTGTTGTCTGTCCAAGAGTCGGGCATCCAGGGTAAAGGCGAGTTTCGTTATTACCCTGCTTGCTCCAAGGAGTGTTTGGAGCCTGAGAGACTGAGGAGAGACTTAACCAAAAAGGAGAAATAGATGAAAAGACTGGTGTTGGGGCTGTTATGCAGCGCTGCAATCACTTCGGCAGCGGTTGCTGGGGAAACCTATTCCGGAAAGGAAATGAAACAGGTGGCACCGCCACCCTGTCCGCAATGGTACGCAGACAACGAGTTTAACGTCAGTCTGTGGGGTACGTACCTTTTCACGGCAAACCATTGGGACGCTGATCGCTACCTTGAAACGGATCATGCGTTCGGCGGTGGTATTGACCTGAAATACTTTTTCCACCGTTACTTCGGTGTTGGTATTGAAGGATGGGCGGTGGATGCCAGGCGCGCGTTTGAGGATGTCTTTATCGATCTTAATAACGGAATCTTCGATGTCCATACTGGACACGAAAGCCGCGCGGTGGGTTCTGTGCTCGGCACATTGACGCTACGTTATCCGATTCCCTGCACGCGCTTCTCGCCCTACATTTTTGGTGGAGGCGGCGGCATTTTTGGCGGCGGCGAAAAGACGAATGTTGTCGTGAACGACGGAATCATTCGCACTGAACAAACTGGTTCGGAATCGCGGGCAATCGGCCAGGTCGGCGGTGGCATGGAAGTTCGCTTTACCCCGCACATTGGCTGGGTCAGTGATTTCAGTTGGAATTTTGTGGACGGGTCCCATAACAACTTTGGTATGGTCCGGACTGGGGTTAATTTCGCGTTCTAGACAGAGAATCGTGTTTGCTAAAGCGGCGTCCCGCAGTTTGGGACGCCGTTTTTTTTGTAAGGGATTGACTGTGGACTTTCCTTGCGAAGCAACTAGAAGGCTGACGTAGTTGTTTGAGCGGGTGACTAATTACGGTTGGCGTTTGCGAACGCTCGTATGCGTCGGAGATTATTCTAATGTCATTCGTTGAGGCTCTGGACAATTTGGCGCTGAGGAAATCGGCGCTGGTTGAGGGCTTCGAGCAGCTGATCGCGCAGAAATCGGATCAGGAGCTCGAAGTAATGGCGCAGGCTTCTCGCTCACTTACCCTCAAGAATTTTGGACGGACGATGCGTCTGTTCGCTCCGCTGTATCTGTCCAACGAATGCATCAACAATTGCCGCTACTGCGGTTTCTCGCGGGATAATCCAATCCTTCGCGTCACGCTCGATGTTGATGAAGTCGTTGCCGAAGCACAGCATCTCGCGCGTCAAGGATTTCGGCAAATTCTGCTCGTCACTGGCGAGCATCCGAAGTTTGCTGGCCGCGACTACCTTACCGAATGCGTGCGTGCGCTCGCTCCCGATTTTTCATCCATTTCCATTGAGGTAGGCCCAATGAAAACGGAGGATTATGTCCCGATTGTCGAGGCTGGGGCGGAAGGGCTTGTCGTATATCAGGAGACCTACAATCGCGGCATTTATGCGGAAATGCATACCGCCGGACCAAAACGCGATTTTAATTTTCGACTCGATTGCGTCGAGCGCGGTTACGCAGCCGGTTTTCGCCGGCTCGGCGTCGGCGCGCTGATTGGTTTGTCGCCCTGGCAGGATGAAGCGATCGCGCTGGCAGCGCATTTGGAACACTTGTTCAAACACTGCTGGCAGGCGCAAATCACGGTGAGCTTGCCTCGCTTGCGGCCGGCAGCTGGGGGATTTCGTCCGCTTTTTTCGATGACGGACCGCGAGCTTGTGCAGCTCGTTTGTGCATTGCGAATTTCTTTTCCCCAGCTTGGGATCGTGCTTAGCACACGTGAACGCGCGCCGCTGCGAGATTCACTGGCGTTAATTGGCGTGACGATGATGAGCGCCGGCAGCCACACCGAGCCCGGCGGTTACACACGGCAGGGCCGCGAACATCTTCATCGCACCGTGCGGGGTCGTATCGTCGCACCCGAATACCAGGACGGTGAAGATGAACTCGCCACGGGCCAATTCGAGATCAGCGATGAACGTTCCCCCGCCGAGATCGCTGCAGTGCTTCGGCGTCGCGGACTCGAGCCGGTTTGGAAGGATTGGGACCAAGCCTTTGCGGCACATGATATTTTCATCTGTAGCGGCGGTCTATGACCGCCAAGTGCAATTTCTTGGAGGATGCAAATCCTGGTTAACGGCGAGAAGGTAGACACGCGCGAAGCGAAAACGATTGCCGAGTTAATCGAGCGCTATCAGTTGCCGCCGCAATCAATTTTGGTCGAGCACAATGGCCTTGTCGTCCGTCGACATGAATGGGCGGAGCGACTCTTAGCCGAAGGCGACCGCATCGAGTTCATCCGCGTCGTGGCCGGCGGCTAGAGGGCCGTTAAGACGATTCTTCTCGTCAGGTTTGAGCCGCGCTCTTCACCACGACGCGCATTCCGTCTGTTTGGATGACGGTGACAGGCGTTTGCGGGGCGATGAATTCGCCTTCGGTCACAACATCTACAACGTGATCAGCGAAACGCGCTTTGCCGCTGGGTCGTAAAACCGTAACGGCGGTGCCTTGCATTCCTGGCGCTAAAGCGAGCGCAGTTGAAAACTGTCGCGGCACGCCAGCAAGCGATGGCCCGGGCGGATTTGAATCCATCAAAGCGAACCGGCGATAAATACTCGTTCGCGGCAGGTAGCGCGCAAGCAAAGCGATTACGATAAATGAGCCAACAATCGCGATGAACATGTTGAGCAGCGGAATCGCGAGCATTTTGCCGGTTGGGAAGAAATTCTGGCCCGGATAGCGATCGACCATCGTCCACAGCAGCGAAGCGAGCATGAGAAAAACGCCGACGACACCGAAAACTATTGTGCTATGCGCGAAAAAGAGAATCTCGATGAGAACGAGAACCATTCCGAGAATGAACAATGCAACCACTTCCCACCCGGCCAGTCCGGCCAGATAATGCCCTAGGAAGAAGAGGGCGAAACAAATCGCAGAGATAACTCCCGGCCACGTCACACCAGGAATTTTGAATTCCAGATATGCGCCGAGAATTCCTCCCAGCAGCAGCAATGGTGCCAGCGCAGTAATCCAAAACGCGATTTGCTCGAAGCCAGTCGGCTCGATGGTGACTTCATTTCCTTTTAGACCGACTTTTTTAATCAGATCGCTAATCGAATCGGCGACACCTTCTGCGAGCAACGGTTTGCCATTGATCCGTTCAGTTGCTTCCTGGGCATTGAGAGTGAGCACCGCTCCTTTCTGGTGAACGACACGGTCGCCAATCTTTACTTCCTTTTCCTTGTTCATGAACGCCTCGGCGACGTCGGAATTGTGCCCGTTTTTGGTCGCGGAACCACGGATGAGCGCAGACCAATACGAAATCGTTTTCTCCTTTGCCGTAGCAGGAAGGTCCTCGCCGGTGGGGAGGATTGGCGCGGCTGCGCCAATTGCGCTCACTGGCGCCATGTAAATGTGTTGTGTTGCAATGGCGATAAGAGCACCAGCAGAGCCGGCATTGGTGTTGATGAACGTATAGGTAGGAATCTTTGTTTGGTTGAGCGCGTTCACGATGTCGGTCGCCGTGTCGAGCCGGCCGCCGTACGTGTCCATGTCGAAAATGATTGTGGATGCTTCGTTGCTCTCCGCTGTTTTCACTGCGCGGCGCAGGAACGCGAGGAGCGAAGGCGCGACTTCGCCGCGAAGTGGCACGACGACCACGTCGCCTTTGCTAATCGCATCGCGCGCATGGGCGGTTTGGAGTCCGAACAGCGACATCGCCGCATAAAACGCGATGATTGGCATCGTCATTCCGAGCGGAGCAAAGCGAAGTGCAATCTCGTGGCGACACCTTAAAGTAACGCACCGGGGTCCCTCGACTTCGCTCGGGATGACCGGCGAATTGCTCTTGCTCATTTTGAAACCGGGCCGCACTGCGTAAGTTTGGCATCGCTTCAAAAGCCAAACGAGGCAAAAATAACCAGGCGCGCATGGGAACGATCCCTTCGGAAACGATCGAGCAGATTGCTGCCGCGAACGACATCATCGAAGTGATTGGCTCGTACTTCCCGCTCAAGCGCGCCGGGGCAAATTTCAAGGCGCTCTGCCCGTTTCATCAGGAGAAGACGCCATCGTTTATGGTCAGCCCGAGCCGTCAGACCTTTCACTGCTTCGGTTGTGGCGCGGGCGGGAGCGTTTTCCGCTTTGTCATGGACTATGAGCACACCGATTTTCCGTCGGCCGTGCGGAAGCTCGCGACGCGCGCCGGGATTACGTTAGTGGAGAAGAGCGGCGCGGCGGATGAAGATCGACGATATGAGGCGCGACGGACATTGCTGAAATTGCACGCCGACGCTGCCGAATGGTTTCGCGAAAATCTTCTGAAGAGAGATGTCGGAGAACCAGCGCGAAAATACTTAAAGCAGCGCGGAATTACGGCGGAAATCGCCAAACGTTGGCAGCTTGGTTATGCCCCGGACGAGTGGGACGCGTTTGGTGTCTGGGCGCGCGGGCACGGCTACCAAACGCGCGACCTCATTACGAGCGGCCTCGCAAAAACAAGGGATGATGCAGAGAGCGCGCCGGTTGAGAGCTCACGATCGTACGATCGCTTTCGTGGGCGAATCATATTTCCGATTCATGATCACCGCACCGGTGAGGTAATCGCCTTCAGCGGCCGGCTGCTGAAGGAGGCGGAGGGAGCGGCGAAATATTTGAATTCGCCGGAGACGCCGCTTTTTCGAAAAGGCAGCGTGCTTTTTGGTCTGGATAAATCCAAGCGCGCCCTGATCGAAGCGAACTGCGCCATTGTGTGCGAGGGGCAACTCGACTTGATAAGTTTATTTGAGGCGGGAATTACGAATGTAGTCGCCCCGCAGGGAACTGCTTTCACAGAAAATCAGGCGCGGGTTTTGAAACGATTTGTAAACGAGGTTGTGCTTTGCTTCGACGCCGATGCAGCTGGCCAGAAAGCCGCCGAACGTTCCCTCGACGCGCTGCTTCAGAACGACCTGATTGTGCGAGTCGCCGAGATGCCGGCAGGAGAGGATCCCGATTCCTTGGTCCGGCGCGAAGGAAAAGCGTCATTTGAAAACCGCGTCGCCGGCGCGCGTGATTTTTTCGATTACTGGCTCGAGCGTGAGACTGCGGGTGTTGATCTAGGTTCGTTAGGGGCCAAGATGCAGTTGGCGAGAAGCCTCGCCGAAACTGTTTCGCGCGTACGCGATCCACTCATGCGGGGCGAAGTTGTGAATAAAGTCAGCGCGCGGCTGGGGGTTGCCGCGCAAGATTTTCAGTCGCTTCTGCCGAAGCAGAGAACTGGATCACTTCGATCAGGCGACCAATCTGAGGCGGATGACACTCGTGAGACTACTCCGGTCCTAGGGCATGATATCGCGATGCTTTGTCTTTTGGCGTTGCAAAATGAAAAAGCCCGCGAATTTCTTCGCGAACAAAATTGGCACGAGATTCTCGCCCAAGTCCCAGGCGGCGAAATGCTTGGCCGCATCCTTAAAAGCGATCTGCATCCAGATGACGCCGCTTCACTGAACGCTTTTATGATCACGCTTTCCCCGCCGGAAGAGCGGCTGGTCTCTTCGTGGCTTCTCCAAAAGGCGCCGCCCAATGCTGGAGCGATGGTCGAAAAATGGTGGCTCGGCATCCGCCAGGCTGTCCTGCGCCGACAACTTGATGTTGCCACGAACCGGATAAAACTACCAAATCTCAGCACCGGTGAGACGGTAAATTTGCAGAAACAAATTCTTGACCTCCGGGAACAGCTCCACGAGCTTTCCCAGCTTGCCGGCCAAGGCGATAATTAGCCTCCAAAGCATTTTGGGTTAGTTATCGATCTATTGCCGCGCGGCAGATCGAACGTCTTAGTCAAATCCTTAATCACATCATCTTGGCCAGGCATTCGAAACACAGGGGAGGGAGTCGACAGTCGTCGGCGAAACGGCTTCAGCAGGCCCGGCGCCGCGGTTCATCGAAAAGAGGTGTTGCTCGACTTCGTCGGAAGCTCAAGAAACAACCGCGAATCGTTGCGCTCAAAGCGAAACGCAGATCCACCCCAACACAACGCAACAACGGATCGTTGCCAGAGCTCTCAGAGCAAACGGTGGCATCCCGTTTGTACTCGACGATTGAATTACAGAGCCGCATTCGCGAACTGATCAAGCTCGCGAAAGAACAAGGCTATCTCACCTTTGACGACTTAAACGAGGCGTTGCCGGAGGGAATTACTGACGCCGACGAACTGGACCTTATTCTCACGCGGCTGCGTCGCCTGGAGATCGACATTATTGAGGCGTCGGAAGTCGATCGCTACAAGGACGGGAAAAAGGATACAGAGGTGGAGTTGGAGGAGGAAGAGAGAACCGAAACGAAAGTCGATATTCTGGACGACCCGGTGCGGATGTATCTCAAGCAAATGGGCCAGGTCCCGCTCCTGACGCGGGAACAGGAAGTAGAAATATCCAAACGCATCGAAGAAGCCGAAGACATGGTGCTGAAGCACATCAATCGCTTCGGTTTTATCGCACAGGCCCACCTGGATCTGGCCGGGAAGCTGATCGAAGGCCGAGAACGGTTCGATCGGGTGATTCTCGACAAGAAAATCGAGAGCCGGGAGAGGTATATGAAAAATCTCCCGCGTCTCTGCAAACAGGTGGAACAGTTAAATGGATCGATTACCCGGCAGTTTTGTGAGGTCTCGCGCAATTCCCCAAAAAAACGACCACAAAAACTCCGCGCGTTGCAAAGAATGATGACTTCGTTGCAACGGCTTTATCCTCTTTTTTACCTCAAGCAGAAAGTCACAGAAGAATTTGTGCACTTGGCGGATGACGCGCATCATACGTCTCTTTACCTGCAAGCCGAGCTGGCCAAAAATCCTCGCAGCAAGAAGCGGCGATTGCTGCTTCAGAACAAGATCCGCGAGCTGGAGAAGGGTCTGTGGTTCTCGCTTCCCGAATATGCGAAGGAGTACCAGGCTCTTAAGGATTGGATGCGCCAGGCATTCAAAGCCAAAACCGAAATGGTGGAAGCCAATCTCCGGCTCGTTATCTCGATCGCAAAAAAATACACCAATCGCGGTTTGTCGTTCCTTGATCTGATCCAGGAAGGAAACATGGGGTTAATGAAGGCCGTCGAGAAGTTCGAGTATCGGCGTGGATACAAATTTTCCACCTACGCGACCTGGTGGATTCGCCAAGCCATCACCCGCTCGATTGCCGACCAGGCCCGCACGATTCGCATCCCGGTTCACATGATTGAGACGATTAATAAGCTCATGCGCGTGCAGAAACAGCTGGTGCAGGAATACGGACGCGAACCCACGCCCGACGAAGTAGCCGAGGAAGTCCTGCTGCCAGTCGATCGCGTGCGGTCTGTTCTCAAGATGGCGCAGCAACCAATCTCGCTCCAGTCTCCAGTGGGTGAGAGCGAGGAAACCAATTTTGGCGATTTTATCGAAGACAGGGGCGCCGAAAATCCCAGCGACATGACTGCGATTGTTTTGTTGAAGGAAA
>JBKPOB010000128.1:0-11421 GCA_046732875.1 Verrucomicrobiota bacterium | reverse complement strand
AAATCTCGCTGGGGCAGTCTTCGAAGGTCTCGACTACGAAGCAATCTATATTCTCGATTCGACGATCTTTGGACATGGCGATTGGGGTAGACTGACCACCACAGTCAACGGCACCTGGCTCTCACGCGCTGAGTTGGAGGTTTTTCCTGGTCTACGACCAAAGCGATTCGGTATCGCTGGCCAGTTTGTGCCTACCTCGTTTCCTCTAACCAGTTCGCTGCCGTGGCATAGGGCCAACTTCAGTATCTTCTACGATGGTCCGGCGGACACGTGGATGCAGGGCTTGGATGTTGGTGCGGTAGTCCACTGGACTGGCCAGTACGAGGACGACAATCTCACTCTGACAGGAGCGACAAAGCCGTCCCAGCCCAGAAGTGGTCCGCTGCCTTTCCGCGCCCGGAAAGTGTCTGCGTGGACCACGCTGGATCTCATCTTGAACTACACATTTAACCTGCCGCCGCCTGCGCCGGCCGAGGTGCCTGGCTTTGCCAAGGATGGAGGTAAGAATGTGAAGATGAAGGATGGCAAGGAGAAGAATGTGGTGCCGGTGTCAACAGCCGAGTATGGCTGCAGCAACTGGAAGTGGTGGCTGAATAACACCACCGTCACGCTGGGCATGCAGAACGTGACAGACGAAGATCCACCGTTTGTGGCAGGCTCGTTTGAGAGCGGCTACGACGAGTCCCTTGCGACCATCAAAGGCCGGTTCTGGTACGTCGGCTTGAAGAAGCGGTTCTAGAGCGAACATCGGAAAACAATTCACAGCGGCCGGGCTCCTTCACGGGCCCGGCCGTTTTGCTTTGGGAGTGCGGCGACATTTCGCTGCTACTAAAACGCGGCACGCTAAATGTCAGTCGCGCACCAGGGAATGTTTGGTTATCGTGCGCATCAACTCGCACACAAGATGCCTGCTAGCGCGCTGCCTCTGCAAACCCGCCACCTTCAGAACGCGCGACAACCGTTGTGGCAGCGGACGTGGCTTTTGACGCTTCTCTTAATAGCTCTCGTTTTCATCGCATATGCCAGGCTGTTTAACGCCGGATTCATCTGGGACGATGAATCCCATTTGACTCAGAATCCGTGTATTGTTGGTCCGCTGGGATTAAAGGAAGTCTGGACCACCACGCGAGCGGTCTACTACCCGCTGGTGCTTACGACTTTTTGGACTCTGCATAAGGTCGTTGGCTTGACCCCGTGGCCGTATCACCTTCTGAATGTGCTCTTGCATGCCGGATCGGCAGTCTTGCTCTGGCAAGTATTGCGACAGCTCAATATTCGAGGTGCTTGGCTGGGAGCTGCACTGTGGGCTTTACACCCGGTGATGGTGCAATCAGTGGCGTGGGTCACTGAGCTAAAAAATACGCAATCGTGTCTCTTTTATCTCTTGACGATTTTCTATTTTCTAAAATGGGAAGGACATTTCACCGGGAATTACGCGGATGGATTGGACCTGAGATCGGCGGACGAGTTAGCAAAATCGCCGTTTCGCCGTTTCGCCGGTTTGCCGGTTCGGACGTGGCGATGGTTTGCTTTGTCACTCGTATTTTTCCTGCTGGCGACCCTGAGCAAACCTTCGGTGGTCATGTTGCCTGTCGTGCTTGCCCTTTGTGTCTGGTGGCAAAAAGGACGAATCCGTCGCCGGGATGTTTCGGCGCTAATTCCATTTGTGCTGATATCGGCCGTCGCCAGCGTTTGGACAATTTTCGAACAAAAGTTTCATGCTGGCGCAATTGGAACCGAGTGGGCGCAGACCTGGCCAGAACGCCTTATCCTCGCGGGACGCGTGACGTGGTTTTACCTGGCGAAACTGATCTGGCCGCATCCGCTAATATTCATCTATCCACGATGGGAAATCGATTCGTCGGAGCTGACAGCATACTTCCCTCTACTTGGCGTGTTGACTGGACTGCTCGTTTTATGGTTAACCCGCGCGAAATGGAGTCGTGCCGTATTCTTCGCAGCGGCGTACTATGTGGTTTCCCTGTTTCCAGTGCTCGGCTTTTTCAACGTCTTCTTTTTCCGTTACTCGTTTGTAAGTGATCACTTCCAATATCTGGCCAGCATGGGACCCCTTGCGTTAGCTGGCGGGGGAATTGTAACTGCTATAGGGCGTTTAGATAAACTACGAAAGCCTTCGCGACCTGACACAGGCGCCCTACCGTTTTCCGGTAACATCACCGTGGTTAGATCGAAATCGTTTCTGCTTTCGGCGACCTCGGGAATATTCCTGCTCCTGCTCGTTTTTTTGACCTGGCGACAGACCGCGATTTACCACGATCTTATCACCTTATATACATCAACATTGACGAAGAACCCGGGTTGCTGGATGGCACATTACAACTTGGGGATCGTTCTCAATGACCGGGGGGACACCGACAGCGCAATTGCTCATTATCAACAGGCTATTCAGCTGCGACCAAATTATGCCGAGGCACATTACAATCTTGGCCGGCTTGTTGCGCAAAAAGGCCAGCTCGATGACGCCGTCATTCATTACGAAACCGCACTGGAAATAGACCCTGCAGATGCGGAAGCACATAACAATCTAGGCGTGACACTTTTTGCCTCAGGGCGTGTGGATGAGGCGCTTGATCATTATCAGAAGGCGCTGACGATTCGGCCAGATTACGCCGATGCTTTTTGCAACCTGGCGAACGCGCTTCTTTCCAAGGGTGATCTAGATGGCGCCATCGCTCATTACTCCACATGCCTTGAGTTGTCGCCGAATCAGCCCGAGGCTGAGTACGACCTTGCGAGCGCCTTACTCCGAAAGGGGCGGACAGATGAGGCGATTGCGCGTTACAAAAAGGTGATCGAGTTGCGCCCGGACAGCGCGGATGCTCGAGCAAATTTGGGAAGCGCATTTCTTGCACAAGGCCGCGTCCGAGATGCGATCGCTGAGTACAGGAACGCCCTTCGGATTTCTCCAGAAAATGTAGCCGCCCAAAGCAATCTCGCATGGCTGCTGGCAACGTCCGCCGATCCATCGCTCAGAAATGGACCTGAGGCAGTCGAACTGGCTAAACAGGCAGAGGCTGAAAGCTCTCGAAGTGAGAATCGCGCGGTTGTTCTGCGCATCCTGGCTGCGGCATACGCTGAGGCTGGCCGTTTTGGTGAGGCCAGGCAAACTGCTCATCAAGCATTGCAAGCGGCTGAGGGCCAAGGCAACTCAACTTTAGCTAACGCTCTCCGGGATGAAATCGCGCTGTACGAACTGGACTTGGCGTATCATAAGGAGGCTAGGTAACCTCGTGTTAGCTGCTAATCGCCAGGAGAGTCTCCCCGAAGTGGTAGGTGCCCGCGATAGAGCATGATGTCCTTTTCGAGGTGATTTGCGAGCTGCGTCTTCCGTTGCATCCTAGCTATCACTGCAGCTTGCTGGGCTGCGGCGAGCGCCTCGGAGAATCGGCCGCTCTCCGCATAAGCAGCGGCGAGCGTTCGTATAAAGCGTGGCTCTCTACCACCTGAAAGCGCCACTGCTACCTGAGCCAAGTCGATAGCTTTAGCGCTGTCGCGGAGGGAGGCATCAGAAGATGTCGCCAGCACCCAGGCAATGTTGTTGCGAGAATGGGGATCTTCGGGGGCAAGGGTCATTGCCTGTTCGTAATGGGCAATCGCCTCCTGTGGCGACCCCTTCTGCAAAAGCGCATTGCCAAGGCCGGTGTGGGCGTTCGCGTCAGTAGGTTGAATTTGGAGGGTTTCCTCCCAATCCGCGATTGCTTCGTCGATGCGGCCTTTTCCAAAAAGAACGCTACCACGATTGTAATAAGCGTCTGCGTAATATGGCTGCAATCTTATTGCTTCGTTGTAGTGAACTATCGCTTCGTCGGATTGTCCCTTTCGCGCAAGGGCGTTGGCGAGGTTCATCTGCACAAAAGCTGAACCGAGGTCGTAGTGCGGATCCTGCTTGCGCGATCGAATCCTTGATGCGGCTTCAAAGTGCGAAATGGCTCTGTCCAGTTCGTCGCGGTCAACGCATAGGTATCCAAGATTATTATGGGCAACATCGTTATCCGAAGTCACGGCAAGAGTATGGGTCCAAAGCGTCTCGCTGTTACGCCAGTAGGAAGCCTGAAGGGACGCCATGCATGCGAAGGCAGCAATAATTACTGCCGCCGTGGCTACAACAAACCGTAAGCTGGATCGGCGGCGGACTGTTACGTCAGCAGTGAACCAAACTACGAGCAAAAATAGACCAATATGCGGAAGATACGTATAGCGGTCAGCGTGGCCTTGCTCCCCAACTTGGACTAGACCAATAACTGGGACGAGCATAACAAGGTACCAGAACCAGCCCGTGAACAGGTAAGGCTGTTTACTTCGGAAAACGAATGCCGCTGTTGTGATGGTTACCAGGAACCCGGTTGCAAGAATGACCTGCCAACTTTCCAGGCTGCCATCTGGATGAGGGTAGAAAACGGCGAGGCCTGTCGGCCACAAGGTTTGCCAGAGGTAAATCGCGTAACTCGCGACCGCGTTTTCGACTCGCCAGAGGAGGGGCAAGGGCGGAATCGCGCCAGTAGCACGTTTTTGCAGGATAAATGTGATGACTCCGGCGGCCGCGGAAAGAACAAACAACGGAATCTTTTCGAGAAAGAGGCGTCCTATTGTCTGCTTTTGATTATCGTAGTCTGAGACTGTGATCTTTCCAGTTGAGGAACATTGTTCAAAGCGATTAAGCGGCCAGTAATCCAAAAGGAGAAGGACAAGCGGAGTGCTTACCAGCATTGACTTGGACATGAGGCCAAAGGAGAACATGATTGCCACTGTCAAATAACGCACGATTGATGGCGCACCCACATAACGCACATATGCGTTCAAAGTGAGCATGAAGAACACTGCGCTCAGCACGTCTTTTCGTTCGCTTACCCATGCCACTGATTCGACATGAAGTGGATGAACCGCAACTAACGCAGCGACAATTGCACTCTTCCACATTGCGCCGGTCATTTGCCGCAGCACCTGAAACAACAGGAGCACGGCGATAGTATGTAAAACAATGTTCGTAGCGTGATGGCCGCCAGCGTTCAAGCCATATAGCTGGCAGTCCAACATGTGAGAGATGGTCGTTAGGGGATGCCAATTACCTGCATGTGGGCTGAGAAAAGCATGCGCAATGCCTTTTATCGTTAGTCCGGATTGAATTGCCGGGGTATTATAGACGTACAAATCGTCGTCGAAATTAACAAAGTCGTGACGGATTGTTTGACCGAATACGGCCAGGCTGAGTCCGGCAAGAAACAGATATATACCTATAGTTATACCACAGACACGAGAGTCTTTTCGGACTTCGCCTTGGCGGTCTGTAAGGTGGCGCTTGTTGTTAGTCGCTGTGTGGCTCTGAATTGCCATGTGTTAGACTAGGATCCCGCAGTGGCCGCTGTTCTTGGTAAAGGGCAATATTGCCCTGAAGCTCATTAGCCAGGTTGACGTTCCCCTGGCTGTTGGCCAATTCAATGCCCTGTTGGGCAGTCTGGATTGCCTCGGCGAACTCGCCGCTTTCTGCATAAGCGGCCGCTAAAGTGCGAAAAAGTAATGGGATTCGGCGGCCCGAAATGCGCAGCGCCTCCTGCGCCAGTTGAACCGCTTTCGCGCCGCTGCGAAGGGAATCGTCTGGCGACGTCGCAAAAATCCACGCGAGATTGCTCATTGCGTTTCCATTGTCCGGTTGAATCGCTAAGACCTTCTCCCACTCTTCGACACCCTCCCTGATGCGCCCTTGTTGGACCAGGACCGTGCCCACAATGTTATGAACCTCGATGTTATCGGGCTGTAGTTCGAGTAATTTCTGGTAGTGAATAAGTGCGTCGGCAATTTTGCCCTTTTGAAGAAGAGCCTTAGCGAGATTCTCGTGGGCAGGACTGTTATCGGGCCGAAGATCAACGGCGGCTTGTAGCAACGAGATAGCGTCGTCCACGTTACCTTGTCGCAAATACACGATGCCGAGGTTGTTTTCGGCAACGTCGTTGTTTGTGGTTACGGCAAGGGCATGCTTGAACAATGTTTCGCTATCCCGCCAATACGAGGTCTGGACCCAGGCGCGCCAGCTCAAAACTAGGATAGTAAGTAAAGCAGCAGCAGTCACAATTTTGCGCTGATGTTGCCACAATGCTGTCAGATCGGCCCCTGCCCATGTGACGGCTATGTATAGGCCAATCTGGGGCAAATAGGTGTAACGATCAGCGCGTCCTTGCCAGCCGACTTGCACCAGTCCGATCACTGGTACCAGCATTCCCAGATACCACAACCAACCTGTGATCAGGTAGGGTCGCCGCTTCCGCAAAGTGATAGCTATCGCGGTAAGGCAAATTAACAGCAGAAGTGAGGCGATAATTTCCCAAAGAGGTAGCCGGTTCTCCGGATGCGGGTAGAACACCGCGAGGTTCACCGGCCAGAGCATCTGCCAGATATAGAGAACATAGCTGGCTACCGCGTTGTTGATCCGTTCCAATATTGGTAATTCTTCGGTCCAGCCGACGGCGCCTTTTTGTGCCAGAAACGTGGCGATACTCGAAACGGCCGAAAGTGCGATCAACGGAAGTTTTTCCAACAGGCGATTCCACACGTGCCCTTTGATTCTCTCCAGAGGCCAGTAGTCGAGAAGCAAGAGCACAAATGGCAATGTCACCAGCATCGGTTTAGACATGAGGCCACAGGCGAGGACAAATACTACGATTAGGTAACGCCTAACCTGCGGTAAACGCACGTAATACACATAGGCAAGCAGTGTGAGCATGAAGAAAACGCCGCTAAGCACGTCCTTGCGTTCTGCGATCCAAGCAACCGATTCCACACGTAACGGATGGATTGCGAACACTGCGGCAACAAAGGCGCTGCGCCAAAATGCGCCGGTCATTTGCTGGAGCGCGATAAAAAGAAGGATCACTGCAATGATGTGCAGAAAAACATTGGTAAAATGATGCCATCCTGCTTTTAACCCATATAACTGGCAGTCGAGCATGTGCGAAATGGTCGTTAATGGATGCCAGTTCATGGAATGAATATGGGTGAATGCCCAGGCAATGCCGCTGATGCTGAGCCCACCTGTTATGCGCGTATTTTCATAAACGTAGCGGGGGTCATCGTAGTTAACGAAGTCGTGCCAGAGTGTTTGGCCAAAAACAAGCCAGCTCAGCGCCGCCAGAGCAATGCAGATGCCTATCGTCCACCAACGACGGTTGGTTCGCGGCGGATTTAACTGAGCGGCGCTGATTCGATGCATGCCTCGATCTGGCACAAATGGCGAAATCCGAATGACGAATGATGAATTAAATCCGACTGGCGAAATCGGAAACGGCGCGGACGTCGCGGCCAGACCATTAGGCATTCGGCTTTGGTCATTGCTTCGGCACCCGTCAGTGGAGCTTGGTTCATTGCTAGGATTTCCTCTCGTAGATCAAAATATATTTTCCTAGCTGTGGCACTGATTGGGGAACGCCGCCAAAATAGTAATCTGTTCTGTCTGGTGCGACCATGTTCACGAAACCGGCGACAGCATAGTTTTGCGCCGTGTATTCATTGGCCCAGGTGAAAATTATCCGCTCGGAGTCCGGCCGTTGCAGCCACGAATCGGGCATTACCACAAAGATGAGAAATTTTGGATGAGCGCGTTCTATCTCGCGAATCATTTCTTGTTGCATTTGGCCGGCATACTTTTGGGCTTCCATCAGCCCGTAAGTATAAATGTAGCCGGTTGCAGAATGCCGGTTTGAATAAAAATAAATCTGCGGCTCAGAACCTAGCACGGCTATCGTGTCGCTTGGGGCTGTATGTTCCCGCAAATATTCCGCAATTCTAACGGATTCCGCGAAAGGACTCTCTGGATAAATTATTCGAGAAGCATCGACCGGCGGGGTTTCGAAAAAGAACTTCTTTTCTCCGACGATCAGCCAGGCAACAGCAGCTCCAAAAATTAGGATTGGGATGAATCGCAGTACGATCGATCGATCTGCGACGAGGCCAGACAATCTGCTGACGGCGAGGCCAGCAAGCAGCGAGACAGCTGGGAGCACCAAGACAAAATAGTGCAGGCGAAAATAGAATCCCGGGCATAGCGCCAATGCAGAGAAGAAAAAGAAGCCGAGCAGAAAAATTGCAGTGCCACGCGTTCGCGGCTCCCACAAGCCTGCCACGAGTCCAATTCCAGCCAGCATCCAAATTGGCCAGCCGGCCGCAATCACCTCTCTTGCGCTGTAAAAGAAAATTTGCGGCACTTGGCTGAAAGGAACTTGGCTGCCGTATTGACGCGCGTAATCGATTGTCCAAAACCAGAACCTGTCGAACAAGCCGATTCGCCAGAGAACCAGACAAGTAATTCCTAATGGGAGAATTACTCCGGCCGTGAAAGTCAGGCATACCGCGAGATTGTTTTTAGCTTGGGCCCGGCGATGGAGGTTGCTAGAGACGAGATAAATCGCCCCAAACAACGCAAAAAAAACAGCCGGTTGCTTCATTAACAGTCCGATGCCGAAGAGCAACCCGCTCGCGAATAGCCGCCCCAACGCTTGCCCATCTCTCGAGCTATAGAGGAGCAGCGTTCCACCGAGCACGGGGAGCAGCACAAAATGTGTCGCGTGACCTGCGAATCCTAACACCGATGGACTTACAGAGAGCACCGCATAGCTCATTGCCGCTGCAAGTCCTAATGTTGAACTTATCAATTGCCGTCCGAGGAAAAAGATCAAGACAACCGTAGCTGCGTTTACCAAGAGCAACCCCAAGTGAATTCCGGTGACCGTTTGTCCAAAGATCGACATGATTACAGCGTAGCCCGCATAAGTGCCCGGGAACTTCATGTTGTAAGCGAGCTTGTAGGGCGGAATGCCTTGCAAAATGAGTTGACCAGCATAAGCGTATTCGCCTTCGTCGCGCTCGAGTGGAATTCCAAGTAGTCGAATTCTGATTGTGATGACCACGCCGAAAACAATTGCGGCAAGGATCCACCAGACAAAACGCAGCGCTTTACCGTTGATCTCGATCTTATCGGTCACGAAGGCTCTTTTTTCGGATGAAAAGCTGCCGGTTGCAACTGAGCGATTTCCATTGCACTGCGTCTTCTGAAATGGCGTCTGGCATGGAATTACTAGGCAAGGTTTCTGAACAGATCACTTTTCCCCGCGCGCGCGCCTGCGCGTTTGGTCTGCTCTTAGCGGCCGTGACAATATTTGTCTATCATCCTGCCTGGAACGGCGGGTTTCTCTGGGATGACGACGACTACGTCATAAATAACGAGCTGTTGACTGCGCCGGATGGTTTACGACGCATCTGGTTCTCACTTGATTCGCCTTCGCAGTATTTCCCACTGGTTTATACCACGTTTCGCCTTGAACACGCACTTTGGGGATTGAACCCTACAGGTTATCACTGGATCAATCTAGTGCTGCATGTTGCCAACGCCTTGCTTGTTTGGGCGGTGCTGGCTCGCTTAAAAGTACCGGGAGCATGGCTGGCAGGAGCAATTTTTGCGCTGCATCCCGTACAAGTGGAGTCGGTCGCCTGGATCACGGAACGCAAAAACGTGCTCATGGGCTTCTTCTTTTTGCTCACACTCCTTGCCTGGATTGCCTTTGTTGACGAAAGAACCAAGCGACGGTGGCTGCTTTATGGGCTGGCCCTGGTTCTTTATCTACTGGCGCTTTCGGCCAAGACAACGGCCTGCACACTGCCGGCAGCGTTGTTTTTGATTTTGTGGTGGGAAAATAAACACATCAGTTGGAAGCGAATTTTCCAAATCATACCTTTCCTTGTGCTCGGCCTCGCGATGGGCGGGTTAGCAATGTGGTGGGAGCGTTACCACCAGGGAACCAGCCGCGCGATTTTTACTTTTCTGAGCCCTATCGAGCGGGTCCTCGTCGCAAGCCACGCTGTTTGGTTTTATCTGAGCAAACTCATCTGGCCCTCTAACCTGACATTTATTTACCCGCGATGGGATATCGCGCCGACTCACGTTGTCAACTACGTCTGGCTGCTAGCAGGATTGATCCTGTGCGTGGTAATCTATTTTCTTCGTCGGTATGTCGGACGCAGTGTTGAGGTCGCAGCCGCATTTTTCGTCGCGACTCTGAGCCCGGTGCTGGGGTTCATCATGCTTTACACATTCCGTTATACGTTCGTAGCCGATCATTATCAATATCTGGCCTGTATCGGCCCGATCGCCTTGGTATCCGCCGGTCTGGTTAATTTGGCCAACACCTTTAAGAACAGGCGCACATTAATCTTGAGCGGGGCGCTCTGTCTGGTGGCACTCTTCGGGACACTGACGTGGCGACAAGCAGCAATGTACGGCGATATCGAGACGCTCTGGCGTACAACTCTGGCGAGAAATCCTAGTTGCTGGATGGCTCACAATAACCTGGGGATCGTATTATTCGGGAAAGGCCAGCTCGATGAGGCGATCGCGCATTACCGAACAACGTTGCAAATGCAGCCCGATTTTTGGGACGCCGATTACAACCTTGGCAGTGCTCTCTTAGGGAAAGGCAAAGTGGATGAGGCTATCCTCTATTGTAACAAGGCGGTCGCCAAGCAACCGAATGATCCTGATGCTCGAGTGGCATTAGCCAATGCTCTCCTTCAAAAGAAACGAATCGACGAAGCGGTCGTTCACTACCAAAGAGCTGTGGCAATACGTCCCGACTACTTTCTTGCTCGTTACGGTCTCGGCCATGCACTGCTTGAGAAGGGAGAGTTCGATGCTGCGATCGAGCATTGTGAGGTTGCGTTATTGATCCGGCCGGACAATCCTGATTGTCACACAATCCTGGCCATTGCCCTTGATGAAAGAGGCCGTTCTGGCGAGGCTCTCCAGCATTACGAAAAGGCCCTGGAGATTTCTCCCCAGTCCGTTTCGACTCTCAATAATCTGGCGTGGTTGCTGGCGACGTGTTCGGATGCGTCGCTCCGCAACGGGCGCAGGGCAATTCAACTCGCGGGGCGAGCTGATCAACTTTCAGGAGGCACCAACGCGCTTGTCTTGCGTACATTGGCCGCCGCGTACGCAGAAGCCGGGCAATTTGAAAAAGCGATTGAAAGTGGTCGAGCTGCGATACAGCAGGGGCGGAGCCAGAATGACGATTCGTTAGTCACCGAGCTTCAACAAGAGATCGCGCTCTATGAACTTGGACTGCCGTATCGGGAAACTCCGAAATAGGCTGGCTAGCTGAGGTGGATCGGCTTCTCGGGAAGACGATGACAAGAGTTTGGTCGAAGGCGCAAGAATAAGCCTGGAAAGGAGCGCACAGAGAGAAAGTTGAGCGGCGAAGCCGGATTCATATTTCCCCAACGCGGTGAGGACAACGCGTTCAACCTGGCAGGTTTCCCTTAGAGTTCATCGCGCAGAATTTCGAACACCTTTGTGCTCTCCACTACTCCTGCAAGAGCATCAGTTCCGGGACCATTGCCAAATGCGATGACGTCTTCGAC
>JBKPOB010000127.1:0-6143 GCA_046732875.1 Verrucomicrobiota bacterium | reverse complement strand
GAACATCATTAAAGGTGACTGGAGTGAATCTGTTACCTACTTCCAAAGCACGATAGCGAACCCCGGTATATACAGGAGTCCCGGGAGCGGTGTTGCTGTCTGCCGGAATAGTCGCGTTCGCTACCGTGAACGGATTAAACGCATTTTGGATTGGCACACTGATGCCAGCTGGACTGAAGCTTGTACCTGCCGCGTTGTGGAATGGATCGGAGGAAAACGGAACAGGCGCCGCAGCTGCACGGAAATTTGAGCGGGTATATTTAAAGTCCGCAAACACCTCCAGGTACTTCTCACCAATGTCGCGCGTGAAGGAGGCATAGAAGCTTTGACGATCAGCCCCCGGAATCGACGGCGTCAAAGCCGCGAAGTTGTAAAACCAATAGTCCCCATCGGGATAAGGGGTAATGACGCCTGGAAAAACGTAATATGGAGAAGTTGAGACGTTCGGCGCTGAGTGTGGCGGCGGAGAGTTTGTGTTGAAAAATAATTTCGGGATCAACCGGAAGCCTCCGACTCGCCCAGGGAAATTCCCGCTGCGGTTATCAAATCCGCCCCAAGGCTTCGCATTCGCGTTACTGCTAATGTCGCGGTCGCGGCTGAAGATGTCGGCACGATTGTAAAAATCGGCAATAACCACGATGTCGGTCTTGTCATCTCCGACGCCGGCTTTGATCCAGCCCTCGTACTCGCCCGCATCGTTGGACGCACCCATGTTCGTGTTCCCATAACTGCCCCCAATCTCGAGGCCACGGAATTTATGGATCAAAAAGATGTTGAACACACCGGCTACCGCGTCGGTGCCATATACAGCCGAGGCGCCATCCTTCAGGATGTCAATGTGATCGATCATCGGGAAGGGAATGAGATTGATATCCACACCGGCGACGTAGGCCCCACCAACACCCGCACCGCCACCCCCAACTATGGCAGCGCGTTTTCCGTCGATGAGAACCAGAGTTTCCTTGGGTAGCAATCCGCGCAGGTTCGGTATGACACTGCCGTCACCGCCATTGGAAATGTTCTGGTTGATGGTCGAGCCCAACTCCTGTGGCAATTTGGTGAGCAGGTCTGTTGCGTTGCGAATTCCCAATTTCTCGATGTCCCGCGGACGATACGTGTCCACCGGGTTCGGTCCGACTTCTTCCGCGGTCGGAATGTTCGAGCCGGTCACGATCACTTCTTCGGTTATGACGCCAGCGTGGCCAGTTGCTGTCTGGGGCGCGGAGGATGAATTCTGCGCAACTGTTACGAGGATTGGATAAAAGAAGCCCGCGATGATCGCGAAACACAATCTGGTGTCGGGGGGATTCTTCATGCGAATTCCCACCGGCGGTCGTAACAGATTTTTCTAGCTCCTGACAAGCTTCGTCTTAGAAGTTCTTTAGTGGCGGTCCATGACCCCCGCACCGCAGTCTTTCCAGGGAAAAGCAGGTCGCTCATAAAGCGCCGCTACACTCCAAATCGACTTTTGAACCGTAACCGCTGCTAGTGAGGCGAGCTCAGCGCCGGATTCGGCGGAAAGTTGGGCTTATCCTCGACCGGAAAGAGCGTTAATAATTCCGGCGGAGTCGCTCGCGAATCCTGTAACTGACCGTCGAAATACGCTCGAACAATGAATCCGCCATAGCGCCGTCCGTCAGCTGGAGGTCTTTGAGTCTTAGGACGCACGTACGTAGCTGACAGAAACTTCGGGGTCGCATCAGTCCAGTCACGTGCAGGCGTAAGCCAATCATAACCAACACCCGCATCAGTTGGCTTCATTTTGTTATCTTTCGTCAGGTCGTAAAAGGAAACGCTAATCTTTACCGCGTGGTCATTTTCGATATGTGGTCGTGGCCTCACTCCAATCTTGAGGGTGAAGTGATCCTGGGTTTTTGGATCAGGTACCTTTGTTAAAGTTGTCTCCGTGATCGTCAAAATTGAGTCGCGGGAGACACCGATTCGCCGCAGGAGCTGAGGGAAACGTGGATCGGGGCGGAGCGGACGAAATTCGGGAAGAAACGCGATCCACTGCAATATTCCCGAGTGTTCTTCAAAGGCGCGCTCGAGCCAGCGGAAAGCTTCTTCCTTTTCGCCGAACGCGACGTAAACTGCCGCAACCGACGGTGCCGAGACGTATCGCGTCTGGCTTTGTTGCACGAGCTGATCGAGAATTTTCCGCGCCTCGATTGATTGGCCCATCCGCGCGTAGGTGATGGCAAGGCCGCTACTTGGGAAATGCGTCGCTTCCTGGGCTTTGGTGTAGAGCGCGATCGCTTCCGCAAAGTTCCCCTTCTCTCGATAGGCAGCGGCAAGATTCGAATCCAAATAAAAGTAATTTGGATCGAGCTGCAGCGTCCACTGGCCCTCGCTAATTGCGTCGTCGATGCGGTCGTTGGCCAGGTACGCCGCAGTGGCAACGTAGCTGGTGATGGGCGAGATCGGATCCAACTGCTTAGCTTCGAGCACAAGCCGAAGCCCTTCCTTTAGCTCGCCGCGGAAGAGAGGCAGCAGCGCCGAGAAGAAGTGAGCGGGCGCTGAGTTGGGATCGAGCTGCAGCGCACGTTGCAACTCTGCATCCGCGCCCGCCAAGTCCCAGTCGAGGACGCGTTTTGCTTCGCTTAGGTAGCAATGCGCTTCAGCATCTTTCTCGTCGAGCGTTAGTACCTTCAACGCGGCTTCTTTTGATAGGGGGTACGCTTCGAGCGGTTTTACGTAAACGTCCGCTAAAAAATACCAAACTTTCGCGATGCCAGTCCAGGCACGCGAAAACGTAGGATCTTTCTCAAGAGCGCGCTGAAAGAAATTGAGCGCTCTACGCAAATCCTCCTCGCTGCTCTTGTTTGAGAAATAGAGGCCTCGCAGATAAAGATCGTATGCCTCCGTGTTGCGTTGTTCATGGGCGGGAAGCGAAATGGCGAGCTTGATCTTGAGCGCGTCAACAATGGAGCGGGTGATTTCATCCTGCAGCGCAAAGACGCCCTGCAGTTCGCGCTCGTAAGTTTCCGACCAAAGACGAACACCGCTACGCGCATTAATTAACTGCGCGCTGATACGAATCCGGTTACCATCGCGTCGCAAACTTCCTTCCAGCACATTCTCGACGTTTAACTTTTTCCCAACCTCGCTCACGTTCACGTTCTTTCCCTTGAATGAAAACGATGAGGTGCGGGCAACAACGTGCAGCCCATCGACTTTTGCCAATGTGTCCAGAATCTCCTCGCTCATGCCGTCGCAGAAATATTCCTGATCTTTCGCCTGGCTGAGATCGAGGAATGGCAGCACTGCGATGCTGGCCGGGATCGGACGCCGGAGTAATTCGCTTTTCCAAACGATCACGCCTACGGCCGCTACCAAGGCGACCAACGACGCGATCAACACGGCAGTAATTGGATTCCGCCACAACCATTTGCTGCCATGCATGAAAATTCCGCTTCGTTTCGCCCGAATCGGTTCGTGCTTGAGCCAGCGTTCCAGATCTTCGGCGAGCGTTAGCGCGGAAGGGTACCGGCGCTGCGGATCTTTCTCGAGGCACTTCAGGCAGATCGTCGCGACGTCGCGATCTATTTTCGGATTCCAGAGCCGCGGTTGCCGCGGCTCGGTGTCTAAAACCAACCGGACAGTTTCAAAGCTCGTTCCCCCAACAAAAGGCGCATGGCCAGTGAGTAGTTGGTAAAACACGGCACCAAGCCCGTAAACATCTGTAGCTCTGCCGACACGGGCGTTATTACCCACAGCTTGTTCCGGCGCCATGTAACTCGGCGTGCCCAAAACTTCCATCGTGCGGGTGACCGTGCTCTCCGTCTCCACTAGTCGGGCAAGACCAAAATCGGTAAGGTGCGGTTTGCCGTTTCTATCAAGCAAAACATTTCCCGGCTTGATGTCGCGATGCAGGATGCCGTGCTCGTGCGCATAATGTACGGTGCGCGCCAACTTCGCGATGACTTCCGCCGCTCGACGGATCGGCATCGGTTCGCGCCTAACAACTTCATCAAGTTGTCCGCCCTCCACGAACTTCATACTAAAGTAACAGGAACTCTTGCGCTCCCCGATCTCGTAAATCGGGACGATGCACGGATGGTCCAGCCTCGCCGCAGCTTCGGCTTCAAGACGGAAGCGCTTGAGATGCGCCTTCGTGGCCCACTGGCCAAGGCCAATGACTTTTAGCGCGACTGTTCGGTTGAGACTTTTCTGGCGCGCCCGATAAACGACGCCCTGACCGCCCCGCCCGATTTCTTCCAGTAACTCGTAATCACCGAAGTCCATCAGCAGACCTGCCGAATGGCCGGGATCATCAACTCCAGCTACAACTTCCTCTGAAAGCTGGCCGAGACCCGTCTCGAGCACGCAGGCCGGACACAATCCTTTCGGCGCGTCTCCGAGGATTTTCTCCCCGCAGTTTTCGCAGACTCTGCTCGCGGTCTTCATCCTCCGCGCAGCACGGAAATCAAATGCCGTAGTTCATCTTCGACGTCGCCGGGCTGCGCCACAGTGTGAGCGATTTCCTCGCGTAATAGGACCCTGTAGCGTTGGCGAAGCCGATGAAATGCCTGCTTCACCGCATTTTCAGTCATGCCCAATTCAGTCGCGATCTTGGCTTGTGTTGGCCGTCCACGTTCGCCGACAAGGAATTCCTTCAGCCGGTCGAACAACACCGCGTTGCCCGCGGCTTTGTACTCGAACTCCAATCGCGTGAGCACTTGTTCCAACACTGCTAACGCCCAGTGCCGCTCGTAAAGACGATCAGCACTCCAAATTTCCACCAGCTCAAAATCGGCGACCTCCGACTTACGCAGTTCATCCAAACCGATATGGGGACCGCTCTCGTAGCGCTTAACGCCGCTGGCGCGATGCTGCTCGCTCGCGAGAAAACGTTTCAGCGAGACAAGCAGATACGAACGCAAACGTCCCTTCTCGCGGCGGACCGCATCCAAATTTCTGTGTTCGAGCAGGCGCGCAAAAAAATCCTGAACCAGATCCTGCGCTTCTTCTCGGGTAAGGCCTTGCCGCCGCGCAAATCCGTAAAGAGGGCGCCAATAAGTTTGGCAAAGTATTTCGAGTGCTCTCTGTGCAGCGGGCGATTCGCCTTGTGCCTCCAATACCAAGCTCCAATGAGTGGTGGTGAATGCTATCGCACCACCGTCGGCGCTTTGGATAGCGAGTGAACCGTTCATCAGCGAAGCTTCACGCGTTCTTAGCCGTCGGCCGTAAGAACGACTGCGTCGCCATTCTGCCCAAAAAAGCGCAAAAAGAGCAAGTCATTTTACGCAAAAGGCGAGCCCTGATATTCGCAGGCGGCTTCTGCCCGCTTACACCCTTGCTTTTCGCGGCGATCCCTTGCTGCGGTCCCACTTCGTCGGCCTTTCCGATGTAAGCGCAATTGCGAAATCCACCTGCCTTTTGAAAGCGTCCACGCGGACAACAAACACGGATAATTCGTCGCCAACGCTGAAGCGTTTGCGCGACCGCCTCCCGATAAGCTGCCGTCGCGCCGGCTCAAACAAATAAAAGTCGTCCATCAACGAGGAGACGTGGACTAAACCGGTGACGAGCGCATCAGGCAGTTCCACCATCAATCCGTAGTTGCGGACATCGACAACAGTCGCTCGAAAAATCTGGGGGTTGCGTGCATCGAGCTGTCGTTGAAAGAACTCGAGCTTCTTCATTTGAGTGGCGTCGATCTCCGCATCGGCGGCGGTTCGTTCCGTCGCTGAAATGTGTTCGGCGATAGAAGCGATCTGGGCCACGTCGATGTGGTAGGGACGGACCGCCGGGCCGTCGGGCGCGCTCGGCGAGCGCGCCCCCAATGCACGATGCACAACCAAATCTGCGTAACGCCGAATGGGACTGGTGAAATGCAAATAATTTGCCTTGGCCAACCCGTAATGGCCGAGTGGCTGTGGAGAGTAACGGGCCCGCTTTAAACTTTTAAGCAAGGCGACCTTGAGGGCTTGCTCTTCCGGTTTTCCACAGAATGACGCCAGTAATCGCTGCAGCTCAGCGCGATTTGTTAGATCCCCAACCTTATAATTAAAGCCGAGCACGAAATCGCGATACTCCCCCAATTTTTCCGGGTCTGGATTTTCGTGGATCCGATAGATCGTTGGAATCGCGCGCTTTTTCAGTTCGCGCGCAACAGCCTCGTTTGCAGCCAGCATGAACTC
>JBKPOB010000126.1:0-9584 GCA_046732875.1 Verrucomicrobiota bacterium | reverse complement strand
ATTAGCCAGCGTCTTGGTCATGGGATACATGGCCTCGGCAGCGTCGTTGCCGTAGATGCCTGCCTGGGCGGCAGCCGCTCGCTTGAGCCAATCGCCGTTGAAAAAAGCGCTGTCGCCAAAGAGGGAACCGACTTTCCAGCCGTTGATATTCTTTTGTCCCGACTCGAGATATTGCTTGATCTTGGCTTCGCTTGCTTTCACACCCGCGATTACTTGCAATTGTTGTTCCGTCGAGAGGTCTTTCAACGCGAAGTTCTTTCCCGCTTCGACGCCGAGGCGGGCCAGCTTTGCGCGGATCTCCTTCTCCTGCGGTTCGGCGGGAGCGAATTGGAGCGCGAAGGCGAGGTAGTCAAAGAAGCCGGTCTTAACCAGAGCCGCGTTAGCCTTGGGAAAGTCGACGGCCGGGGCCGCGGGCGGCGCAGATTGTTTCAGATACTGTGAGAGCGGCTGAACTTTGTAGCCAGCCTGAATCTTGACTACGTTCGGCATGTCTTCTGGGTTAAACAGCTGGGTGCGATAGGCTACCAGCGAGAATTGTGTGCTGGACCGGAACACTTTCTTGATGCCCGGTGGCGTCTCGCCTTTCCAGTCAGGTCCGACCACCATGTAATCGCCGGGCTCGTTACCGGTGGCGCGGCTGCCGATGTAACCATAGTTGTAGGTATTGCCGTCGCAGAGCATCACTGAGAAGTAACGCGACTTCTCCACCGCCGGAACCGATAACACGATCGGTTCGGCGCGCAGATCCGTCCACAAGACGGAATACGGCGTGTCGCTGTTAGGGGTGATAACCGATGTGTCTTTGTAGGTGAAGACGCGGGCTTCATTGTTGATCTGGTTGAACGGCGCCTTGAACTGGCCGGAGTTCTTGTCCACCGCGTACTCGTACATCACCGCATAGTTCATCACGATCGGCAGGCCGTAGATGAACCCTTCTTCGGCGATGGCTTTGGTCTCCTCCTTCGTCAAGGCTACGGCAGACGAGTCGGCGGGACTGAGGTCCGTCGCACCTGTGGACGTGAATGCCAGCGCGCTAACGAGCGCGACGGCTAGGAGATTTAGTTTACGTGTAGTTTTCATTTCGGTTTTCTTTTAGGATGATTGGTTGAGTTATTTCTTAACCTGCTGCGCCGGCGGCGCCGTCCACTTGCCTTCCACGGCTTCTTCTTTCGGCCAGTAGAGGCGCATGGCCATCATAAACGGACCTTTCGGTGCGGGCAGCCAGTTGGCTTCCTTGTCCTTACCGGGGGATTCATTCTGGATGAGCAGGGTCAACCCGCCATCGGCATCCTTCTTGAGCTCCGGCAGCATGGGTGAGTTGATGAGGTAACGATTGATGGGATTGGCCACGAGCAGGCTCTTCGGCATTTCATACATCGTCAGCGACCAGAAGGCGTGGACGGGCGGCAATTGGCCCGGCGCAAAGCGCACGGTGTAACGGTTGGCACCATTCAGCTTCTGCTTCGCCTCATCCACGGCATAAAACGGATACATCGCTTCCAGCTTTGAATTGCCATAGATGCCGAGCACGGCGGCGGCCATGCGGTAGAGATAATTGTTCTTGAGATATTCCCGCGTGCCGAATACGTCGCCGGAGGTCACCTTCCCCGCAGCAAATTCTTTCTCCAATCCGCCGAAGGCAGCCCAGGCGTCGGCCATACCTTGTTCGATAGCTGCCTTCATTTCGGGCGAGAGTTTGGTCGCATCGAACGTCTTCCCCGCGCCCACGCCGATTTTCGCGAAGCGCGCCATCAGTTCCGTTTCGGAAGGGTCGGTCGGGCAGAACTGGAGGACGAAGTTCAGGATATTGAAGAACTCCGGCGAAGTCTTCTCTTCGCCAGGCGTGAGCGGCTTGACGAAATCAATCGCGGGCGCGGCCTTGGGGGCGGGCTGGCCGAGAAACGCCGAGAGCGTCTGTGCCTTGTAGCCGGCTTGCACTTCCTTTACGTTGTCGAGGTCGTCCGGCTTGAATAACTGTGTGCGATAGACCGCGAAAACAAATTCCGTTTCTGAGCGAAAGACCTTCTTCACGCCCTTTGGAGTCTCGCCTTTCCAATTCGGTCCCGCGACCATGTAGCTGCCGCCATCGTTGCCGGTGGTGCGGCTGCCGATGTAGTCGAAATTGAAGGTGTAGGCGTCGATAAGCTGGATGCTGAAGTAGCGCTCTTTTTCGATACGCGGCACCGTCAGCACCATCGGTTCGGCCCGGAGGTCCATGCCGACAAAGGAATAGGGCGTGTCGGAGTTGGGCGTTTGAATCGCCGTATCCGCCGGCGTGTAAACACGCGGAATGTTTTTGAGTTGATTCCACGGCGCTTTGTATTCGGCGTTCTTGGTATCCACGAAATAGCCGTATTGGATGCGGTAGTTATCCACCAGCGGGAAACCGTAGACATAGGCCTCCTTAACGATGGCGCGTGCTTGGGCTGGAGTGATGTCCGCGGCGCGAGTGGTGGCATTGAGCGTCAGCATCGCGGCGAACGCGGCGACTAGGACAGTTTTTGTTTTGATTGTTGTTTTCCTTGTTGTGGTTTTCAGAACCGCGCTAATGAATGTTCGTTTGGTTATTCTCATAGTTCCTTTGTTGCCTATTGTAAGCCTAACGACACCGTGGGTGTGTTCGGGGCCCTGCGGTGTAGTCTTCATGTCGCTTTGGAATTTGGTCGTCTATAGGACTTTGGGGCAATGGCTGTCGCCGGGTTACATCGTTAAATCGTTGAAACGATACGCAGGTAAGACGCAGCGGCGGCTGCGAGTACGGTTCCTCATTTCAAAAGGCGCTAATGCGTTGAATTACCCAAAACGCGGCGACGCCGCCGATGCTGTACGGCGCTACGCGCCACGCCCACGCCGGTTGTGGAATCGCAGTGCGTCGGATGAGCCATCGTCCCACTGCCGTGACGCTCAGGACTGCAGCAATGAAAAGGAGTTGACCAATCTCAACACCTACATTGAAAAATAACAGCGCTACCGGAATCGCTGTTTGCGGCAGGCCAACCTCGGTCAACGCGCCGGCGAAACCAAATCCGTGTAACAGGCCGAAAGTGAAAGCGACGATCCATGGCCAACGCTCCGTCCAACTCTGCTGGCCCTCCCGCGCACGCACAATCTCACTGGCGACGAACACGATACTTAAAGCGATGCAGGCTTCGACCGGTGGTTGCGGCACATGCACGAACCCAAGCGTCGCCCCCGCAAGCGTGATGCTGTGCGCGACAGTGAAGGCAGTCACGGTAGCTATCAACCGGCGCGTGCCCTTAACCAGAATCATCAGCCCAAGGATAAAGAGAAGATGATCAATTCCGCTCCAAATGTGCTCGATGCCCAGGCGCAGATACGCAGCGGCAACATGGAGCTTTGACGGAGTAACGGCAGGCTCGAACCATGGTTGAGATGGATGAACAAGTGTCGTCGACTCCTGACCATCTAGCCCCTTCATACGCACGAGAACGTCCGTGATGGTGCCCGCAAGCCCGACGAACTGAATGCGTTTTCCGGACAACCCACCCTCGCCGGCGTCAATCATACGTCGTTCAATTCGTGAGTCTGCCAGGTCTTGGGAAACCGGTTCGGTGATGTTGCTTGTGTTATCGGGCAGCTTAAGAAACACGGGAAAGGGCAGGCCCGATAGCGTAGGGGTCCGCCAAGTAACACGGTAATGGTTCGGTGTTATTTCCTGGAGTTCGAGATAAGCGGGGCGCGACTCATGTGCCCAAGCGGGGAAAGGCGAAGTTATAAGAGCGACGAGCGCGACGACGGGACTTAAACGAAGGCGCCGACGAAAATTCATTTGCTCCCTCCTGCCACCTTTGCTTCAGCACGTTTCTTCGGCAGGACGATTTCGTAGCGCGACCTTATTTCGGCGTACATCCGCCGTTTTATTTCGTCGCGCTGCGCGGATACCCATCCGGTTCGCACGTCTGCCTCGATTTCTTCGAACTCTGGTATTCGAGCTGGTGTTAGCGATTCGATGAACACCAGATGCCAACCGTAGCCGGACTGGATAGGACCTTGCCACGACTTAGGCTTCGATTGGAACAACGCTTGCGCAAAGCCTGGACCGAACGTCTTCGCAGTCTCGTCAAAAGCTTGATCGCCATAAAAATCCTGGAACATGAATGAGTCACCCAGCCCAGCAGCGTCTGGCGAATCCACTGATTTGCCGTTTAACCTTGCTCGTGCCTGTTCGGCGACAGCCAGTGCCTGTTCGCCCCGTTTGTCGGGTGAGAAATAGATGTGCCGGAATGAAACCCGGCCCGGCATCGTAAAGCGCTCGCTGTTCTTCGCAAACCACGCTTTGAGTTCGTCCCGACCAGGCTCGCGCAGCTCGGACAAATCCTCAGCGAGAAAATCCATCTTCTGCACCATGCGGCGCTTGACGATTGTGTCGTCCTTGTCCAATCCCATCGCCAACGCCTCACGATAGAGCACTTCCTGCCGAATTTTTTCTTCGAGAAGGCTCTGCATCTCCTTCTCTGTTGGTGGGGGGCGTCCTTGCGCCCTCCAAGTCAGCGTCATCTGGCTCAGGTCATCTTCTGTGAGCACAATCTTTTTCGCGTCGTCTTGCCCACCACCGCTGGGTTGCAGGACGCGATAGACAGCAAACAACACCGCTCCAATGAGGAGAAAATGCAGAAGCGGTTCGCGAAGCACCGGCGGCAATCGCGAAGCCTGTGGCTTGCTACGATCCATGGTTATCCCCAAGCGCTACCTTGCACTTCGCTACTGCGTTTTCACATCGCCACCGATTCCAGGTTCGAGAGCGGCGGGCGGTGTAATCGAGACGACTTCGTAGTTCGCGTAACCGAACTCGCTCCCACGCGCCGCGACGTATTTGTCACGAACCTTGTACACGCTGACGTCAAACGGAACGTTGCCAAGCATGGTTACGATCTTGCCGTCTTTGATCTCATAATGCGCGGGTGCGCCGATTGAGTTGGAATCGTCGACGTGGAATGGATCGCCCGGTGCGGGCTGCTTGCCATCAACACTGGTGACGAGACGACGGCCGGTCGCGCCATAAAGGATCTCGTACACGTGACCAGTGGCACCGTCACGCACTTTGACGATTTTGCCAACAACCAACGCCTTCAACGCAGCGTCATCGAGTGCTACAGCCCCCTTTTGCTTGAGGTCCGCTACTGTTACTCCTTTAGGCGCCTTAGCGCGCGCTTCGGCACTAGGCGTGTACCAGATAGGCGATGACCACGCGCGTTCCTGAACCGTGAGCGCGATGGACTGCGGGACGCCCATCGAGAAGCCTACGGTTGGAGGCACGATGCCCAGCTCGTGTGCTTGGATTGTCGTCCATCGCGGCGTCGGAATCTCGAGCGCACGGGCGTAGTAGAACGCGTCAAGGCTCGGATCGAAGTCCGGATCTTGCCACACCTGCTTTAGCTCGACTGCGCCTTCGTTATTCTTGTAGGTGCCCTCAGTGATATTTACAGTGTTCTTGAGTGGTTCGAGCTTGCCAGTCTCAGGGTCGATTTTGCGATTACCAGCCCACACGACGTCGTAAATTTTCTCAAAGATCTGGCCGTTTTTGGTCCAGCCTTTGATGATTTGGATGCGATCGAGGTTACCGCTGGTTGGATCCTTCGTCGCCCAAACTAAGAACTTGGGTGCCTTGGCTTGCGGTGCTGCTAGATCGCTGCCCATCGGCACGCCCTTGGCGTAACCGGTTTTGACCCAGTCCTTCTGGTTTATTACATCCGGCGTGTAATCCCAACTGCCGAAAAATCGGATGGGTATGCGTGGTCCGCTGGTAGCGAAGGTCTCTTTTCTCTGAAGGGCCGCAAAAAGAGATTCTCGCGTATTCTCCTCGGCCCAGACACCGCTGAGGCCCGCCGGATTTTCCAACCGCACATCCAGGCCAGCGAAGACGTGACCACTCATGCGTTCCTTCAGGCCGCCGTCGTTGAGCGCATGGCCGCCGAAAAAGTTAGTCTGCCGGTAAGGGACGCCCGTGTTGTGTGAGTCCGAGCCGCCAACGAAACCGAACTTGTAGGGGTTGTAGCCATAAGCGCTCTGCATCGCAAGGCCGTTTTCCAACGCTTCGCGTGCGTAGCTGCCGGACACCTTCGGCGCGCGGTTCTTGGGATCCCCCAGCAGGTAGTTGAGCACTTCGAAGTTAGCGAACTCATCGTTAGGCGAAAGCAAGGGATGGGTTTCAGACTGACCCTTGATTTGCTTCATTTCGGTTAGCGCTTCGTTGCGCATGCGCGCATCGGCCCACGCCTTGTCAATCGGGCGGCCTTTGAAGTCCACCTCGGTCGGGTACATGATGCCGTCGCTCAAGTTGGCGTTGTGCGAGATAGCAAGCAACTCGTGGCCCGCTGCGCGCTGTTCGTCCATCCACTTCCAGAGATCTTCCGGGGCCATCGAGTCAATGGCACTGAACGGCATATCGCAGACCTTCTTAGTGTCCTTGAAGAAGATATTGCGGTGCATATTGCAATTATTCGGCGTGCTCGTCCACTCGTAGGAGGCAAACGTGGTGAACTTCCCGGGCTTGTAAAACTCGTCGGCGAATTTCGGGTACTCCGCCCAGATTGCGCCGGCCACACTAGGCTGAAGCAGTTCCTTAACTGGCTTGCCGTCGACGATTGTATACCCGAGCCACAAGTAAATCCGCTGAACGTCGGCCAAACTGTGTACCTTGAGTTTCTCCGCGACGGGCAGCTTGCTGAGCGCGGAGCCGGGCGTATTAGCCAGCCGGACTGTGCCCATGTACTCAGAGTGATCAGTCACACCGATCCAGTCGAGTGGCTTCTCGATTTTGATCTTGTAACCCATCGCATGGTCAATGGGCTCGCCCATCGCGTAGCGGTAAGCGTCCTCCGGGCCGGTCTTCGTGGTCCCAAAGATGTAGGCGTCGAACGACCAACTGGTGTGAACGTGAGTTTCTCCGTAGTAGGCGTTTCGCTCAGGATTTGGCGCCGCCACTGCGGAAAGCGCAATGAGACTTAAAATTGCTGCGCCCAACACAGCGATGGAAGAGTGTAGTTGTCGAGTTTTCATAGTGTTCTCCTTGGACGATTACAGCCGCAATCTTGCCGTACCCGCTTTGAACTGCCTATAGGACTTTAGGGCAATGCCGTCGCGGGCGTTGAATCGTTACAACGATACATCGATGAGATACGGCGATTCGAAACGAGCTGCTTCTTCCCGCGTTTTTGATCAATCCGTTAAGTTGACCTCAAATGCCTGTGCTCCCATTGAGGAAGCAACGCCTTCGGTTTGGGCGGCCAGATACATGGTCACACCGTTTCCGTTCTGTAGCTTCGCATGCATCTGGCCTTCGATCAGGGTGAGTCCGCGACTGATGCCGCGGTAGGTTCCCGAAAAGCTGGAGAGATTATTTAGATTGTAGACCTTGCCAGTGGCTGAGATTTTTTGAGCGCCCATGCCACCAGCCCCAAGGCCAGAGATAGTGAAACGATGCCGTTGGCCGTGATAATAAAGGCTACCTTTTCCGGCCGCAGCAGAACCGTAGTAGGCCGCCGACCACTCCCGAATTCTCACGGTGGCCGACGGTGGCGTACTCGGGGCCTGAGTCATTGATGCGCACCCGGCAAGCAGGATGACTGTGATACTGACGAAGGCGGAAGTGATGAAGTTGGTTTTCATGGTTTTGAGGTATTTGGTTGGTTTACAGAACGGATCTGAATTAGCGCGATTCTGTCGCAACTGTTCGAACTTGCCTATAGGACTTTAGGGCAATACGTGATCGGGCTTGAACACCGATTCAGCTTGACTTGTTCGGGGGCATGAGCACGATGACGCCACGAAATCAGGAGAAACAAAAATATGAAAAAGCGTATTTATCTTTTCACTGCGGCTCTGTACTTCGCCACGTTTGTGTTGGCCGCGCCAACGTCGTACGCGCAAAAGGCCGGCGCAATGTCAAAGGCTGAAGCGATATCGCAGCAGCTTAGCCTTACACCCGAGCAGAAGGTTAAAATCCTACCCATTCTGCGTGACGAGGTACCGAAGGTGAACGCGATTAAAAACGATAACTCACTGACAAACATTCAGAAGATGCAACAGATCAGAGCCATTCATCAGCAGACTGATCCGCAAATGAAGGCGATCCTTGCGCCTGCCCAGTACGAAAAACTAAGGACAATTCGTCAGCAAGCGATCCGGGACGCCGTTCAAAGCCGTTCTCCGAGTTAACGAATCTCCGCTTATGGCCAGTCAGCTGGCTTCAGCGAGTGATAGGTGATACCCAGCCTGCTGCGTTAATACGGCCCCGGTCCGCCCATTGGTCCAAAAGATCCAAAGCCTGCGTCCCACCCACCCCACACGCTCCATTGCATTGAGGCGTCCTGGTACATCTCGGCGGTCTCCAGACTCTCCTTCGCAAGCTTGTTGTCAGAACGCAGCGCTTGGTACGCTTGATACTCATTGGGCCCGCCGACATAAGCCTGGTTGTGGACAGGATCCGGGAAGATGTAATACGACTTCCCCTTCTTTTGGATCATGGTGACTTTGCCCGGTGGAAGATTCTGAAGCTTTTGTTTCTGCGCTGCGGTCTTAGGCGTGATTACCTTAAAGCCGGACGCAACCAGCATGCTCTCTCTGTTCTGGGTGCTGGTCTGTGTGTTTGCACAGCTGATTAACAGAGCCGTACATGCCGCCCCGACACTGTAGAAGAAGATATGGTTTATTCGTTTCATAGGTTGTAATTCGGTTGTCAGTAACAAGGGTTTAGAAGACTGTTCAGAAAGTAATCCCAGCGGTGATCTCCGGTCCGTGAGTCACGGTGTCGAAAAGGAGCCCGTCGTTGTCGTAGTCAACGCCGAGTGCTCGGTAACCGACCTCAGCAAAGACGCAACGGGTGAGATTTATGCCAACCACTGTCTCAACCTCCCACATTAAATCAGAAGCAACGCCGCCACCGATCTCACCGCGCAGGGCAGTGTAAAATACCTTGTTGAAATTATAGCGGCCGCGCAGTCCGACGTACGGATCGAACCAGTAATCAGTTCGAGAAATAGTGCGGTCCAGTTGTGCATTCAAGGTAACCGCGATCTGGTTCGCGATCTGTGCCTTGGCCGCGTTAACGGCGCGAGCAACCGCCGCGCGACGAGCGGCGCCTCTCAACCTGAGCGCATCTATGCGTAAGCGCAAAGCTGTTTCTTTCTCCTGAATAAAGCGCTCAACCGCCTGAGCGATCTCTTGTCGAATACGCCCTCCCAGCGGACCGATTGGAACGTCTGGTCTACGCTGGTGGCGGTCTAGCGCCTCGCCGATTCGGGCGGCAATGTCCGCGCGGATCTTATTCTCCAGGCGAGTCCTGAAATCAAGATTTGAGATGTCTTCATTTAACCGGTCGCGTAAGGCGTCGGCAATCCTATCAACAAATCGCACGCTCGCCTGCTGAATCGCGATGGGATCCGAATGGAGTTCGAGCTGTTCATATATGTTCGTGTAGTGCGTGCCTGCGGCGAGATCGAGCGAGCCGCGCGGCTGATTGATGAGGCGCCAGCTTAATGCGCCATCGACCAAATATTGGTCCACTTGCTCATGAATGTTATTGATCAACCCGTTTATCTGTGTGACGTCAGAGAGGCCCATGT
>JBKPOB010000125.1:0-12033 GCA_046732875.1 Verrucomicrobiota bacterium | reverse complement strand
TCCGGGATCTTGTTTGTGCGCGCACAGCCTTCGATGAAATTTTTTCTCTCTTTCGCCATCTTCTCCTTGTCTTTCTTACCCATGGCGCGCCGGAGAAGATCGGCTTGAGCGAGTGAATAACCGGCAAGTTTGCTCGCCGCCGCCATCACCTGTTCCTGGTAAATCATCACGCCGTACGTATCGGCGCAGATACTTTCCAGTAGCGGATGCAGATACTTGATCGGCGTGACGCCTTTTTTTGCTTTCACGTACTCGGGGATAAGTTCCATCGGCCCGGGTCGGTAAAGGGCGATCAAGGCGATGATGTCGTCGAGTTTCTTTACGTCGAACTGCTTCGACAAGCTCGTCATCCCGCCGGACTCCATCTGGAAAAGCCCAATCGTTTCGCCACGATTGTAGAGGGCAAACGCAGCGGCATCATCGAGTGGAATATCCTTCAGAGAGAAGTTTGGCTCGCGATGGTGAACCAGCGCCAGCGTATCCTCAATGACGGTCAGAGTTTTCAATCCGAGGAAATCCATTTTCAGAAGGCCCAGATCATTGAGCGGCCCCATGGCGTACTGGCTGATCACGTCGTTGCCTTTCACATCACGGCAAAGAGGGATGTAATCAGACAAATCCCGATCGGCGATGACCACTCCGGCGGCGTGCACACCAGCATTGCGCGACAAGCCTTCGAGAACTTTTGCGTAATCAAACAACTGCCGGGTCGGCGGCTCGGTGGCCACCGCTCGTTTCAATTCCGGATTTTTTTCTACGGCTGAATCGAGCGTGATGTTCAGCTCGTTTGGAATCATCTTTGCAATGCGATCCGCATCGCGGTAACTCCAACCCATCACCCGCCCTACGTCGCGCACCACACTTTTCGCCTTGAGTTTGCCAAACGTGATGATCTGCGCGACGCGGCGTTCACCGTATTTTTGCCGCACGTATTCGAGAACTTCTCCGCGACGCGCTTCGCAAAAATCAATGTCGATATCTGGCGGCGAAATGCGGTCCGGATTCAAAAACCGCTCGAAAAGCAGCCCGTACTGAAGCGGGTCGATGTCGGTAATTCCTAGGACGTAGGTAACCATGGAACCAGCGGCAGAGCCGCGTCCGGGCCCTACGGGTATGCCTTTCTCTTTGGCAAAATGGATGAAATCCCAAACAATGAGCAAATAACTGACAAATCCGGTTTTCTCGAAAACGCCTATCTCGTAATCGAGCCGTCGAATCAACTCTGGATCGTTCGCCGCGCGTTCGCCGTAGCGTTGCCGCAAACCGTCGTAACAAAGTTCGCGCAAATATTCTTCGCGCGTTTTCCCCGGCGGCACCGGATACTCCGGATACTTGGAGCACCCAAACTCAAGATCGAGGTGACAGCGTTCGGCGATTTCGAGGGTGTTCGCGATCGCCTCGGGAAATTCGCGGAACAGCTCGCGCATCTCGACCGGCGATTTGAAATACAACTCCGGCACGTAACGCATCCGGTTTTCGTCCTGCACCATCTTGCCCGTGCCGATGCAAAGCATGACATCGTGCGCCTGATGATCGCTTCGACGGAGAAAGTGAACATCGTTTGCCGCGACCAATCCGACACCGATGTCCCGCGCAATTTGTGGTAGCGCTGTCATGCACTTGCGCTGTTCTTCCATCCCGTGATCGTGCAATTCAATGAAGAAGTTCTCCGCCCCCAGAATGTCTCGATATTCGGCCGCGCTCTGCTTCGCTTTCTCGATGTTGTTTGCCTGAATTGCGGTGTTGACTTCGCCCGCGAGACAGCCGCTCAGGCCGATCAATCCTTCCGAGTGCGCTGCGAGCAACTGCTTATCGATCCTGGGCGCGTAATGGAACCCCTCGAGATGTGCGGCCGTCACCAGCTTGACGAGGTTTCGGTAGCCAGCATCGTTTTCCGCCAAGAGGGTGAAATGATACGCTGCTTCGCGTCGCGATCCCGGGCGGTCTTTATTTGATCCGGGGGCAATATAAGCTTCGCAACCGATGATCGGTTTCACGCCGGCTCGCTGCGCTTCTTGGTAAAATTCAATCGCCCCAAACAAATTGCCGTGATCGGTGATCGCGACTGCCGGCATTTTGAATTCAGCCGCTTTTTTCATCAGCTCCTTCATCCGGATGGCTCCATCCAGCAGCGAGTATTCAGTGTGCAGATGCAGATGAACGAAAGAGTCGCGAGTCATCGGTTTTCAGTATAAGCGCCAAAAAAAATCTTTGGCAAATTTGCCCGGCATTCTACCAGGCTGGTAGGGCGCGACCGCTGGGCGCGCCGGCTCACCAGTGATTATAAGGTCCTTCGCTTCGCACCAGATGACACCCATATTTTATTGTGAAAAAATTCGTGATTGCAATCGCACTGCGGCATTGCTAAGAGAGCGCGTGCTGCGTTTAGCTTTCGATTGCAAGATTCCCCGCGCCACTGAGTTTACTTGAGATGAAAAAACTGGAAGCCATCATCAAACCGTTCAAGCTCGAGGAGGTCAAAGAGGCCTTGGCCGAGCTCGGGATCGAAGGGATGACCGTCACGGAAGTCAAAGGGTTTGGCCGGCAAAAAGGGCATACGGAAATTTATCGCGGCAGTGAGTACACAGTCGATTTTCTGCCAAAAGTGAAAGTGGAGGTTGTGATGGCGGACGATATGGTGGAAAAGGCAGTGAGCGTAGTGGTGGCCGCTGCAAAGACGGGCAAGATTGGGGATGGAAAAGTATTCGTGCTGCCGGTAGAACACGCTGTGCGCATTCGCACGGAAGAGATCGGGGAAAAAGCGGTCTGATGGTACTCGGTGCAGCCTCCGACATTCTGCCGGAGCGGGTGTCGCCTGCCTTCATTAGGGTCGCAAGTATCTGCGCGATGGCGACGGCGCTCACGACCATTGCGGTTCATTGGCTCCCAGATCTCTGGAGCAGCGCGACGACCTTTGAATCCCGAGTACAACTGCGGCACAACGCTATTTACATGGGTCGATTGTGGATCGTGCTGATTCATTGTTTGCTCGTGGTGATTTCGATGGCGGCAATCCCCTGCCTGCTGAAGGGCACGGCGCGGTTGATCGCCATGTTCGGGTTGGGCAGTTATGTCATGTTCGCTTTTGTCGAGATTTTGCGAACGTCACTGTCCATTTTTGCTGTGAATCGCGCCTGGCGGGGCGGCTACGAGACCAGCAGTGACGACATGCGAAGACAGACTTTCCGCGATGCCCTCGAGACGTTCGGAGGCGTCAACGACACCCTTTTCTTTCTTTTTTTCGCGGCGTTCACCGTTGGCCTTTTTTCTTATGGATTCGCCCTGATCTTAAAAAGCGGAATCGATCAGGGTGTCGGGTTGCTATTCTTGCTTTGGGGTATCCTTAACCTCCCTAACCTGGTCGGCGCTATCGCGGGGAACGAAGCTCTGGGCGCGGGATTCGATTGGGTAGGTCGTTACTTTCAACCCGTCGCCAGATTATTGATCGGCCTCTGGCTCTGGAGCGTCGCTAACCGATTGCGCGCAACTTGATTTTCCCGTCAACTCTCAACTAACAACTAACAACTCCTAATCTATGGCCAAAGACAAAACTCCATCCGACGTCAGCAAAATGATCAAAGACGGCAACGTGAAGTTGATCGATTTCAAATTCACGGATTTGCTCGGTACCTGGCAGCATTTCACGACCACGCTCACCGAATACAATGAGGAGATTTTCACCGATGGCCTCGGCTTCGATGGATCGAGCATTCGTGGCTGGCGGGTGATTAATGCGTCAGACATGCTCGTCATCCCGGATGCGACGACCGCGTGGATCGACGTTTTCAACGCCGAACCGACCCTGAGTTTGATTTGCACCATCGTCGATCCGATTACTCGCCAACCGTACGATCGCGATCCGCGCGGTGTTGCCGAGAAAGCAGAGGCGTATCTCAAATCGACTGGAATCGCCGACACTGCGTTCTTCGGACCTGAAGCGGAGTTTTTTATTTTCGACGATGTGCGATTCGCGAATAGTGGGAACGCGGCGTCATACCTTGTCGATAGCGTCGAAGGACATTGGAACAGCGCGCGCGAGGAATTTCCGAACCTTGGTTACAAGATTCGCGCCAAGGAAGGTTATTTTCCGGTCTCGCCAATGGATTCGCTGCAGGACATTCGCAACGAAATGTGTCTGGAGCTGGAGAAAGCCGGTGTCGCTATTGAGCGCCAGCATCACGAAGTCGCGACAGCGGGTCAGGCCGAGATCGACATCCGGTTCGCGCCGTTAAAACGCATGGGCGACAACATGCAGTATTACAAATACATCCTGCGCAACGTCGCCAAGCGTCACAACAAAACGGTCACGTTCATGCCAAAACCGATTTTCGCCGATAACGGGTCGGGCATGCATACTCACATGTCGCTTTGGAACGGCGACAAACCACTCTTTGCGGGAAACGGTTACGCCGGCCTGAGTGAGACAGCACTATTTTTCATCGGTGGAGTTTTAAAACATGCGCCCGCGCTCACGTGTTTGACGAATCCGACTACCAACAGCTACAAGCGGCTCGTCCCCGGATTCGAAGCGCCGGTCAACCTCGCCTACTCCGCACGCAATCGTTCCGCCGCCATTCGAATTCCGACCTATTCACCAAGTCCAAAAGCAAAGCGCATCGAATTCCGCACGCCCGACGCCGCCGCAAATCCATATCTTGCCTTTTCGGCGATGCTTCTTGCGGGTCTCGATGGAATTCAAAACCGCATGGACCCCGGCGATCCGCTCGATAAAAATTTGTACGAGCTGCCACCGGAAGAACTCGCGCAGGTCGCCAGCGTGCCCGACTCCCTCCGCGGCGCAATCGAAGCGCTCCAGGCCGATCATTCGTTCCTGTTGCGCGGCGACGTCTTCAACGAAGACTTCATCGCCAACTGGATCGACATGAAACAAAAAGAATACGACGCCCTCCGACTGAGGCCTCACCCTTACGAATTCGCGATGTACTATGATGTGTAATCGTGACGACGCCGCCCGCACTCGTCACGCCGCAGCCTCGGCGAAGGCAGACCCTTACGAGTTCGCCATGTATTGCGACGTGTAATGTTAGGACACGACCAGAGCCTGCTCGCCGGGGCGAGGACACGCCGAGGCCGGGCGTAGATTTGCACTCGGAATAGGCGATAAAATGTTCGCCTCTAATCGCGAAGTTTCGTCTAATTCGCGTTAGATGCAGACGCGTTTCCACGCAATATTCGGTGCGGTTCTCCTCTGCCTTGCCACACATTCGGCTGTAGGAAAAGCAGCTTGAGTTGTTGAACGGAGAGCTATCGTTCGTCAGTCCTGTAGACGGAACCGGCTGGTCATTCAGAAGCGAAAGTGAATCGCGCCACTCCTTGGCTGAAATTTGCTTATCTGACTTTGGAATTGATCGGACGAAGGCGTGGCCTCATAAAGTGCCAGCATGAGAAAGATACAACTCGCGTCTATTTTCGCCGCAATCAGTATGCTTAGTACAAATCAGTTTGGTCGGGCGGCTGATCCTGCTCATTCGGATCAACCGTCGGTAGCCCCAGCGGAGGCAATCTCAAAGTTGAAGGAGGGCAATGCTCGTTTTACGAGCGGCAAAACGCAACCGCTAGAGTCGAAGGAGGAACGGGAGCACATGGCAACTGACAGTTACGAAAACCTTGGCATGACCTTCCTGGGTATGAGCGCTGATCAGGCGGCAAAACGCCGCGGTGAACTGACAAAAACTCAGCATCCTTTCGCTACCATCCTCAGTTGTTCCGACTCACGCGTGCCGCCCGAAATCATCTTCGACCAAGGACTCGGCGATCTGTTCATATGCCGCGTGGCAGGCAATGTGACCAATGACGAAAACCTGGGAAGCATTGAATACTCGGTCGATCATCTAGGCGTACGCCTGATTGTTGTGCTTGGGCACCAGAGCTGTGGCGCGGTTAAAGCAGCAAAAGAAACTATCGCTGCCAAAGGTAAAGCTCCCGGGCACATCGAATCGTTAGTCACGGCTATTAGGCCTGCAGTCGAAGCCACAGCTAAGGATGATCTCGAGACGACGATAAAAGCGAACGTCAAAAACGTCGTGCAAGCGCTGCTTTCGTCCACGCCGATTCTCAAGGCCAAGGTCGATTCCGGCGATATAAAGGTGATCGAAGGTTATTACAGCCTCGATACCGGCGCTGTCACTTTTCTCGACCAGAAGTAGGAGTTTTCGCTCACGGCGCAGCTTTGGCTTCTAAGGTCTGAGTAGCGTCTTGGTTTCTCTCATGGACGTTCGTATCTTATGGTCGCTTTATCAAAACGGAGAAGGAGGAGATATGCCCAATCCCGAACAGGCAGATGCAAACACGCTTAATCCCGAAAAAGATCTAAGCCAGCTTTGGGACGAGCATGTTCGATATGAGTTTTCCACACGCAACACCGGCGACACGCTGGCCACGATGGTGGAAGACGCTTACGTGAATCACATTCCGGTGTTGACCGGTGGTGTGGGCAAGGATGAACTGCGCGAGTTCTATTCGAAACGGTTCATTCCTCAGATGCCGCCGGATACAGAAATGACACCAGTCTCGCGAACTATTGGCGAGGACCAATTAGTGGACGAAATGGTATTCAAGTTCACACACACGGTCAGGATGGATTGGATGTTGCCCGGCGTGGCTCCAACAGGAAGGCGTGTGGAGGTTCCGCTGGTCGCCATTGTTCGATTTAGAGAAGGCAAGCTGGCTCATGAGCATATTTACTGGGACCAGGCCTCCGTGCTGGTCCAAATCGGACTGCTCGATCCCGCTAAGCTGCCCGTCGCGGGTGTTGAGAGTGCGCGGAAAGTTCTTGATCCCAAATTGCCAGCGAACGCTCTAATGCACCGTCTCGATTCAAGTCAGTAATTGTGTCATCAGCAATAGAAGGCTAAAATACATCGCGCGGAGCGATCTATGTCAGCAGAGGTACCGCGGCCCTCCCTTTATGAGCGTCTCGCTGGAATTTACAGCATCGCGACGGTGGTTGATGACTTCATCGACCGTGTCATGAACGATCCGCGCCTGAACGCCAATCCGGCCGTGAACGAAGCTCATCACAAGATTCCGCCAGCCGGCTTCAAGTATCTCGTTACCGAAATGGTCGGGTGGGCCAGCGGGGGACCGCAGAAATATACCGGACGACCGATGCGTGAGTCTCACGAACACCTGAACATCACGCCCAAAGAATGGGACGCTTTCATGGACGACCTTCAACAGACACTCGACAAGTTCAGTGTGCAGGCCGCAGAGCAAGGGGAATTAAAGGCAATCGTCAACAGTACCTACGGCGACATCGTAATTGGCAAATCGTAGAATCCGTTAGTTGTCATGTTGAGCGAAGCGAAACATCTCTGGTATTTTCGCGCGGCACGTTCAACAAATGATCAGAGATTCTTCGCTTCGCTCAGAATGACATTTAATCCATGAGCATCATCGGAAAGGTCGAAAGCCTCTGGCGTTATCCCGTCAAAAGCATGCGCGGCGAAGAGTTGGATGAAATCTTCGCCGGTTACGGTGGCGTTTATGGCGATCGTCTCTTCGCCTTCAAGAGCTCAGCAAATCAGCGAGGATTTCCGTTTTTCACCGGCCGCGATAAACGCCAAATGATTCGATATCGCGCGCGCTTTCGTTAGCCCGAAAAAGCGGCGCGCCCGATCAATTTGGGCGAAGCGGAGAAACTTTCGCCCAACATTAATCCAATTTCGGCCAGCGCCCCCGAGCTGATGATCGATGTCGAAACTCCGGACGGAAAAATGTTCGCGATCGATGATCCAGCCTTGATCGACAATCTGCGTACCGGTATCGATGAGAAGCACGAACTCAGATTGCTTCGTTCCGACAAAGCGATCACCGATTGCCGACCGTTGTCGATTTTTGCCGTGCAAACGGCGAGAAGACTTGGCGAAGAAACCGGCGTCGCCGTCGATAAGCGCCGCTTCCGCGCAAACATCTATGTCGATCTAACAACTTCCGACGGTTTCGCTGAAGACGGGCTCGTTGGCCGATCATTGCGCATTGGATCGAAAGCAGTGGTCGCGATTCTCCAGCGCGACGCGCGCTGCATGATGATCACACTCGATCCCGATACCGGCGAAAAAGAACCGGCAATACTGAAGAAAGTAGCACAAGCTCACGACGGGATGGCCGGAGTTTATGGCGCCGTGCTCGTGGAAGGAATGGTCCACAAGGGCGATTCGGTAGAAGTGCTAGATTAATTTCATTTTTGTTACTGAGGTTTTGTCATTCCGAGCGAAGTCGAGGAATCTCTGGATTATTTGGGAAATGTCAGAGTCCATCGAGAGATGTCTCGACTCCGCTCGACATGACAAGCGCTCATTCTCAGGCGTCTAAATAGTCAGTTTCGTTAGGCGAAAAGCGCGTTTTGCGTCGCGCGCTTCTTTGCGCGAAAGACTGGAACGATGGCTGACGGCGAAACGATCGAATCGTATGTGCCTGCGCGGTTGGACAGATTGCCGTGGAGCTCGTGGCATTGGCTGATTGTAGTCTCGCTGGGCGCCACTTGGATTCTCGATGGACTCGAAGTCACCCTGGCGGGAGCGCTAGGAGGGGTTTTGACGCTTCCCGAAACGCTCGGGTTAACGCCTGCCCGGGTCGGCGCGAGCGCGACTTGCTATCTCGCAGGCGCCGTGCTCGGCGCGCTGCTTTTCGGTTATGGCACCGACCGATTTGGCCGCAAGAAATTGTTCTTCATTACGGTCGCGGTGTATCTCGTCGGCACAGCGTTGTCGGCGTTTTCGTGGAACTTTTGGAGCTACGCGATCTTTCGCGCACTGACTGGCGCAGGCATTGGCGGCGAATACGCTGCAATCAATTCTGCGATTGACGAGTTGATCCCGGCGCGTGTGCGCGGCCGCGTTGATTTGATCATCAACGGCTCATACTGGGTCGGCGCCGCACTCGGCGCGGCCGCCACGCTTGTGCTGCTCGATCCGCGCCGAATACCAATCTGGTTGGGATGGCGATTTGCGTTCGGAATCGGCGCGACGCTAGGCCTCGTTGTTATTTTCTTCCGCCGCTGGATTCCGGAGAGTCCGCGCTGGCTGATGATCCATGGTCGCAATCCGGAGGCGGAAGAGATTGTTGCTGACGTGGAAAGCAAGATTGGTTTCTCAAAAGAATCGGCGGTCGGAGATGGCCGCTACAGCGGCAGTGAGTTGTTTCCCACACGCATTCGGACGCGCACACATACGCCGTGGCACCAGATTTGGGACGCGATCGTACACGAACATCGCCGGCGGTCGTTTCTCGGTTTTGTGCTAATGCTGACCCAGGCTTTTTTCTACAATGCGATCTTTTTCACTTACGCGCTCGTCCTGATGCGGTTTTATTCCGTGCCCGAGCAAAATGTAGGTAGCTATCTCTTGCCGTTTGCGTTGGGGAACGTGCTCGGTCCTCTGTTGCTCGGGCATTTGTTTGACACGATCGGTCGCAAACCAATGATCACTATTACCTATGGGCTTGCCGGGATTTTGCTCGCGTTGACCGGCTGGCTATTTCACGCGGGCGTTCTTACCGCACAAACGCAGACTCTTGCCTGGACAATAATCTTCTTCATTGCATCGGCGGCGGCGAGCTCGGCGTACCTGACCGTGAGCGAAATTTTTCCGTTGGAAATCCGTGCGCTGGCAATTGCAATTTTCTATGCCATCGGAACCCTGGCAGGCGGAGTCGGCGCGCCGCTGCTCTTTGGATGGATTATCGGCACAGGATCGATTACCGCCTTGTTTGTAGGATATCTGGTGGCTGCGGTATTGATGATTTTCGGTGCGGCTACTGAAGCATGGATTGGTGTGCCAGCGGAGCGCCGATCACTGGAGCATGTGGCCGCGCCACTCTCGAGTAAAGGGCTGTAAACTGTAGCCGCGTCTCTGTGAGACGAGCCGGGCTACTCGGACAAACATATGGACGTGGCGCTTCGCACAGCGAAGCGGCTACAGCGGAATTATTCGCGACAATGCACGCTCAGTTCACGCGTGTGAATTGGACCAGCAGGCGTGAGTTTGCTGGAATAAAGATGGAAATCCTCGACCCGGACCATTCCTGCATCGAACTCGGCATTTGATTGCAAGAATTTCCGAAGCGACTGCGCAGACACATTCCTGCAACGCGCAATAGTTATGTGCGGATGCCAGGGACGAAGCTCCGGTTCGAGACCGACAGCGAGCGCGGCCTCTTGCACGCGCTTGTGAATTTGGAACAGATGCGGATGCGCCTTGCCGACACCAATCCAGATGATTTTCGGAGCGCCCTTTGCAGAAAACGTCCCGACGCCAACAATTGGCAGAAAGAACGCGCCGAACTCGATCGCTCTGAGTTTCTCTCGCAGCGCAAGATCGATTTCATCGGGGACGTCAGCGAAGAAACTGAGTGTCAGATGCATCTGCGCCGGATTGGTCCAGCGCACACCGCGAACCTGCGGATCAAGCGCTGCAAGTAATTGGCGTGTTGACTCCGGCAGATCGATCGCGACGAAGAGACGCTTCGACATTAGGAAAACGTCCAACGCCCAACATCGAACGTCCAACGCCCAATTAATCCGGCCGCGATAAGCGATCGCGGCCATGATGGTTTATCTTTTGCGTTCGTTATTCCGCGCTGTTGCTGCGTCAGCCAAATGCGTGAGCCATTTAGGTGTTAACCGGTGCAGTTGCGAACCGGGCCGTGTCTGATTTCCTTCCTCATCGCTTATTCCAGGGAGAAACCGATTCACAAACTTCATCATATAGCTGGTTAGATTTGGAAAGAGGGCGTTTCCTACAATGGCCCCGCGGGCTGCGAACGTGAGCGTGAGCGATGGCTGACCGCGACGGCAGGCAGCCAGAATTTTTCTCGCAGCGCGATCGGCGTTCATCGAAATCAATGGCGCTCCAGCTGAAGCTGCGAACCACGCAAACTCGATGTCGTGTTTGCCTTTAAATTTTGCATTCACGTGCGATCCGGTGCGCATCATTCCCGGAGCAACCGTCGTTACATGAATGTTGTCGCGCGCGAGCTCGGCGCGAATCGCATCGGAGAAGCCGGTTAGCGCAAATTTGCTGACGCTGTATGGCGTCAGGTGCGGCACGGCGACCTTGCCGCCAATGGAAGAAATATTAACGATGCGTCCCCCACCCCAGGTGCGCATTTCAGGAACGATCTGCGAAACTAATTCGTAGGGCGCCCAAAAATGCAGCTTGATGGCGCGTTCGAAATCCTCCCGCGTCATGTGCTCAAAAGGACCAACTTCGATAATGCCCGCGTTGTTGATCAAAATGTCGATCCTGCCAAATCGATCAATGACTTGACGAACAGCAGCTTCAATTTGCAGGGCATCGAGCAAGTCGCATTGAATGGTGAGGACCGCGCCGCAGCGCGGAGCGAGATCAGCCTTTGCACGCGCCAGTTCCTCCGAGTCACGCGCAATGAGCGCAACGCTCCCGCCTTGCGCACAAACATGTCGCGCAAGCACAAGCCCGAGGCCGCGCGAACCGCCTGTGATAAGCACGACTTTATCGCGCAACATATAACGCGCAGTGCGAATGGCGCGACCAGTTACCCAAGCGCCGAGTAACAGCGCGCCTGCGGGAAGCAAAACGCGAACATTCATTTCGACAACTTTACAGTCCGGCATTCAACGCTTCGCGGCAAGCTGCTACCAAGGATCGGCGGTTTCCGACCCGCGCATCTTTCAGCGGCGGACTGGAGAACCGCCGCTCCTTGAAAGGGGAATGTCTATGTTACCGGTGTCGTCGGTTGAAACGCGCGACTTCGCGCGCCGTCTCTCTATCCACGGCGCGTTTCTTTAGGTCCGCCCTCTTGTCACGCGCTTCTTTACCCTGCCCTACCCCCAACTCGGCTTTTAGCTTTCCCTTCTTCCAATACAGCTTGAGAACAACCAGCGCACGGCCTTTGACCTGGGTTTCGCCATAGAGCTTATCAATCTCCTGGCGATGCAACAATAACTTGCGGATCCGTTTTGCGTCCGGAATTTCGTGGCTGGCGCGTTCGTATGGTTGAATATCCGCATTGTAAAGGAAGGCTTCGCCATTC
>JBKPOB010000124.1:0-39095 GCA_046732875.1 Verrucomicrobiota bacterium | reverse complement strand
CACATACACAGAGTCGTCGGCAGCGTCAGATGTGTATAAGAGACAGAAGGTACAGATCACAACGAATAGAATGCAGATAAAATATTTCATTTACATCGTGAGATAACATCGCTCTCCGGAAGCTATCAACGCTCAATCATCAACTCTCAACTTCGCGTGAACGCCTCCTTGTTCACGACGTACGGCATCTTGGTCGGGTCGCCGTCGTAGTTGCCTTCCAGTACGTCGATGAGTCCCTGCACCGTGCGGCCAGCCATGCCTTTGTCGGGATCGACTGAGAGGCGTGTGATCCGTGCGCCGCTGGCGAAGTGATGGAACACTCGGCAGCGGTCCGCAATTTCGGGATCAAGCAGCGGCGAATCCGGTGACAGCGGTTCTTTCTCGAAGACGTCGAGCGCTGCGCCAGCGATCACATTTTCTTTCAACGCTTTCGCGAGGTCGTTCTCGTCCACGACCGGACCGCGCGATGAGTTAATCAAGTAGGCTGTCGGCTTCATTAACTTGAGCGTGTTCTCGTTGATCAGGTGATAAGTTGGTTTGTCGGTTTCGCCCTCGCGTAATAACGGTACGTGAATCGTCACGTAATCGGCGTCGCGCAATGCCTCTTTGAACTCCACGTATTCGATGGAAGTTTTCTCCTTCTGAATTCCGAGTGCGTGGCGCAGGTCCATCAGTTCCTGAATCGCGCCGATGTACTTGTCGTTGTGATAGGCCGGATCGTAGCAAAGGATGTTCATGTCGAACCCGGAGCATTTCTTGATCATTGCAAGACCGATGCGTCCGGTGCCGATGACGGCAATGGTCTTGCCAGTGACCTCGTCGCCAAGGAACGGCAGGAACGGATGCCACGACGGCCACTTTTGTTCGCGCACCAGGCGCTCGCTCTGCCACATTTTGCGCGCGAGCATGCCCATCATGAAAAACGCGAACTCGGCAGTCGCTTCGGTGAGCACGTCGGCCGTGTTCGTGAACGGGATTTTGTATTTGTTCGCGTCGGCGCGGTTGATGTTGTCAAACCCGACGGCGATCTGCGCCACGACTTTGAGTGTCCCCTTCCCTGCTTCGAACACTTCGGCGTCGATTGGATCGCGCAGCGTGGTGATCAATCCGTCGATGCCGGTCTTCACTTTCTCAATGATCAACTTTTTCGGCGGCGCGTCCGGCCCTCGGAAGACTTCGAGTTCATAACCCCGCTCGCGCAATCGGTTCTCAGCCGGATCGCCGATTCGTGACGTGGCAAAGATTCGTTTCTTCTCAGGCATGGCTAAGAAATCAAACCGCGAATATAAGCGCGGCTCTCGACTTTTGGCTATTCACTTAAAGCAGACTACAGGTCCTTGCAGGGTTGCCAGCGGTGGTTAACTGTTTTTCTTGTTACGTCACGTGATTACCGGCATCGCTGACTCCTAGTCTCCTAATTTGCAGGCGGACGTGCGAGACGATGGCCGCTACTGATATCGCCGCCCGTGAATGATCAAAATAACCAAGATCGCGTTTATGTGCTTGGCCATTCGGCTGAGGAGCTGAATCGGCTGATCGATCAGGCACGTCTTTTTGGTGAGCTGACCGAAGATGTCTTCGTTCGTGCGGGTATTGGCCCTGGTATGCGTATTCTTGATGTAGGCTGCGGCGCCGGAGATGTTTCATTTCTGTTGGCACGAATGGTCGGCCCGTCAGGCGCAGTTGTCGGGATTGATCGTTCCGAGCATGCAGTAACGATGGCAAACGCGCGCGCCCAGGCGATGGGACTCGCGCAGGTTAGTTTCTCCCAAGGCGAACTTGAAGAGATATCGCTTGATCAGCCCGTAGACGCCGCTGTGGGACGTTTTGTTTTAATGTACAGTTCTGAACCTTCAATTGCGCTGCGCCGGGTGGCGGCGAACACCAGAGCCGGCGGCATCGTTGCATTTCAGGAAATGAACGTCGCGGAGGCGAAATCGTTTCCCCGCGTTGACTTATTCGAACAATCAATGCGATGGATCATAGACACGCTTGATCGGGAAAAAGTAAAAAACCTGATGGGGCTCGGGCTGTATCGAACTTTTGTCGAAGCTGGACTGCCGCCGCCGCAGATGATCATGGGTGCGCGCGTAGAGGGCAGCCCCGACTCTCTCGGCTATCAGATCGTTGCGCAGGTTGTGAAAAGTTTGCTGCCGGTGATGGAAAAGCTCGGTGTTGCCAACGAAAAGGAAATCCAGATCGAAACACTCGCTCAACGTTTACGGGACGAAGTAATCTCACGGGGCGCAGTGATCGTCCTGCCACCCTTAGTTGGCGCGTGGACGCGAACCCTCCAGGCAAAGGCCGACTGAGCGCGCTCGCTCAGCTCGTGGACTGCAAAGAGCGAATCAACTCATGGTCGTTCTCGATACAATTGAGTCGTTTCTTCTTTCCCGAATGCTTGATCCCAGCGAGCGCGGACACTACGCAAGAGAGACGGATAAACGATCAGTTTACGAAAAGGATTTATAACTGCCATGTAGAATGACGTGAAGCGACTCACGCTTTGGACATAGACCGCCAAATAGAACCTGTAGGCAGTCGATGTCTCGACCAGGGTGCTCAGTGCCGCAGCGTGAACTGTCCGATTGATCAACTCGAGCAGTTGCTCGTTTTCGAAACGGTAGATGACGCGGAAGAATCCGTCTCGGGTTCCGGCTGCGGCCAGCGATCTCGAACGATCCGTGTCAGTAAGACGAGTTGCGAAGGTAACAGTTGCCGCTGGCTCGCGGTCCCAGCCGAAAAACCGTCCAACGAAGAACCGAATTTCGAGCAGCATCCGCACGAGTGAAGGGGGCGTGCATAGACAATTGCCTGCAGTCCGTAAGAAATCGTCGAGCGTCACTCCGGGACGCCAACGCGGCAGATCGACAGACCATACATCGTGAAGTGGTACCCCGGCTAGAAAGGTATGAACTCGCAACGGCAGTCGTTCGAACCCTTGAGTGGAGACCTGTGGCATGGTGTGCCTAACGAGAATTAGCCAGGTTAAACTCCTCCTTGATGAAGTCTTTGGTTCCGGGCCGGCCAGTGAGACGCAACCAGAGCGGTCCTTTTTCTTTGTCTAACCGGACGGCGATCTCAAAGAACGGACAGCATAATCGCTCCTCGAACGCCCATTCCGTTAATGACTGATATGTTTTGTTGTCCGCGGGAAACTCGAACTCGTAACCATCGGACAATTCGCGCGTGCTTTTCATTAGTTTTCGTAACGCTGGCCCGACCTCCTCGAAATGGCGTCTTCTTACTTCCGGTGACAACGCAAAGGCGTTGCAAGCGAAAGGCGATGCATGCTCTGTTTGCGAGGACGAAGGTTCGGATGTTGCCGAATTCGCTGCCGGCGCAGCGAGGGCAATGGCAGTGATGAATTGGAATATATTTTTCATAATTTCGACGCTACGACTTCAAGTCGACTTTAAGTCAAAGCGAATTTTTCAGGAAAATTCTGTGGCATTTCAATGGCGTTCCGCGCAGCTCGTTGTTAGCTTTTTGAGTGGCCGATAACCTGGCGATTTCCGATGTCGCGCGCGTGTTTGGTTTGCGTACATCAGCCATTCGTTACTACGAACAGATCGGAATTCTCCCAAAGCCGGTGCGCAAGAATGGCCAGCGCCGCTATGACAAGAGCGTACTTTTTCGACTCGAGGTAGTGCAGCGCGCACGAGAGTTGGGCTTCACTTTAGGGGAAATACGCGAGCTGTTTTTCGGGTTTCAACCCGCGACGCGTCCACCGAAACGATGGCATGAGCTTTCAGAACGCAAGATTGCGGAGCTGCGAATCCGAATGAAGCAGCTCAAGCTCATGAAGACGTTGCTCAAGCAAATACAAGGCTGCCGGTGCAATGCCTTGGAAGAATGCGGTGAAAGGCTTCTTGCAAAAAGATCGAAGGAAGGCGTCCGCGTGCATCATTATTAGGTTCGGGTCCTACAAATTCTTGTCCACCCAAGTGGTCACGCGATCCAACGCTTTCTCGATGTTCTCGATCGAGTTCGCGACGCTGAAGCGCAAATACCCTTCGCCGAAATTACCGAAGGCGGTGCCGGACAGCGCGGCCACGCCGGCGTCGTCAAGCAGTGCGTCGGCCAGTTTCTTCGATGGCCAGCCAGTCTTCGTGATGTTTGGGAAAACGTAGAACGCGCCATGAGGCGAGCGGCAGGAGAAACCTTTGATTTTGTTAAGACCGGCCACCATGACGTGGCGCCGTTTTTTAAATTCAGCGCGCATTGCATCCACCGATTTCTGCGGTCCGCGCAAGGCTTCGACGCCTGCGACTTGCGTGAAGCTTGCGGTGCACGAGTTCGAGTTGGTCATCAGGCGGGCGACATGCTCCGCGAGATCGGGACGCATCACGCCGTAACCCATACGCCAGCCGGTCATGGCGTACGTCTTGGAGAAACCGTCGAGCAAAATGCAGCGCTCTTTCATGCCATCGATCGACATGATGGAATGATGCTCGCCCTCGAAGATGAGCCGGCTATAAATCTCGTCGCTCAACACCATGATGTTGCGATCGCCAATGGCACGCGCGATCCCATCGATATCTTTCTTCTCCAACACGCCGCCGGTGGGATTCTGCGGTGAATTCAAAATGATCAATTTTGTGCGGTCGTTAATCAGCCCGGCCAGCTCGTTGACGTCGAGACGAAAATCCAGATCCTCGCGCAATTGAATCGGCACGGCTTTCGCACCCACGTAGTTGATCATTGATTCATAGATGGGAAATCCAGGATTTGGATAGATGACTTCGTCCCCGTCTTCTGCCAGAGCGAGAATGCTGAAGAAAATGATGGGCTTGCCACCGGGCACAATGACTACTTCTTCCGGTGTAACGTTCACCTGACGGGTCTCGCTCACGTGCTGCGCGATGATTTCTCGCAGGTGGGGTAAACCGGCTGAAGGACCGTAGTGAGTGAAGCTCTTATGCAAAGCGTCACACGCTGCGTCGATAATGTTGGCCGGTGTATCGAAATCAGGTTCCCCAATCTCCAGATGAATAATGTCGCGGCCCTTCGCCTCCAGCGCTCGCGCTTTCACCAAAACTTCGAAAGCGGTCTCGGTGCCGAGACGAGCCATGCGTTTGGCGAGACGAAGTTCGCGGCCTTTCTGCATGGCACAGACTATGCGCGGACGAAGTCTTCTCTCAACCATCAACACTCAATTTTCCGCGCTAAGCGGGCAGGGTACCAAATACAGCCGGGCTAATTCGCGCTTACGAACGATTTTTCGTGAGCATTCATCGCCCGGTCGCTTTTTTCGCCCTTGGACTCTTGTTTGCAAGTCTGCCTTTGCAAGTCGCAGCCCGAAGACATCTGCAAAAAAAGGTTGCTCACAAAGAACAGCAATCTCCGGCCCAGATCGAAGACGCCGCGCGCCTGCAAATTTTTCTCGATCGTTCTAACTTTAGTCCGGGCAAAATCGATGGGCGCTATAACGAATTCACCTGGAAAGCTCTTGCCCTTTATAGGCAGTCCCGCAGCGAACAGCCGCAGTTGCCTCCGCCCGAGGCAAAAAGCAACGTCGCTCCCGATATCAACGGCCTCGATATTTCCGGCGTCGAGCCGGTCTTCATCATCTACTCCGTGACGCAAGCCGATCTGCAGAATGTAGGAAAATTGCCGGGCTCCGCAAAAGAACAGGCGAAGTTAAAAGCGCTTTTGTATCGCAACCCGGCCGATGCAATCGCAGAAAAATTTCACTGCGACCTTCATTTCCTGGAGCAACTCAACCCCGGCAAGACCAAGTCGATCAAGGCTGGAGATCAATTGCGAGTGCCTAATGTTGAGCCATTCGACCTGGGCCAGGTCAAAGAAATCAAGCCGGGCAGAGAGATTAACGTACCTGCTGCTAACGAACTTCCGGATGAACCGGATAAAACGCCGGCGAAACAACCGGAAGCTTCTCAAAATCCACCTGCGAGCCCGGCATCATCGCCGTCAACGTCCGTGAAAATCGATATGAAAACAAACATGCTTGAGGTCTTCCAAGGCGAGAAACTAATCGCGGCTTACCCGGTCACCGTAGGATCTGCGCAGACCGCTTCACCCATTGGGGATTGGAAAGTGAAGGGAGTAGCCAAGTGGCCTCGGTTTCGTCACGACGAAAAAATGCTGAAACACGGGGAACGAAGCGGGCATTTCTTCATGTTACCTCCGGGACCTCGAAATCCGGTGGGCGTTCTCTGGATCGCGCTCGACAAGAAAGGAATCGGCATTCACGGCACAGCTAGTCCCGATTCCATCGGACATTCTGTAAGCCATGGCTGTATCCGGGTGGCCAACTGGGATGTAGTTCGTTTGGCCGAGCGAATTAAATTTGGAACACCAGTCTCGATCCACTAGTCATTTCGCTTCTGCGCGCCGGACAGTGAATGATTTTACGCGCCAAATACTTTCGCGAGGGGGCGGCCACGTCTACAGTATGGTGCTTTGAAGCGCGGTTGGGTTTTCATCAGTTTCATTCTTGTTGTGCTCGTCGCCGCGCTCGGCGTGTACATCGATTGGACTTGGAAACGAAAACTCTCGCCGTGGGGCGGGCGTTATTTTTTTCATCGTGTCGAACTTACGGTACCGTCGTTCCGGCAGGGTGATGAAAAATGGAGTGACGATCCGCTGGGTGGAGTCGAAGCAAATGGCACGATTGGCGGCGAAGGTTGCGCTGTGGCTGCTGCGGCGATGGTGTTCAAGTTTTACGGCATCGATGTCGATCCACAGCAATTAAACTGGTTTCTAACAAACGTTGGCGGATACACCGAAAACGGCTGGCTTTATTGGGATCGCGCCGCGTGGTTCGCACCTGATCGCGTGCGGCACGTGTATGAAGACCTGGCATCGTATCAACTCATCGACTCAAATCTTTCCCGCGGAAATCCCGTTATCGTGCGCGTGCGGCTGTCGAGCGGCATCACCCATTTTGTCGTCATCGCCGGCAAGGATGGATTCGACTATCTGGTGCAAGATCCTGGCGGCGGTTCTGCAAAAGGTCTCTACCCACTGCGCGAGCTTGGCAGTGACATCGAAGCCTTGCGATTTTACGAGCCGACCACGACTGCGAATTCGCAGCTAACCATGAAACGGTGAGCAAGCAACGGCGGTTACCGAGGGCTAACTTTTCGGCGGCCACTCAACGCCGGCTAATTCCTTAGGCAATTGTTTCGGATCGACCGGGTAGATGAGGGATAGGTCCACGCCGGTGGATTTTGCTCCTTGCAGAAACTCCATTTCCTCCGGCGCACCCACGATAAGCCAGAGCACTTCGGCGTTTGTATCGTTGAATACCTGCCGCAACTGACCGGGCCCGACCAGCACGCCGCCGTATCTCGGTACGGTCAAGGTCTCCTCGCCGACGCGCATTCGGCCCAAGCCTTCGAGGACAAAATAAAATTCCTCCTGCCGGATGTGCTTGTGAAGCGTGCTCGCGCTTTTGGGCGGTAACCGCCAGAGCCGCGCGCTCAGGTTCTCACTTCCTGTACGCTCCAGATAATCAGCGTTTGGAATTCGCATCAGGCTGGATGGACGCCAGAAGAGTTCTTCGGGTTTGATCAAAAAGTAACCTTCTATCGCCTTCATCGTATTTGCTTAGAACATGACAACACTCAACGCGAAGAACCGAGAAAATTTCGGACCAACCCGGCGATTTCATCTGCTGCTGTGTCCAAGGCAAAGTGACCGGCGTCGAGAACATGAACCTCGGCGTTGGGTACATCCTTGCGGTAGCGTTCCGGCTCGCCGGGATCGAACGAGAGATCGTACTTCCCCCAGATCACCAGCAGGCGCGGTTGCTTCTCCCGCATCCACGTCTGCCACTTCGGATAACCGTCTACGTTAGTTCGATAATCGTAAAACAGATCGCTTTGAATCTGCGCCTGCCCTGGCTGATTGAGAAACGCGAACTCGTCCGTCCACAAATCAGGATCGTAGCGATCGACGTTTGGATCGTTCCCGACATGGCGCGTTCGCGTGGTCTGCAATGATAGAAGATTCGTGCGAAGCGCGCTTTCGTTCGTCGCGCGATCCTTCCAAAACTCGCGCCGAGTCTTCCAATTCGCGCCCAGTCCTTCGTTATGCGCCACGGCGTCTTGAACAATGAGAGCGTCTACGCATTCCGGATGCGCAAGGGCCATGCGAAAACCGACAGGACCGCCGTAATCCTGCATGTAAAGGGTATAACGCGAGAGTCCAAGCGTTTCGGTAAAGTGATTCATGATCTCGGCAATATGATCGAATGTGTACGCAAATTTTCTCGGATCCGGCCAATCACTGTGCCCGAAGCCCGGATAATCGGGCGCAACAAGATGAAATCGATCCGAGAGCCTGGAGAAGAGAGATTCGAACATCCGCGACGACGATGGCAATCCGTGGAGAAAGAGAATCGTTCGCGCGTCCTTCGGTCCTGCCTCCCGATAGAAAATTGAAAGCCCGTCAACCTCAACGTTGCGATAACGCGTGCGCTGGGCGCCTTCGGCCGCGGCAGCCACTCCTGATTTATTTGCAGTATCCATTGAAATGACTCCTGTTGCGAAGATGGATAGGAGGATCACTCCAGTTTGGCGCACGATCGCAGTCACCATAATTCCTTGTAGTTTCCGGTCGAGAACTCCTTCAACGTCACGTTTCTAACATTTTCAGCAACGACTCCAGTGGTTGCTTGTTAGTCATTATTCGCGGTGTAACATGGCGATGCTCTTATACTTCGAAGCAAACGCGATCTATGGGTGTCATGTTGCAAGCGTTCTATTGGGATTGCCCCAGGGCGGAAAATCGCGAACACGAGTGGTGGAACTTTATCAAATCAAAGCTGCCTGCGATCGCAGAGGCAGCCTTCACAGCGTTGTGGCTTCCACCCGCAAATAAAGCCGCTGATTGGAAATCGATGGGCTACGATCCGTATGATTACTATGACCTCGGCGAGTTTGATCAGAAAGGTGGCGTGCCCACATGGTTCGGTTCCAAGGCTCAATTGCTCGATCTTATCCAATCTGCTCACGCGCTCGGGCTACAAGTGTATGCCGATCTTGTATTCAATCATAACAGTGGCGGCGATTCTCGAGAACTGAATCCGATCGATGGCCACTCACGCTGGACTAAGTTTGACCCGAAGAGTGGCAAATTCCCGCGTGATTGGAAATGTTTTCATCCCAGTCAGTACGAGACGTGGGACGGCGCCACTTTCGGTGACATGCCGGACCTTTGTCATCGAACTCCTTTCGTTTATACCGAATTCATCGAATACGCGCGCTGGCTCCTGGAAGAAGTCGGTTTCGACGGGTTCCGCTACGACATGGTCAAGGGTTACGGCGGCTGGATGGTTCGCTCGATTCAGGAACTGCGCGCGCTGCGTAGCGGCACCAGTTTCAAACCGTACGCGGTCGGCGAATGCTGGGACAGCGAACGCACCATTGGTGATTGGCTCGATGAAGCGAACGCGTGGTCCGACAATCCGGTAGGCGCGTTTGATTTTCCGCTGCGCTGGCGTTTGCGCGACTTGTGCGATAGTTATGGATTCAATCTCCGCACTCTAACAGATCGTGGAGTTTTGATGTGGGACCGCCCTGCGCACGCCGTCACTTTTGTCGAGAACCACGATGTGGTTCGTGACAGTCCGATCATTAACGACAAGCTGCTCGCCTACGCCTTCATCCTCACGCATGAAGGTTATCCGTGTGTCTTCTGGCAGGATTACTTCAACTGGGACCTCGCGCAGCCAAACAATCAAAGCGGCATCGACGCGCTCATCAAAGTTCATGAACGAAACGCTGGTGGCCCGACCCAAGTGCTTTTCGTGGATGACGATCTCTACGTCATGCAACGCCCAGGCAACGGCGATCAAAGCGGACTGATATTTGTGTTAAACAACCGCGGCACGTGGAACGGGACTTGGGTTCAAATACGATGGAACAACACGCGGCTCGTTTCGGCAGCATGGCGCGGCCGCGACGACCTCAGCACGCCACAGGACAAACGGACTAACGAATCCGGCTGGGTCGATCTCTGGGCGCCGCCGCGTGGTTACGCCGTTTATGTGCCGGGGTAAGCTGGCGGCTGCTAACGCAAAATTGTAGGGCGTTCCTGTGAACCCCGAACGCTTTCGGGGCTGGCACAGAAGCCTTACACAACAACCGGTTTCTAACTTGCGAAGTAACTGCGTTGCCGCGATTCGAAGGTGTCGCCGAAATAGCGTTTCCACCATTGATCTGTCTCATCGAGGTGTCCGACTTCTACTTCATCGGCTTCCGGATGTCGTGTAAGCCAATCGCGAAAAGCAAAATGCCGGTAGAGACGCATGAATTCTCCAAGATAAATGTCGGCAACTCGCGAGTTGCCGCGAATGATGAGCATGTTCTCGTCGTTGTCCGTAGTCGAGGCTTCACTGAAGTTTGCGGAACCGGAAACCACCAGCGGGTTGGCGCCTAACGGATCGACGAGCATGTATTTCGTGTGCAGATATTTCACGTGAACGTTTAAATCTGAGAGCTGCTCGACGAGCCAGTGATTGAAGGCGCCTTTACCCAAACGCGATCCAATGGCGAACCTGTTTTCTTTCATCTTCCTCAGCTCGATGATTGCGGCTTCGTTGGCTGCTTTCTGCGCCTTGGTTCTGGTAGGTCCGCTCATAGCTTCCATCAAAGCGTAACGCAGTCTGGCGTTGCCACTGCGGTACGCTTCTTGGAAACGCGGATTCATGCCGAAGGCAAAAGTCATGAATAAGGCGTCGTTCGCAGCCTTGGCCTGTTGTGCGTACCACTCCAATGCTTCCAAAGTATCGCGTGGACTAAAAATGGAAGTGATTTGTTTTGCCAATGGATCGTCAGGAAGCGCAGTTTTTCCAACAAGCACACCGGCATCGGCAGATTTCGGAGTGTTCTTCTTTAGCTCGTTCCACAGCCACAAATATTTCGCCGCTACGTCGTCTCTCTCGCAGACATGCACAACGTTGCTGTGCCCATAGATTCCTCCGACACTGAAATTGGTGGAACCGGTAAGCACTGCTTGTGCAGCACCGGCTTTGGTCAGCACAATAACTTTGTTGTGCGAAAGCGTGAGACCTTGCGCGTTGCGCGGATGGCAAATGTTCTCCAGGTCAAATTTCTGGATCGCTGCCTCGTTAGCAATCTTCTGTTCGTCGTCTCGTGCGTGGTAGAGTACCTCCACATCCGCGCCGCGATCCCGCGCTGCACCGAGCGCCTGTAGCACACGCTCATCCGTGAATTCGTATGCGCCTACGCGCAATCCCCAACCCGGACCAAGGGCGCGCCCGACGAAGTCTGCGATTGATTCCGCTGCGCCGCGCGAGAGCCAGGCAAATGCCGCGGGCCCCACATCCTCGGGCTCCTTGTCGCCAAATCGCCGCGTGTATTCCTGCGATGCGGCTGCGCCACGGTTAAAATGCACGTGATGCGTTCTCCCATGCTCGCTCTCGGTCCGGATACTTACAGCTACTTGCTGAGATTCTTGCGGATTCGCTGGCAAGCCTCTGAGAGCAAACACTTCATATGTGTATTCGTGCTCAGGTTTCGCGGAAAAATCCGACCAGGTGAAACCTTGAATAGGATGGCGCCGCGTTGAGTAAAGAATTCCCGGAGGCGGAGACGCCTCTACGCTGGCGAAAGTCTTATACCCCGACAGCCAATACTTTTCTCCCTCGGTATGATCTTCTCGTCGCAGAGCGAAGCCGAGTAATCCCTGGCAATCTTGCTCGGGTAAATCCATGCCGAGAAGCACGACATGAGTCCCTGCAATGGCCTGGACACTCAGATCTCCTTTTTGCTCTTTATTTCGCATCTCCTTCGCGGCTGGTCACAAACCGATGTTTAACCGAATCTCTAGCGCAATGCTATGGACTGTCGCGAATGCTGACAAAGCAATTATGAGTCAGTCGATCCTGTTAACACAGGCTTGATGTCTGCAACTGGAGTACCGTCTATTGCTTCAATCGGTTCGATCCGCAGACGATTGCCAACGATGTCGCGAACCGTAACCCGATGCAATCCCAGCGGATTCGGTCTATCGGCAGATCGAGTGGAAAATACACCGCTGAGTGGAGCATTGACATTATCGCGAGGATGCACTTTCAGCGTTTTCCGGTTCGCTTCGTGCAACCAAGTAATGAGTATGATCTCTTGTCCCGCAACGATGCCCTCTAGCCCATGCGCAAATTCTGGGTCCACTTCGACGCACGCGTCGGGTGCTCCCTCAGAGCCCTGCCGGGGCGCATCATCGCGACTTTTTAAGTCGGAGCGGATCGATCCGACTGGCTTGATTGAAAAATTCTTCATATAACTTCGTGTCCTCCCGCCGGTTCATTCAGATACGGGCGCGTTTAAAAAGATATTCACGCAACGCCGGATCGTCTGTCAGGCTCGCCGCGCGATCGAAAGCTTCGCGTGCTTCATCCTTTCGATTCAACAATTGAAGCAGATGTCCGCGCGCGGCCCAATAGGGTTGATAATCCGCCGTTTGATCCGCGGGAATCTGTTCAAGCGCAGCGAATCCGGCAGCCGACTGGCCTGCTTGCGCAATCGCAACGGCTCGACCAACGAGCGAACCGACCCCGGACGCAATTCGCGCCAAACCCTCATAGAGCAAAGCGATTTCCTTCCAATCGATCCGTCCGGTTTTCGCTCGATTAGCGTGAATGGACTGAATGGCGGCTTCCAATTGATAGCGCCCCATTCGCTTGAACTCAGCAGCCGACCGCAGATGTGCCTCCGCTTCGTCAATCATCGATTGCGACCAAAGGGCGGTGTCCTCCTGATCCAGAGGCACAAACTTGCCCTCGCTTGTGTAGCGTGCTTCACGTCGCGCTTCACAGTGCAACATCAACGCGAGCAAACCGTGAGCTTCTGGTTCACGCGGCATCAATTGCGTCAGCACTCGCCCTAGAGCGATCGCCTCGGCCGCGAGCGCGTGATGTGTACAAGCTGTTTCCATCAAACTTTCCCAGCCGGTTGTGTACGCGGCATAGATCGCGTCGAGAACAAAGGAAACCCGCTCCTCCAACTCCGGCAGCTCGGGGACGCGGAACGGAATTCCAGTATCACGAATTTTATTTTTGGCGCGAACGAGGCGCTGGCTCATTGCTGCAGGAGAAATCAGAAACGCCGAGGCGATGCGCACGGCGTCAACGCCAAGAACAGCCTGCAACGTCAGCGGAGTACGGGCGGCTGGATCGATCGCCGGATGCGCGCAAACGAAAAGAAGTTTCAGTCGTTCGTCAGGAAAATGTTCGTGCGCATTTGCGGCGTTCGCTGGTTCCTCGGCGATTTGTTGGAGAAACTTCTCCGATTTCTGCTGCACTTGTTTTCGACGGGTGGCGTCAATCATGCGATTGCGCGCGACATGCAACAGCCATGCTTCCGGTTTTTCCGGAACGCCTTCAGTTGGCCACCGCTTCAAAGCCGCGACGAACGCGTCGCCGAGCGCGTCTTCCGCGCCGGCGACATCGCCCGATCGCGCCGCGAGATAAGCGATTAGTCGTCCATACGAATCCCGCGCCACGGTTTCGACCGCAACATGGGTCCCAGATTCACTCATGCGGCTTTGGCAGGAGCAACGCCGAACCCCACTATGGGACGCACCTCAATGGAGGCGAACCCAGCAGCAGGATGGCGTGCAGCCCATTCCAACGCCGCATCCAGGCCTGGCACATCGATGATGCCGAATCCAGCGAGAAACTCTTTCGTTTCAGCGTACGGGCCGTCGTGCACATGCCTTTTCCCGTCACGAACGGAAACGGTCGTCGTGTTCCTTGGCGAATCTAATCCTGCGCCGGCGACAAAAATGCCTGCCGCCTGGAGGGCCTCACCGTATGCCTTTCCAGCGGCCACGGCGGCTTCAACATTGCGACCATCGAAGTGTTCCTGTGACTGGTGAACGAGTAATGCGTATTTCATGGTGTTAGTTTTGGTTGTTGTGTTGTGTTTTGGGTTCTTAGTGACTCTTCCAGGGATTGTCACCGGCCACCTGTTTCGTCGAGGCGTTAACACGGTTGAAAAGGTTGGTTGTGGCAATCCAGAGGATTAAACCTGCGAGCGCTTTCTCATCATGATGGAGAGTGGCCTCATTCCAGATTTCCTCTGGTACTGGATCGGACCGATCGCTAAGTCGTGTAACCGCTTCGGCAAGCGCCAGCGCGGCGCGCTCAGCCTCGGTAAAAAACGGAGCTTCGCGCCAGGCAGCGACAGAGAAGAGACGATCGTCAGTCTCGCCTGCTTTCTTGAGCTCTCGAGAACCCATATCCACGCAAAAGCTACAGCCATTGATTTGGCTGGCCCGTAGGTGGACGAGATCGAGCGTTCGCTGGGGCACACCGCTTTTCCTGACCGCCGCGATAAAAGCCATCAGAGGCTGCATCGCCTCAGGAATCAGCGTCGCGGGGTTTTTCATTCGTGCTTGTATGGTTTTCATTTTAATTTTCCTCTTTTCTATTTCGCTTTGGTTGTTGTCGGCCGGAAAATCTCGCGGCCTCATACGGATGACGTTTGGCATCCAGACGTTTCGACATTTCCCAAAAAAATTTTCACGCATTCCAAAAATAACGGCGGCTTGAGCAGCCGCCGATTCAGCGATGACCGCTGGGAAACCGTTATTCCGTAGATCACGACACAGCGAGCCGTAACGCTAGCGATCCAATGGCCAGCAGCAGATACGTCGTTGGCCATGGAAGGTGTGCGTACCAGCGAGCACGTATAACAACCGCAATCGCAGCAACAAAAAACAGGACCAAGCCAGCCGCCGCTGCAATTCCAATCAGAGGAGCGCCGATACCCATCAAAACCCCAAGTGCACCTGCCGCCTTAAGCGCGCCCAGCGTGGACAGCCATGAATACGAGCCTCCCCACTTGCTCATGTTATCAAGGACCCATTGAGGTCGACGAAAATCAACAATGGCCGCATACGTGTTGGCCGCGGTAGTAAGCACAGTAACAATAATGAACGCAGTAAACATAGCAGATCACCTCCATAAAGAAGACGCGGCGCAACGGTGCATTTCGACATTTCGGCAAGAAATTTTTGCGACTGAAGGCCGCGCAGCGGCCACAGTTCGCCAGTCGCACACCACGCATTTCGATCTGCGAATCCTAACAGGATTTTAATCATCGAGCAGAGTCTTGACGCGAAGCGGCTAGGCTGATGCAACTCCATCAAAGTTGCCGGTTCTTACCGTGGATTACCCAGCGTAGCCCCGAAAGCGGAACTACGCTGGGCTGGACGATTAAATTCCAATGGGACTTTTCCGAAGGACTACTTACACGCTTCACGCGGCCATTCGCGGGTCTCTTCCAGCGATTCGCCGGTTTCGAGAAGACTCTTGAGACTTGCGAGAATGTGCGGCCATCCGGTCGACACGGCTTGGATAAACTTCGAGCCTTGTTTGTCGATCTCGTGAACAACGGTGAGCTTCACGGACTTTCCTTCTTTCTCGAGTTGGTAAGTCAGACGCGAATAACCTTCAGCCTTTAATTCAGGCCTGAATTCATTGCGCCATTTCAAAACGAGCCGGCGAGGTTGGTCGATTTCGAGCACTTCGCCGCTATCGGTGATCAAGTCGCCGGGCGCTTTGATGCGCCACGACGCGCCCGGTTTCCATTCAGATTCCTGAGCTGTATTAGCCCAGAATTGCCGAGTGAATTCCGGTTCGATGAGCGCCTTCCATAACTTCTCAGGTGTGGTGCGAATATAGGTTACGTAAACGAATTGATCTTTTTTCATAGGCTTACTTCAAGGAGCGGCGGCCTCTAGTCCGCCGCGCCACTTTGTTTTGGTTTCTTGTTTTTCGTGTGTCCGCCACGGCGGATCCGTCCTGCCGTATGGCGGGCGGATTCGAGACCTTTTTTCAGATCGCTCAACGCCTGAAGGCGATGGCGTTCGTATTTGCCAATCCAACGCTCGTAGATCTCATGCAACGGCATTGGATTGAGATAATGCAGCTTCTCGCGCCCGCGCCAGACGACGGCGATGAGGTTCGCTTTTTCCAGCAGCACCAAATGCTTGGTCACTGCCTGCCGCGTCATGTCCAGGTGCTCGCATAACTCACTCAACGTCTGCCCATTCTCCTTGCGCAGTTCATCAAGCAATTTTCTGCGGCTTGGATCGGCCAGCGCTTTGAAAACTACATCCACCGATTCGAATATGCAACCATATAGTTGCATGTCAAGTGGGGCATTTCGGGTATTTTCCCTCATGAGCTTCACCTCACTTGAGCAGTTGCCCTTTGTCGGAATGTCGTATGAGTTCGCCGGCGAAAAAGAAGGCGCGCCGTTCTCGGCTTATATCGTCAACGCGAAGCCTGGCCAGGGTCCGCCATTGCACACGCATCCGTACGTCGAGGTCGCGTTCACGCTCGAAGGCCGTGCCACTATCACGGTCGGCAGCGAAAGGCGCGAGGTGGATGCCGGAGGCATTGTCGTGATTCCTGCGAACACGCCGCATCGATTCGTTAACTCCGGTAACACAATGCTGCGTCAGATCGACATCCACGCAAGCCCGCGATTTATTCAGACCAATCTCGTGTAACCGCTTGTTCCTGGACCTGCCAAGCGGCCAGACCATCTTCGCAAAGCGGCGGCTACACCACGCGGTAAGAGAAGCACAGCCATCTTGTCCGCCACAGGACGGACTCGCCGTGGCGAGGCTGTGGGCTGGCGAGCATCTTGTCCGCCAGTCGGACGGACTCGTCGGGTGGCGAGACTGCCGAAGAACCGATCAATCACGCGAGATGCCGGGTTGCCCGACGGGTAAGATGCCTGTGCTACGATGGCGTTGACGCCCGAAAGAGTCGGGCCCAGCGGCGTGCTCCTCATCTAGGTCGCTGATTTGCTCGATAATAGCCGCGAGCTTTCTGCCAGTCGCGGTTAGTTCGTACTCAACACGTAAGATTCGGCCGCGTGTTTCTGTGCGGCTCACGAGCCGATAATCGAGTAGCTTGCGAAGGCGCTCGTTCAAGACCTTGGTCGAGATCCCTGGAATAAATCGCTCCAGTTGCCCCGGCCGCCGCACGCCGCGACCGATCGCCGCCAATACGGCCGCAGACCATTTGCAACCGACCACATCTTCCAGTCGCCGATACGAAGCACGCTCGCCTAACGAAAGATAACGACGGGCACTCATCGTGAGGTACTATAACAAAGCGACCCCACCTGGCGAGCCACGCACAAAACGGTTACCGCTTACCGAATTGTGCCTTCTTTTATGTTTTGTGATCCAGATAAAGATCAAAACATGAAATCGAAAGCTATTTTTTATCACGCTGGTTGCCCTGTTTGTGTTGACGCGGAACAAAACATCGCGCAAGCCTTGGACCGCAATCGCTACGAGGTTGAGGTGGTCCACCTCGGCAGCGACCAATCGCGCCTCGCAGAAGCCGAGCGCGCCGGAGTTAAATCAGTCCCCGCTCTCGTGCTCGACGGCCATGCCTACCACATCAACCATGGCGCCGACCTGAGCGCATTGAAAAGCTAACTTTCCGATCAAAGAGGCAATCTCGCCTTCGATGCCGGGCACAAAGTCCCGGGCATCCGGGAAGAATCGGATTCTTTGCGGTTAGCGATGCCGGCAAGAGCAGCCGCGGATTCGGGCTGCAGCGGAGAGACCTTTGATGTCCGACGGCAAGTCAGCTGACAGATTGGCAAAGCGCTCTGTCCGATGCTACATCGAACCTCGATGAACACGCCTTCGCCAACTCCGGATGCAATTCTGCAAACGGCCTTTGGGTTCTGGAATTCCAAAGTCCTGCTCACCGCCGTGGCGTTTGATTTATTCACGAAGCTCGGGCAACGCCGGCTCACAGGGGCGCAAATCGGCAAAGAGCTCAGCCTGCATCCACGCGGCATCGCAGATTTTCTCGATGCGCTTGTGGCAATGGAGTTTCTCGAGCGCGAAGGTATAGGACCCAACGCACAATATTTCAACACACCCGCGACGTCTCTGTATCTGGATCGACATGGCTCGCGCTACATGGGAGGAACTCTGGAGATGCTGAACGCTCGGCTCTTCAAATTCTGGGGCGACTTGCCGGAGGCGCTGCGAAGCGGCCAGCCGCAAAATGAAACCAAGCACGGCGGAAAAGGCATTTTCGATGAGTTGTATGCAGACCCTGCGAAGCTAGAGCAATTCCTCGATGCGATGGCCGGTCTCTCGCGCATCAACTTCGAAGCGCTCGCCGACAAATTTGATTTCTCAAAATACTCCACGCTGTGCGATGTAGGTGGTGCAACCGGTTTGCTCTGCATCGAAGTCGCAAAGAAGCATCCGCGACTTGAATGCGTCAGCTTCGATCTCCCACCAGTGGAGCCTGTCGCGAGGAAGCACATTGCCGCCGCCGGCGTAAGCGATCGGGTTCGGGTCGCATCGGGCGATTTCTTTCAGGATCCGCTGCCGAAAGCCGATGTCATCACGATGGGAATGATTCTGCACGATTGGAATCTGGAGAAGAAAATGAAACTCATCCGCGCGGCACACGATGCGCTTCCATCCGACGGAGCGCTCATTGCAGTCGAAGCTTTGATCGACGATGCGCGCCGCGAGAATGTTTTCGGTTTACTGATGTCACTCAACATGCTCATCGAAACCGGAGACGGGTTCGATTATTCCGCCGCGGATTTCAAAGAATGGTGTGGCGGAGTGGGCTTCACACGCTTCGAAGTGATTCATCTTGCCGGTCCGTCGAGCGCAGCGATCGCTTACAAGTAGGAATCGCTTGCAAACCGAGACCACATTCTGATTTGACCATCGTCCGTCACTGGCTATATTGCATTGCAATATATGGCATCGCCAGTCCCTGACCGTGAACTCAAGAAGGGTAGCGCGGAATTGATGATCCTAGCCCTGCTCGAAGATCGGTCCCGACATGGATATGAGATTGCGCAACTAATCGATGTGCGCTCACGCGGCGCCATCCGATTCAATGTCGCTTCTCTTTATCCTTTGCTTTATCGACTTGAGAAACGGAACTGGATTCGCGGTCGCTGGGTCGAAAGGGCGGGCCAACGACGCCGCCGCTATTATCGCCTAACCGCCTCGGGCAGGAACGTGCTCTCGAAGCAACGGGCCGGTTGGCGTGAATTCGTTGAAGCGATCAACCTGATCACCGGGATTCAACATGCCTGATTTCAAGATCGATATCAGGTCGCGTCTGGCAGACCTCGGTTTATCTCCCGTGCGTGAGGCGGAAATCGTTGAAGAACTTTCGCAGCATCTGGAAGACGAGTACGAGCGGGCACTCAGCAGCGGTGCCTCGGAAAATGAAGCGCGCCAGCAAGCGCTCGAGCAGCTCAACACGCCTGATTTGTTAGGCCGTGAACTGAAACGCGTGGAGCATCGGGTTTCGGCAAGGCCTGTCACATTGGGGACGGCACAGAAGATCAACGTGTTTGCGGATCTGTGGCAGGATTTGCGCTATGCGCTGCGCACGCTGGCGAAGAATCCGGCGTTCACAAGCGTTGCTATTGTTGCGATCGCACTGGGCATCGGCGCAAACACCGCAATCTTCAGCGTCGTCAACGCTGTCCTGCTGCGGCCGCTTCCGTTCAAAAATCCCGAACAAATGGTAATGGCCTGGGAAAATGCCGCGCATCTTGGCTTTCCGAAAAATACTCCGTCGCCGCCTAACTTTCTCGACTGGCAGAGGCAGAACACCGTTTTCGCCGGAATGGCGGCGATGGTGGAGCGCAATTTCAACCTGACCGGCGTGGGTGAACCTGAACGGCTCGATGGGCGGCGTGTTTCCGCAAATCTCTTCGACTTGTTAGGTGTCCCCGCGCTGCTCGGGCGCACATTCGTCCCGGGTGACGACCGGCCGGGCGCAAATGTCGTTCTCCTCAGCCACTCGCTGTGGCAGCGCCGCTTCGGTTCGGACCCGGGCGTTATTGGCCGCACAGTTACCCTGAATGGGGAAAGCTACGTTGTGATCGGCGTCATGCCGCGCTCAGTGCATCTACCGGGGTACGGCAACTGGCAAGACAAGCTGTGGGTGCCGATCGCGTTTACCAACGAGGAAGTGACAGAGCGTGGCAATCATTTTCTCGATGTGATCGCGCAGATGAAACCTGGCGTTACGCTTAAACAGGCACAAGCTGAAATGGAGACGATTGCCGCGCGCCTCGCCAAACAATATCCAAGGTTCAACACCCGTATCGGTGCAACTGTGACGCCACTGCACGAGGAAATAGTCGGCGATATCAAACCCGCGTTGCTCATTCTGCTCGGCGCGGTCGGTTTTGTTCTTCTCATTGCCTGCGCAAACGTTGCCAATTTGCTGCTCGCTCGCGCTGCGGTGCGAGAAAAGGAGATCGCGTTGCGACTCGCATTAGGTGCCAGCCGTTCCCGACTGACGCGCCAGTTTTTGACGGAAAGTGTATTGCTGGCGTTCCTGGGCGCCGGTCTTGGATTGCTCCTGGCCCTGGGTGGAGTTCGTGTGCTGAAGACATTTGTTCCGTCAATGATTTTGCAGATACAGGCTATCAACATTGACGGAAAGGTGCTCCTGTTTACCGCGTCGATCGCTTTATTGACCGGAATTGTGTTTGGGCTCGCACCGGCCATGCATGCGTTGAATTCCAACCTGAACGATTCGTTGAAAGAAGGCGGCCGCGATTCGGCTGCGAGTCGCAAAGGAAATCGGCTACGCGGTTTGCTTGTAATCGGCGAAGTGGCCGTCTCGTTCATTCTTCTCATTGGCGCGGGATTGCTCATCAACAGCTTTCTGCACTTGCGAAATCTCGATCCCGGATTTCGTACCGACCATCTGCTAACCATGAAAGTAGACCTGTCGGAGTTAAAGTATCCAGACGGGCAACGGCGCTCGGTGTTCTTCGACGAGGTGTTGCGGCGCGTCAGTACCCTGCCTGGCGTGCAATTAGTAGCGGTCGCAGGTAACCTGCCGTTCACCTACAACGGTGATTCGATGAGCATTGCCGTTGAAGGTATTCCTGATCCGCCGCCAGATCAGTGGCCCAATGTAATCTACCGCGCAGTTGGTCCGGGTTACTTCAGCACAATGGGAATTCCACTCATTCGCGGCCGCGACTTCACCGATCAGGACGGAGCGGATTCAAAAGATGTCGTGGTGATTGGCGAGAAAACCGCCCAGCACTACTGGCCGGGACAGGATCCCGTTGGCAAACGCCTCAAGCCTGGTGCGACGACTTCAGACAGACCCTGGCGAGAGGTGATTGGCGTCGTGAAAGATGTCCGGCAAAACGACTTCATCGCCCAGCCCAAAATGCAAATGTACCTTCCTTACCGGCAGATGAAGTATCTGGCTGCAAATGCACTGGTTATTCGGACGAACGTGGAACCGATGAGTCTGGCTACCTCAGTTCGCGATGCGATATGGGCCGTGGATAAAGACCAACCTGTGGCCGACATCGATACGATGGATCATATTGTGTCGCAGGCGATCGCCAGGCAACGGTTTAGCATGCTTTTGTTAGGTATCTTTGCCGCTGTGGCATTAGTTCTCGCGGCCGTGGGAATTTACGGGGTGATGAGTTACTCAGTCGCACAACGCACACATGAGATAGGCATTCGCATGGCGCTCGGCGCGCGACGGGCCGACGTATTGCAAATGACAATCAAGCACAGCCTCAAACTAGTGAGCGTAGGTATGATGCTCGGATTTATCGCGGCATTTCTTCTGACCCGAGTACTAGCAAGTTTGCTGTTTGGGATCAGCGCGACAGATCCAATCACCTTCATTGGCATCTCATTGGTGCTATTGGCAGTCGCAATCCTGGCCAGCTACGTTCCAGCGCTGCGGTCAACGAAGGTCGATCCCATGATCGCTCTACGCGCGCAGTAAATGCCTGGTCGTTCGCTCAAAATAACTTCGAATTTGCCCTTTCCAGCTTGGAGCTGCGCGTAAGAGGCGAAAAGATTTCCCTTTCCTAATTCTTAATTATTCCTTCTTACTTTCCTAATGCGCTGGGTGGTATTTCTTCGGGGAGTGAACGTCGGCAAAGGTAATCGATGCCAACCGGCCGCGATCGCCAAACAGTTGTCGAAGTTCGGAGTGGTAAACATCGGCGCAGTCGGCACGTTTGTTGTGCGCGAGAATGTCAGTCAATCGACGCTGCGCGCGGCAATCGCGAAAAAGCTGCCGTTCAAATGCGAGATCATGATTTGTCCGGCGCGCGACGTCATCAAACTTGCATCAAAGGATCCATTCTCGGAACAACCTTCCGGCCCGAACATAACGCGGTTTGTCAACATCCTGGCCAAACGACCCTCCTCGCCGCCTTCTCTTCCTCTTAGCCTGCCATCCGATGACGACTGGCTAATCAAGATCATTGCGATCGAAGACAGATTCGTCCTAGGTCTGTATCGCCGGCAAATGAAGGCGATCAGCTATCTCGGCAAGATCGAGAAGCTTCTCGGCGCGCCTGCGACGAACCGCAATTGGAATACCGTCGAGAAAGTCGTGAAAATTCTTAGAGAGGATTCACAGGATCGATCCAGCCGGTGACTGCAGACACTCATGCACGCGCTGCTCAATTTACGGGGGTTGTTAATCGATTTGTTCGATCCAGCTGAAGTTCCCGAATGCAATTCGAGCGCTTTCCTGGGAATCGTCGCGCAAGACACGCGTGCTCTCCACGCATTGCGCTTATGCGATGTCCTGTTCGGCGCACCGAATCGGAGTGTTTTGTCCGGCACCGAGCCACCACGCGCCCTTTCGGCGCACGAGCACGTATAACGCCATCTCTGAGAACAATCCGCTGTTTTCTTCGGATGGTTCTATGGGCTGTCCGTCAGAGTCGAGCGCTACGCGTCGGACTTGGGCGACAGCGACGCCGGCAGTGGGCACAAGAACTCTGACGATTTCAAAGCGTGAGGAAGAACCGCCCCTTCGCTCCTGTTTCAAACGAACGTGGATGGCGTGGAGCTCCTCGTAGTCTTGGATGGTCGCACCGAACGGACTGCCCCACATAACGTCCGCAGCGAACCGTCGGTTCGAGAGGTCAGCGTCGTGCTGGTCCCAGCCTGCCTGAAGCTCCTCAACCAGGCTTGTGACTGCGCCAATCGCTTCCTGCGCCTTGGCTCCTTCAACGCCCAGCCTAGGACGGTTTGATTGATCTTTATCATTCATGTTCTAAGGAGGCGCAACAAAACCCCTCGACACAGCGAAGCGGCTACAACATTGATGAGGCACCTTCTAGCTTTCAGCATGGTTACTCAGCGCCCGGTCATTTGTTCAAGCTTTTCGGGGTATCGATTTCCTTGCACGTCGATCTTTGACGCGGCGCTTTCGATGTCGCGAAGATCCTCTTGCGTAAGTTCGATTTCGGCTGCTCCGATGTTTTCTTCGAGTCGCTTGAGTTTCGTGGTGCCCGGGATCGGAACAATCCACGGCCTCTGCGCGAGCAACCAAGCGAGCGCGATCTGAGCCGGGGTCACCTTCTTTCGTTTTGCGATTTCGCCAAGCAGTTCAACTAACGCCCGATTTGCTTTTCGAGCCTCCGGTGTAAAGCGCGGGAGTATGTTGCGAAAATCCGAACTGTCGAACGTCGTGTTTTCGTTCATCTTTCCCGTGAGAAAGCCTCTGCCAAGTGGGCTGTAGGGGACGAAACCGATCCCGAGTTCCTCAAGTGTGGGGAGCACTTCCTTCTCAGGATCTCGGAACCAAAGTGAATATTCGCTCTGGACTGCAGTGACCGGTTGAACTGCGTGCGCACGGCGGATTGTTTGCATTCCCGCTTCAGAAAGACCGAGGTGTTTTACCTTTCCTTGGTCAATCAGCTCTTTTACGGCTCCGGCTACGTCTTCGATTGGCACCTTCGGGTCAACACGATGTTGATAGAATAGATCGATGACATCCGTCCTAAGTCTTTTCAGAGAAGCTTCGGCAACTTCTTTGATGTGCTCTGGCTTGCTATCCAGGCTACTCCATCTCGTTTCGGGTTTGGAATCAGGCTTGAACCCGAATTTGGTGGCGATCACCACTCGCTCGCGCATTGGAGCGAGGGCTTCGCCCACGAGTTCTTCGTTCGTGAACGGGCCGTAAACCTCAGCGGTATCGAAAAACGTCACGCCGCGTTCGACTGCCGCCTGAATCAGCGAGATCATCTCCTGTTTGTCTTTTGGCGGACCGTATCCAAAGCTCATCCCCATACAGCCCAGCCCGATCGCCGAGACTTCCAAGTTAGTTTTTCCAAGTCTGCGCTTCTGCATTTTTCTCGATGCGACCTTTACAAATGTTGTAGCCACCGGCCTGCGGCCGGTCCGCGTCCGTGCAGGTTCACACCAGATCAACGGCCCATAGGGCCATGGCTACAGCAACTAGATTTTTGTTTAAAGCTGATGCTCACTCCGATTTCAACGAAGCCATGTCGATCGAGAAGCGATACTTCACATCGGACTTGAGCAATCTCTCATAGGCTTCGTTGACTTTCTGTATCGGAATGACTTCGACGTCGGCCGTGATGTTATTGGCACCGCAAAAATCGAGCATCTCCTGCGTTTCGGCGATACCACCGATCATCGAGCCGGAGAAACTACGACGCCGCATGATCAGGCTGAACGCAGGGACCCGCAGCGGCTCCGCCGGAGCGCCAACGAGAGTAAGGTTGCCGTTGACGCCGAGTAAATTGATATAGCTGTTGATGTCGTGATCGGCCGAAACGGCGTCGAGGACGAAATCGAAGCTGCCAGCTTGTTTCTTCATCTCGTCCGCGTTGCGAGAGACGACAACTTCGTTGGCACCGAGGCGCAGCGCGTCCTCCTTCTTGTTAGGCGAAGTGGTGAAAACGACGACGTGAGCTCCGAGCGCGTGAGCAAATTTCACCGCCATATGACCGAGCCCGCCAAGACCGACCACGCCGACTTTTTTGCCCTTGGTCACGCCCCAGTGGCGCATGGGCGAGTACGTCGTGATGCCGGCGCAAAGCAACGGCGCAGTCGCGGCGGGATCGAGATCCGAAGGCACACGCAGAACGAAGCGTTCATCGACAACAATGCTTTCGGAGTAGCCGCCATAAGTAAAACCTCCGAGGTGTTTGTCCGGGGAGTTGAACGTGAGGACCATGTTCGGACAGAACTGTTCCAGGCCGGCTTTGCAGTGCGCGCAGCTGCCGTCCGAGTCGACCATGCAGCCGACCGCTACGAGATCGCCTGCTTTGTACTTGCTGACCGCGGAGCCGACTTTCGTCACACGCCCGACGATCTCATGGCCGGGAACGATCGGATAGTTCGTGGCCATGAACTCGCTCCATTCGTTGCGCACCGAATGAAGATCGGAGTGGCAGATGCCACAGAAGAGGATCTCGATTTGCACATCGCGATCAGTTGGATCGCGACGGTTGATCTTGGTCGATGCCAGTCTGGATGTGGCGCTGGCGGCGGAATAAGCCTTCGCGTTGTACGTAGTTGGATGCATGGTTGATCTTATCTCCTTTTATCAAGTCGCTGTCCCGGCGCGTGTGTAGGATTTTATGGTGCCACGTTAGAGTTAATTCCAATTCCCTCTTTAAGATAAGAATCGAAACGCGATATGTCGTCGCGTCCCAGGTACCAAACATCTAAAAAGATCGAATCGTTGTGAGTTCAATAAGGCTCGCCTGGGCGCGAATCCAACCATAGCATGTGGGCTCATCATGAATCCCTGTCTTATTCGAGCGCTTTTCTTCTTCATACTTGCGTCTGCGCACGCGCGCCCAATGGCACTCGTCGGCGGCCGCCTGATTGACGGCTTTGGCGGCCATCCGATCGCCAACAGCGTAATCATCATCGACAATGAGCGGATCGTTGCCGTCGGCTCGGTCGGCGCGCTGCAGGTACCCGCCGACGCCGAAGTTATTTCCACGGAAGGCATGGACGTGTTGCCGGGCCTTTGGGATTGCCACGTCCATACCATGATCCTCGGCCATAGCGACTACGCGTATTGGGACAAAACATATCCGCCGCGCCTCGGTGGCGAGATCATGCCAGCGGCCGCACGACAACTGCTCACGGCCGGTGTGACCAGCGCTCGCGATCTCGGCGGTCCGCTCAAGGAAAGCATTAGTCTGCGTGACCGGATCAATCGCGGGGAAATTCCTGGCCCTACTCTTTACGTCGCCGGTCCGTTCATCCAGCACGAGCCTTATCCTGGTACCGATTACTTTCGCTGGGGAGTCAAAGGCGCGGCCGACGGTAAAGCTAAAGTGAAACAGCTCGCTGACGCGGGAGTCAACATCATCAAGCTCATCGACCAGGACCAGATGACGATGGATGAAGTGAAAGCAGTCGTCGACGAAGCGCACGCGCGCAAACTTCCTGTCGTCGCCCATGCACATCGCCCGGAAGAAATTCGGCGCGGACTTGCCGCTGGCGTTGATTGCTTTGAACACACTGGCCTCGCGTCAGCACCGGGTTATCCCGACGACATCCTGAACGCGTTGCATGAGCGCACTGCGAAAATGAGTTTGGGCCCGCTTTTCTGGTGTCCGACCATCGAAGGATTCATCAACTACGAGTCCCTGGTCAACAATCCCGAACCGCTGGATGATCCGGCCAACTACGATGGTATTCCTCCCGACATCGCCGCAGACATCAAGCGCTCGATCGCGCACCCGAATCAGCTCGCTTATTACCAGATCACACCGCTGCGCGCCAAGACGGTTCGCCACAAGTTTAAGCAGCTACAGGACTCCGGCGTGGTGTTACTTATCGGCACCGACAGCGGTATCCCGATGAAATTTCACAACACCTCCACGTGGCACGAGCTTGATGCGTGGGTTAATCATCTCGACGTCGACGCGATGACCGCTATTCGCGCAGCCACCTACTGGCCTGCTGTAATGATGAAAGTAGACAAGGACTATGGCTCAATCAGTGAAGGTAAGTTCGCCGATATCATCGCCGTCAAAGGCGATGTGCTGCGTGACATCGACCTGCTGCAATGTGTCGATCTGATCATAAAACACGGCAAGCGCGTGAAGTAGCGAAGTCTGCGTTTGAAACTCAATCGACTCACGGTTTCCAACGTCGACTCAGTAAAACGAAAGTCAGGTAATGGCTCACTAGTAACAATGGGACCCAAAAAGCCGGAATCCAGTAAGCTGGTCCCATTGTCTCTGCCGTATTGTGAATCGTAGCAAGCGTAATCGCGGTGAGCAGGTCGACGCTGCCGACAATATTAAAAGTCCACACCGCCGGCTTGGCCAAACCAGAGTTTCGTAACACCGGCGGAATTGCTGCGAACGCTAGTATTGCCGTTAGCAGATCACCAAATGCGGCTGGGTACGCAAACTGCGGCGGCATTCCCGGGAAAGTGGCGCCGCGAGTGAGGAACATCAGTCCCAGGTGTCGCATTGAATGTAAAAGGAGAATGGGAACGAGAATCACCTGCGGCCGGACGCGTGGAATCAGAGGCAGCAAATAAAGCCGTGCCGCGACATAGAAAATCACCGTGTTGGCGACAAGGTTTATCGTTAAGACGCGATCGAAAATGGCAGACATTATCTCACTTTCCAAAATCGCCGGGCTTTCCTCAAAGGCCACTAGGCCGCGAGAGCGCAAGCGCTAGAACATAGTGCGTCATCGAGGCGCAACATGATGGACTTGCTCCATGTAGCGGTCGGCGGCGGCAGCGGCCTCCTCCACACTGCTACCCTTCTGACGCGCGTTCAGGTAAGGCGCGTACCAATTCCACCAGTCATGTTTGGCGTGCGTCTTCTCATATTGGCCATGATGTTCCTCCGTCTCGCGCAGGAGCTCGCCAAGTCTTGCGACATCCATCGCTTGTGCTCGCGTCAACTTCCACTCGCGACCAAGAAGACGCGTTTTGATTTCCTGGAGCAGCCAGCCATTCCCGTCTGGATCCTCGAACGAGGCAAACGAGTAATAGGAACGACCTTGCGAGTCGCGCCCACCAACGCGCGGGTTTTCAACGGAGTTGTTGAAGGGGCCGCCCACATAATGGAAGATCTCGCTTACTTCGACGCCGCGATTGATTAGGTCAGCACGCGCGGCGTCGAGATCGTCAACGGCGAGAACCAGGTTGTCCGTCCAACGAGGCTTGGCCGATGTAACTCCCTTGCCGAAGATAATTGAAGCATCCGAGTTTGGCGGCGTCAGCTGCACCACACGGAAGTCGCCGTTCGCGAAGTCCGCGTCGAGGCGCCAGCCAAGATTCTCGTAGAACTTCTTCGCCCGATCCACGTCGGAAACGGGAATGATGATCACTTCGAGTTTGAAATTCATGATAACTGCTCCTTTTCTTTATTCTCAACTACTTTGCGTGGAGTTGCCTAACTGAATTGGCGCACGGACAGCTTGGGATCCGATGCTATATGCGGTCAAGTTACGAGTGTGTCACAACTCTCGCTAAACCTTCTCGAACCCGCATTAAAAAAGTTCGTTTTCATCCGTGTGATGAATACCATGACGCAATGTTAAAGACGATCCCTCTTCTGCTCGCACTGACGGCAGCGGCTTTCGCTCAGGATTTAGCACATACCGCCAGTCCGGCTCGGACCGAAACGCAGATCTGGAACCTAGAGAAAGCGTATTGGGAATACGTCAAGGCCAACGACCTCGAGAAGTATCGTGCGCTCTGGCATGACAACTTCGTCGGGTGGCCGCTTGTTAGCGCAGCGCCCGTTCAAAAAGGTCAGATCACCGACTGGATCACGAGCAACACAGCAAAAGGGCTGAAGTTGCAGTCGTACTCAATTGAGCAGCTCGCCGTTCGTGTCACCGACGACATCGCAATTAACCATTATCGAATCAAATTGAATTGGGCGAAGGACGATACCGGCGAAGCGCTGAGAACAGATGCATTCCGGATCACGCATACCTGGATCAGGAGTAGCGACACGTGGCAAATTATTGGGGGCATGTCGGCCCCCGTTAACGAAAAGGGCCAGTAAAGTCCGACTCGCACATGCTTGCCAAGCCGTAGCTTGACGAAGGCTGGTCCGCGCCCATGAACGCCGACGGCAAGTAATCCTTCAATCGCGTAAAGGAGCGTGGCTCCCACGGAGCTTTATGCTCTCAACCATCAACTATCAACTTCTGTTAACTACTGCTGGAAACTAATCGCCGACCGAGTCGGGCAACGACTTGTCGGGATTGTGGTGCTCAATGTCGTACCGCCACCGCGCAGAGTCCAGCATTCGCCGAGCGTGGAGCAATAGCAGATCTCGACCGTCACGCGGCTGCGATCTGTATTCAATTTTACCCAAAGTGGATTGGATTTGTCGAAAGGGATTGGATTGTTTGCGTCATCGTGCGGAGTGAAGACGTTCGTCGATTCACCCGCCGCGAACACACGACCGCTCATGTCGCTCTCCTCACCTCGATGATATCCGGGCCCAAGAATTTTTTCGAGCACCTCGGCCCAATTCTTCACGGGTTGGTCGTCCACCTTCAGGATCACATTCTTAATGATCGCTGGTCCGACGCCTTTGTTGGCGAGAGTAAAATGAATAGGCCCATTGCCACTGTCGAATTCGAGGATGGGCCAGACCGCAGCGCGCACTTGCTGGCGCTGCATGTAAGCGGTGTAAGCACCAACACACACTGCCAGCAATCCAATCAAGGTCGCGATGAGTGCGTCGTATCGGCTGGTGCGACGCGTCTCCCTCTGTTCCGGCACGGCGCCGACCATATCGTTCGTGGATTGAGTGTCAATCAGCGTTCAGCAGCGTGGTCATTCGTTGATATTATGGCCCAATGAAATCACTCACTGAACACCTTTGGTTTGAAGTACCGGATCGACGAGGGTTCATCAATATCACACTGAAGATTGAGGAACTCGTTAGTCAAAGCGGCGTTCGCGAAGGCCTTTGTCTGGTGAATGCCATGCACATTACGGCTTCGGTATTTATCAACGACGACGAACCTGGTCTTCATCACGACTATGAGGTGTGGTTGGAAAAACTCGCGCCGCACGCTCCGACGAATGCTTATCGACACAACCGCACGGACGAAGACAACGCTGACGCCCATCTTAAGCGTCAGATCATGGGACGCGAAGTCGTTGTGGCGATCACCAAAGCAAACTGGATTTCGGACCGTGGGAACAAATTTTCTACGGGGAATTCGACGGCCGAAGAAAAAAGCGCGTGCTGGTTAAGATAATTGGAGACTAACAGTGCTGAACCTCAAGTCATTGGTCATGCCCCATTGCCTATTCGCATCGCAGCGTCACAATAGGATCGATATTCATCGCGCGTAGTGCCGCAATTCCACACGCGACTAATGAAATAAAGGACAAGATCAGGCCAACGACGGCAAAACTAAATGGGTCATGCTCGTTCACACCGTACATCTGACTTGCGACGAGTTTTGCCAGCGCCAGAGCAATTGCAAGGCCCGCGATTATGCCGCCAGCGAGAGGCACGGCGCCTTCTTTGAAAATCATCGCGAGGATTGTCATCCGCGTCGCACCAAGCGCGAGACGCACGCCGATCTCGCGGTTTCGCTGTTGAATGCCATAGGAAATGACGGCGTACAGTCCCGCCGCGGCTAAAAAAAGCGCCGCCGCCGCAAATGAGCCAACCAGCAGTAAACTAAAGCGCCGAGCGGCGAGCGCTGCGGCGACAGATTCGGTCATCGGCCGCACGGCACCAACCGCGACGTTCGCGTCGATATTTTGAATCGTATCGCGCAGAAGTCGTTCGAGTCCTATCGTTCCTCCGAAAGTTTTGACTACCCAATACGCGCTGTTCCGCAGCCATGGCACTCCATCTCTTGGCATCTGCCGAAGCGGCAGGTAAATGTCGGCTTTCGCCGGTGTCTCCAGGTTCGTTTGTTTTACCGGACCGACGATTCCAATGATTTCGATCGAACGAGGATCGCCGCTGTCAGTGTCGTCAACCAGGATTCGCTGCCCGATAGGCGACCGATCGGGAAAATTATTTTTCGCCATAATCGCGCTAACGATCGCGACCGGCGGATGCTCGGCATCGTCCGATTCGGTAAAATTACGACCCTCCAGCAATGGGATACCCATCGTCCGAACATAGTCTGGCGTGACGATCCGGTAATTGGTCAAGGGTGTGTCCTCCGTCCTCGCGGGCGGCCGATCCGGCCGACTGAAAGGAACAAACGAAATGCTCTTCGGAGCAAGTGGCAGGATCGAGATGAGCGCGTCACTTTTAATTCCATTGATCGCCGACGCGCGCGAATGCAGCTCTTCATAAAAGTGTACGATGGTGGCCACATCGTCATACCCGGTTTGGGGTAATGAAAACCGGATCGTCTGCACATTAGTGCAATCGAACCCGGGCTGCTCGCTGCTCAACCGCATAAAGCTTCGCAACAGCAGACCAGCGTTTGCGAGTAAAACCAGGGCGAGCGCAATCTGCCCGGACACCAGCCATGTGCGTAGTCGGGACTGCAAACTCCCGCCAGTTGCGCCGCGTCCACTCGATATTAGTGCGTCTCGCAGGTCCGATCGGGAAAGCAGCCACGCGGGCGCCAGGCCACACACGAGCGCCGCGACAAATATTAGAGCGCCCGCAAACAGCAGCACCGTCCAGTCGAGTGAGAAACTCTCGATCCGCGGCAGGTCAGTCGGGACCAAACGAAGCAACGCTCTTTGGCCCCACACTTCGAGCAACATGCCTAACGACCCGCCCATCAGGGCGAGGACGAAACTTTCCGTCAATAACAGTCGCGTCAGTTGACCTCGCGTCGCGCCCAATGCTGTGCGCACTGCCAGTTCACGTTGTCGCGCCGCCGCCCGCGAAAGAGAAATGCCCGCTAGATTGACGCAGCCGACCAGAAGCACAGCGCCAGCCGCGCAGAAAATCGTGAGCAACACCGACTTGATATTCATCACGATCTCTTCCGTCAACGGGACCAACGTTAACCCGATTTTTCCCGTGTAGACGCCCGGATATTGTCGCTGGAGATTTTGCCGGATCGCTTCGAGCTCCGCGTGGGCCTGTTGCGCCGTAACATTCGGTTTTAGCCGGCCAACCATGCGCAGAAAGTTCACTGAGTTGCGCACGTTGCGGCGCGGATCAGCATCGGGTTGCAGCGGCACCACGATCTCGGTGTCGAGGTTTGGCAGGGCAAAGCTCGCCGGCAGAACGCCGACAATCTCGCGCGTTTCGCCATTTAAGTTCACCGCGCGACCGATCACGCCCGGGTCTCGAGCATAGCGTCGCGCCCACAAGCCGTAGCTGATCAAGGCAACTCCGCGTGCGCCGTTGCGATCGTCTTCGGCAATCAAAGTGCGTCCGAGAAGCGCCCGCACCCCAAGCAATGCAAACGCGCTCGCTGATATTCGAACCCCCTGAACGCGCTCGGGCGGACCCGAATCGGCAAAGCTCGGGTTGAAACTTGCGACACCGGCCAGGCCATCAAAAGAAGTGGCTCGGTCACGATAATCGCAATACTCAGGCAGCGAAAAATACGTGCGGGGGTTATCGCTGCGTTGCGAATAAATCCAGAGCAGTTTTTCCGGATGGCTGAACGCAAACGGCCGCAGCAAAACCGTGTTCACCACCGAAAACGTTGCCACTGTGGCGCCAATGCCGAGGGCAAGCGTGATCACCGCCACCAATGAAAAGCCCGGCGATTTCCGCAGCGCGCGCAGGCTAAACCGGACATCCTGGATCGCCTCGTCGATAACGTTTCCCCCCATCGCCTCGCGACATTCCTCCTTGAATCGCACGTGGCTCCCAAACTCAATCCTGGCGCGTCGCTCTGCCTCCGCCCGCTCCAGACCGCTGTGTTCGAGAGCGTCGGCGCGGAGTTGCACGTGTGATTCGAGCTCTTCCTCCATCTCTCGGTCGTTCTGGGCATGCCGCAAAAACCTCCTCGCCATCGACCTCAAATACGCCGCGATCATTGGTCCGTTTTCTATTGGTTCATTCGCTCATGCCTGCTGTGGCCGCGCCGCCAGCGCTGCCGTGATCGCCGCGGACGCGCGTTTCCACCAGTCGGTTTCTTCTTGCAGCCGTTTACGGCCCTTCGCCGTCAGCTCATAAAATTTCGCTCGCCGATTGTTCTCCGATTTCCCCCACTCCGTCTTTAGCAATCCTTGACGGACGAGGCGGAACAGGGCCGGATACAACGCTCCTTGCTCGACGAACAACCGCTGTCCGGAAATTTGCTCGATCCGGGAAAGGACGGCGTAACCGTGGAGGGGCCCGAGCGATACAGCCTTGAGGATGAGCAGATCCAGTGTGCCCGGCAACAGTTCAGCTTCCTCGCTCATGCTAGACTCCTAAATTGCTTAGGAGTCTATCCTTCCTCTCCTAAGCCGTCAAGGAGAGATTCCACCGCCAGATTCAGGATCCCGACAAATGTGACGATGGCGCGCGAATATACGAGGTCATCGCGACTCCCGCCGAAAACCTGCACGACGGCCAGCACTCCTGGTTCTCGTGCGACCGGCGAATTCGATGGCCGCCGACGAAACGCGTGCTGCTGAAGCTACTACCGGTGAGCGGTGTTCTCGTGAAAACATCAAGCTGCACGAATTCGTAAGTCTCGGATATTCTTCGGTCCACTCTTCTCAACCACTAACTCTCAACTCTCAATTCTTTTGACTTTCTTCACTCGTTACGTGTCGCCTTTTCTTTCGATCTTCACGATTTTCGCGGCTCGTCCATCTTCAAGCGTAATCGAGTCGCCCATGTCCGCGGCGACGAGCGCCTTGCCGAGTGGAGAAATCCAGCTGACGGCGTCCGATTCGAGATCGAGTTCGTCAACACCGACGACGGTATACGTTTCGGTCCGGCCTTTTTTATCTTTTACCGTCACCGTTGCGCCGAAGGCAACGCTGTTCGACGACGGATCCGGAGGATCGACGACGTGGACCGATGCCAGAATTTGTTTCAATTCGGCCACGCGCTCGCTGTTCGTGTTAGCTGCGAGAAGTTTTTGCAGTTCGTCGCGCAAATGCTTCGCGCCACGCGCGGTGATGTAATTAGTCGCGCCCGGTGGCAATCCAGACGCCGATCGCTTCCGGCCGCTGCGCTCCGGAAGATCGACATCTTCTTTGATGAACGCCCTGCTCATCCAGAAATATATCGCAGCCGCCGCATCGGGCAGCTTTTGCAAAAAGCGAGATCGGATGAAACCAACCGGCTCTAGCGTGTAAGAGTTCATTCACCCGACGCTGTTCAGGCTTTCTCCGACGCAACTGTCCGCTGAGCCGGTCCCCACGGCGAAATTCCTTACTGCCCGTCCCAGGACAGGCCTTCGGTGAACATTTTTACTTCGCTCCCGCCATTCTCCGGCTTGACGAAAATCGTTAGCTCGGCTTCACCGCGCTTTCGCTTAAGGATTGACGATTGCGGCTGGACCATGTCTCTCCCGTCGTTAGTCCAACCTTGCGCTTTGAGATTCGCGGCAAGCTCCGCGCAGACGTTCTTCACGTTGGACTTGCTCTTGAACTCAACGTGTTCAACCAGCGCCTTGTACTCGACGTTAGTCGCATCTTTCGTCAGCGCGAGATCCTTCACGTTGAATCCCGCAGCCCCCGGCTTTCCCACGGGTTCATCGTCCGAATCATCCGTCGTAAGCTTGTCGCCAGATGTGGAGCTGGCTCGTTTTTCTTCCTTCTCGGGTTTCTTCGATTCGGCGGGCTGAAACTCTTTCGGGATCTCTCCCAGTGGAGCGACGAACTTGATCTTTACCTCCCAGGTCTCGCCAAACGTGTCGACCTGCCCGTCGGTAGTTAGTTCGCCTTCTACCTTGCCGTTCTCGAAGGTGAAGTCGTTTGTGTGAATCGACCCAATTGAGCTGAAGCCCTGCTTTTGATGCGCGCTGTGAACCACCTGGCAGCCAAAGATCTCACCGTCATCATGGACCGAGATGATCAGCGCGCTGCCGAACCTGCCGAACGCAGCATTGAGGTCCGGCTTTTTATCTTTGGAATGATCCTTTTCCGTAAACACGAGGTCCATGCTCGGTTTATCACCGAATGGCTCGCGCCAACGTGCCGACACATACGCCAGCTTCGCCTCTTTGCCGTTCCCCTTGAAGACACCGGTCACGGAGGGTTTAACGTTTGCGGCCGGGCCAAACTTTTTGGTAGCCGATGCCGGCAGTGAGTCGCCCGCCTTGAGCAGCGCCACATCGAAAAGCGCATCAAAACCACTGGGAATCATCGAGTCCGTCTCATTCGGTTGGCTGGCTTTGCCAATCACGTGACCGTCCTGCAGTTTGAGTTCCCCTGTAGCGGCGCCGCTACGGCGGCCGAACATCGTGCCACCCGCGCCGGCGCTCCAGTACTTAAGTTCGCCCGTCTTTTTGAAAACTAGCTTCAGGTATGGCCGATTGAAATCGCCGTCCCCACCCTCCTTTTCCGCATCCCTGGCTTCCTTCAGCTTCTCGCTCGAAACCTGCTGACCACTTAAGACTACCGCAATCGCCTGCTCGTTGTCGATCGTCGCCTCGTACGCGAGGGCGTGTTTCAGCGGGTAGTTCTTCTTGTCCAGCATCAGAGTTCCCTCCGCCGGCTTGGTTGCCGCGTTCTGCGCAAAGAGTGCTACCGCGCCCATAGCGCTTACGATCGCAACCAGACACATGAATTTTTTGGTCATATAAGGTGCGGCATCTCAGCAGAAAAATGCAGACGTGCCAAGCATGTTCGAAGAGTAATCGAGCTTGGAACCGTCGGCCTCATTGCTCTCCACGCCGTAGGTGCGTAGACGGATGTCTCCCGTTCAGAACTCGTAAATATGACAATTGCATCGCGAATACACGAGCTCATCGCGGCTGGCACGAACAGTTTGAAAAGAGATGAACGAAGAACCTGACCGCACCCAGTCGAGTGTGAGCGAGACGATGGTCGCTCGGATCGAAATTGAGGAACTCGGAGATCCCGACCGCGAAAAGCAAATAACGGATGCAGTCGGAGCTCTCAACGGCGTAAGCGAACTCAAAATAGAGAACGGCGCGCTACATGTCTCTTACGATCCGCTGACTATAACTGAAAAGAAAATTGAGCAGGCTGTTCGTTCTACTGGGGGTACTGTCAAAGCCGCGGCCACAGATACCGAGAGTGCGCATCCAGATCTGCCAACGTCGGCGAACCTAAAGCAGACTCCCGCTAAAAACGCGAACGACGGTGAGCAATCCTGATTGGTCGCGCGACGTGCGAATTCGACGGCCGATGAAGAGTGCGAGTCATGCCTTGATCCGGTAGGTTCGCGCCGTTTTCGTGACCACTCACGACATTCTTTTGTAAGGCGCTCTTTTTGGCCTCGCGTTTGGTATAATCTGCGCGAGTCGTCATTGGTAACCTCAACATGAATTGGCGCAGGATGGCATTCCTTTTCGCCGGTTGGACGCTCGTTAGCGTTATCTTCGCGGCGATTTCCTATGCAGCTGCGATTGGTGAAAACAATAAAGAATTCGGGTTCGTCGCTGCACTCAGGCTGAATCTGGTTCAATTTTACCTTTGGGCGATCCTCTCACCACTGCTCTTTCAGTTCAGCCGCCGATTCCCAATCGAGTTCCGTCCGCTCAATTTTCGTAACTTGTTGCTTTATTTTCCGGCGATAATTTCATTCGCCGCCGTTCATCAGACTATTCACCTGGCTGTCCTTTGGTCGATCACCCCGCGGTGGAGGCAACGGTTCCCCGCCCTCATCGATTGTTACCGCGCTTATTTCGGATTTGGATTCTATATCGATTTAATAATCGCTTCGCTGATCGTGATCGCGGTGCATGCGCTCCTCTATTACCAAAACTTTCGGGCGAGCGAGTTGGCGCAATCATCTCTCAAAATCCAGCTAGCCGAATCGCAGCTCAAAGCGCTGAAAATGCAGCTTCATCCACATTTTCTTTTTAACACGCTCCACTCCATTTCATCACTCGTGCTGGAAGACCCGCCGAGAGCAAACAGCATGATCGCGCGGCTCGGCGACTTTCTCAGATTGACCCTCGACAATTCCGACCAGCAGCTGGTAAGCCTCAAACAAGAGGCTGAGTTCCTGCGCTGCTATCTTGAAATCGAACAGGTCCGGTTCGGAGATCGGCTGACGGTGGCGTTTGAATTAGAGCCGCAGACGCTATCCGCTCAAGTGCCACATCTTATTCTGCAGCCGGTGGTGGAAAACGCCGTCCAACATGCGATCGCACCGCGCGCGACGCGAGGTCATATCACCATTGAAGCAAGGCGCCTTAACAGCTTGCTTCGACTCGAGGTCAGAGATAACGGGCCCGGAATAACTTCAAACGGCGTTTCACTTGGAATGAAGGGAGTAGGTTTGAGTAATGTCCGCGCTAGGCTCGATCAAATCTACGGATCTGATTTTCGTTTTGAACTGGTGAACTCCAGAGACGGAGGCCTGGCGGTCGTGATGGAAATTCCCTTCCAGCGAGAAGCGAATCTTTGAATAGGCTCCAGCAAACATGAAGAACGCGTCGATTAGAGCTGTGATCGCTGACGACGAAGCGCTCGCGCGCAAATTTATTCGCCGAATGTTGAAGGACGATCCCGATGTCGAAATTGTCGGCGAATGCAGTAGCGGCAAAGAGGCCGTCGCGACGATCAGGAAACAGAACCCCGATCTCGTTTTCCTCGATGTACAAATGCCGGAGATGGACGGGTTCGCTGTCCTTGAATCGATCGGAGTCGAGCGGTTGCCGGAAATTATTTTTGCGACAGCCTACGAACAATATGCCATTCGGGCATTCGAGCTTCATGCGCTGGACTATCTTTTAAAGCCTTTCGATCAGGCGCGATTCAAGGACGCAATTAGACATGCAAAAGAGCGGTTCCGTTCCGAGCGCCAGAACGACGGGCGCACGCAAATAAGCGCCCTGCTGGAGAGTATCAAAAACAAGCCGGAATACCTCGATCGCGTGATGATCAAGTCGGGTGGACGGATTACCTTCCTGAGCACTGACGAAATTAATTGGATAGAAGCTGACGATAAGTATGTACACCTCCATACCGGGAAAATCAGTCCGATGGTGCGACAAACGCTCAGCGCGATGGAGACACAACTCGATCCGAGAAAATTCAGGCGAATCCATCGCTCGGCCATTGTCAACGTCGAACGGATTAAGGAACTGCAACCGCTGTTTAGCGGAGAGCACTCGATCCTTTTGCAAGACGGGACCAAACTCACTCTCAGCCGAAACTACAAAGACAAATTGTTCGAGCTTCTGGGCAAACCGCTTTAGCCGGGCGCTAGTCGTGCCCTGATCCGGTAAGTTCGCGACATTTCCGCGACCACTCACGACATTCTTGTCGGCGAATCAAGCTGCCGCCGTATTTTTCGTTCACGAACACGAAAGGTTCCTATGAAAAACATCGATGCGCCTTGCACGCGTAAGCAATTCCTTATTGGCAGTAGTGCGGCAGTTGTCGGCATTTTTTGCGGTCGAGGTTTGTTGCGCGCTCAGCCCGGAAGCAGTCCTTCCGGCCCGGTGCTGTCATCAACTCCGGAATCAGCTGACAATGTGCCTGATTTCCCTGAGCACCATCCGCAGTTCGATCGCTCACGTGTGAAGCGTTTCGTTATTGCCGGCCACGGGAATTTGGCAGCAGTGAAAGCGATGCTGGCCGAAGAACCGAATCTGATCAACGGCGCGATCGATTGGGGCAATGGGGATTTCGAAACGGCGTTAGGCGGCGCCTCTCACATGGGTCGTCGCGATATCGCCGAGTACTTGCTCGAGCATAATGCGCGCATGGACATCTTCGCAGCGACGATGCTTGGCCAGATCGACATCGTGAAAGCAGCCGTCGCTGCTTTTCCCAACATTGTGCATGTACCCGGACCGCATGGGATTCCATTGATCGTGCACGCGGAGAAAGGCGGCCCAGCGGCTAAAGCTGTGTTGGAATTTCTGCAGCTGCTGGTCGGTCAGTCGACTCGACCTCAATGATCAGAATTCGTTTCGACAAACGTCGAACAATTATGAACAAAACCTTATTCGCAGCTCTTATTTTCGTTTCAACTTCGATAACTCATGTAACTTCCGCCTACGATTCTTGCGAAAAAGTCGCCGGGATCGTTAAACAAATTCAGCGAGCCGATTACGAAGGCGACCGAGCAGCGATGCAACGTGGCTTCGATGACCTGGCGCCGTTCATGGAACAGAAGGAAATCGCTTCCCGAGTTCGATACTGGCGCGGCTTCGCTCTATGGCGGCGAGCGATCAACGGTTTCAACGATGCAGTCGATCCAAAGGAGTTG
>JBKPOB010000123.1:0-32691 GCA_046732875.1 Verrucomicrobiota bacterium | reverse complement strand
ACACAATTCCCGACAGCGAAATGAGAGCGACCTCGGTCGTGCCTCCTCCGATATCGATGATCATGTTACCGGCGGGATCCTGCACCGGAAGTCCCACTCCGATCGCCGCTGCCATTGGTTCTTCGATCAAATAAACTTCGCGCGCTCCGGCATGGGTCGCCGATTCACGCACCGCGCGCTTTTCCACTTCCGTGATTCCGGATGGCACCGCAATGACGACACGCGGTCTCGCGCGCACCCGGCGATTATGCACCTTGGTGATGAAGTGCCGTAGCATCGCTTCCGTCACTTCGAAGTCTGCAATAACGCCATCTTTGAGCGGGCGCACCGCGACAATGTTTGCCGGCGTGCGGCCAAGCATGCGCTTGGCTTCGTCACCGACAGCCAGCACTCTGTTGGTGCCGGCCTGCACGGCCACTACAGATGGCTCGCGTAAAACGATTCCTTGATCCTTTACGTAAACAAGAGTGTTTGCCGTGCCCAGATCAATCCCGATGTCGCTGGATAACCAGCCGAAAAGTCCATTGAACATGAATTATTTATTAACAGAAACTCTCCAGTCCGAGAAGAAGCGCGTTCATCCGCCTGAGGCGGCCATCTTCACAGGACCCTCCCCACGAGCGCGATTCCGCCGGCTGAAACGCCGTAACATGAAACAGAGCGGCACGCCGTCAAGCGCATTTCTATCGGAGTGATGGGGTGCTGAAGTGCTAGAGTATTGCGGAGAAGCTTGCCATTGCTCCATTACTCCTTTACTCCATCACTCTATGGGAAGAGTGATCGTCGCCCCTTCCATTCTGGCCGCCGATTTCTCGCGACTCGGTGATGAAATCCACCGCGTGGAGGCCGCGGGTGCCGATTGGATCCACTGCGACATCATGGATGGACATTTCGTCGATAACATTTCGTTCGGCCCGGAGATTGTCGGACGGGTGCGCGGCCTAACAAGTCTGCCGTTGGATGTCCATCTTATGATCGAGCACGCCGATCATTACGTTCCGCGATTTATCAAAGCTGGCGCAAACTCGATCACTGTTCACGTAGAACCAGAAGCGAAACACAGCGTCGCCAAAACACTGCAGCAGATTCGAGACGCTGGTTGCCGCGCCGGTCTCACTCTAAATCCTGAAACGCCGTTCGATTTGGTCGAGTCGTTTCGGGACAAAATCGACATGCTACTGGTGATGACCGTGCATCCGGGTTTCGGGGGCCAATCCTTTCGAGCCGATCAAATGCAAAAAGTTAAACTTGCAAGATCGCTGAGTAGCAGGATCGACGTCGAAGTAGACGGCGGCATCAATGCCGAGAGTGCACGAATATCGATCGAAAACGGCGCAAACGTGCTCGTCGCCGGCACCTCAATTTTTCACGCGCCAGATTACGCAAAGGCGATTCGCGAATTGCGGGGCGATTCTGGGCAAGAGGCAAAGGGCTAAGCGGTACGCGCAAAGGCGTATTCCTCGCTTGGCCCGCACTATCCCGCCACCACCGGTTCCGCTTCCTCAGTCGTCTCGGCCATCACCTCGTCGGTTTGCGTAACCCGAACGACTTCTTCGATGGTCGTCTTGCCTTCAGCGACGCGTCGCCAGCCATCGTGCCGCAAAGTTTCCATCCCTTCGGCTATGGCGCATTGCTTGAGCTCGCCACCATCGCGCTTTTGCATTATCAATTTTCTTAGCGGCTCCGTGATGAGACAAATCTCATATATCGCCGCGCGACCCTGATAGCCGGTCTGACGGCATTGATCGCAACCGGCGCCACGCCGGAAACGTGTGCCGAGTTCCTTCACCGGAAAACCGATCTCGGCGAGATATTCGCGCGGATAATCGACCAATTCCACGCAATCTGGGCAAATCGTCCGTACCAGCCGCTGTGCGATGAACGATTTGACTACCGAGGAAAGCAGAAATGGTTCCACGTCCATGTCCAGCAAACGGGTGATGCCACCTACCGCATCGTTGGTATGGAGCGTACTAAAAACAAGGTGACCAGTCATAGCCGCACGAATCGCGATGTCTGCGGTTTCGACGTCACGAATTTCGCCGACCATGACGACGTTTGGGTCCTGTCGCAAAATGTGACGGAGGCCTTTGGCGAATGTCAGATCGATCTCCGGTTTCACATCAATTTGCGAAACACCTGGAATTCGATATTCGACCGGCTCTTCCACTGTGATGATACGGCGCTGCACCGAATTGATGCTGCTCAAGAAACAATAAAGCGACGTCGATTTGCCGCAGCCGGTCGGGCCGGTGAGAAGGATAATCCCGTTGGGCTGCGCCAATAGATGGCGAATAATTTTCTCCTGCTTCTCGCTGAGATCGAGACGGTCAAATCCGAATTGCTGTTCGCCGCTGCGGCTAAGCAAACGCAGACTGATCGATTCGCCGTTCACTGTGGGAATAGTCGAAACACGCACATCGATGTTTTGATTGTTCGACTGCAAATTTATCCGGCCGTCTTGAGGCAGACGCCGCTCCGCGATGTCCATGTGTGACATAACTTTGAGGCGCGAAATAATGGCTGATTGCAAAACTCGCAACTGCGGCGGCACAGCGACTTCATGCAAAATTCCGTCGATTCGATAACGAATCCGCAAATCGTTTTCTTGTGGTTCAACGTGAATATCGGTCGCGCGCTCGACGATCGCTTCGCGAATGATCTGGTTCACAAACTTAACCACCGACGCCTCGGGATCGTCATCATTCAACTCGATGGCGGTCTCGGTGTCCTGCAACACCTCGAAGGAACGATTCGTCTTAAGAATCTCGTCGAAAGTTTCCGCGCCAACGCCGTAGAGAGTCTTCATCGCGCGCAGAACTTGCGCCCGCGGGACCAGCACCCATTCTGCCGACTTTTTCAAGAGTTGCGACGCGAGCTGACGGCCAATCGAATTAAAGAGATCGTACGTCGCCAGCACTACCGAGTTTTCCTTCACCTCGATGGGCAAAATGTGATGTTGAAAAACAAAACGGCTGGGTAAAACCGATAAGGTCGCGCGATCGATCTTTTTCGCGTCGATGGACGTAACCGGCACGCGAAAGAAATTGCCGATCGCTGTGAGGAAACGGTGCTCGTCCACCTTGCCGGAATCGAGCACCTGGCTCACCCACGAGCCGCCGTTCAGGTTCTCAGCCAGTTGAGCCGCTTCTTCAGTCGAAGGAACGCCGCTTTCCAGCAGCAAATTAATTAATGATTGACTGGCAGGTGAACTCATGAGGCGCGGCGCTTAGTAGAATCGACAACGCAGAATTGGAAGCGTTCGAATGAAGCCCATTTACGCCGTTTCGCAAGGGCTTTCACGCATAACGCGTAATCAACGAGCGGCGGTCTCTAGTCCGCCGTTCAAAAGTGGCGGATTGGAAACCGCCTCTCCATGGGTTCAGGGCAAATGCAACGCGCGCCGCACAGGATAGGTAAGTGTCCCTGTAACGCGCATCGAATAATTCTTTTGCAGTCGCGCAATGGCGTCGCTCACTTCTGGAGTAAACACGCCGTTAATGGGTCCGCAGTAATAACCAAGCCGGCGCAATGCTGTTTGCATCGAACCGACGTATGCCGGCTGCACAATGAGTTGTTCGTTCGCCTTGAAGTAGTAGACCCAGCGCCACTTGTAGCGTGGTGCGAAGTCCATTTCGTTTACATGCTTCCCCTGGTGGAGCAGACCGTGCTCATCGCGTTGAGCCAATGGATCGGTCGAACGAAAAACATCGAAGTCGACAACATCGTACTCGTCGGCTTGCGCGATGGTTGCGCCAAGGCAAAGAGCTAATGTGAGAGCTACTCGTTTCATAAAATAGCCGCAAGTTAACGCATATCTTTGGGTTCGGGAATGTCGGGCGGTGGCAAAGCTAGCTGTTTACCTCGATCAGTCTTGGGGCAATCCGTGCACTCGCCCTGGTCTAGTTCGGGTCCAAAATGTGTATTGGTGTCCTCCCACTTTTGGCGCAACCGATAAGAATCCAGCTTGGTCAGGGTCACCTGCGGACACATAAGAACAATAAGTTCGCGCCGCACCTTGTTACTTGCTGTGCTACGGAATGCTGCGCCGATGAGGGGAATGCGCGCGAGATAAGGAATTCCTTGGTAGTTCTTTGTCTTTTGGTCTTCGATCAATCCACCCAGGATAATGGTCGATCCGTTGTTCGCAGAAACGCTCGTGCGAATATACTTCGTGTCGATTGTTGGGACCGAATTGCCACTGATGTTTACGTTTCCGCCAGGGACCAGGCTGTCGAGCTTTTGCAAAATATCGAGCGACACCACCTTCTCGGAATTAATGAGCGGTACGACCTCAAGCTGAAGCACAACCTTTTTGTACTCGATGCTCGATTGTACTGCGGCTGTATTGTTGACGATGTTCCCAGTGTTGACATTCGAAAGGGTGCTAACCGGGACCGGAACCTCCTGGCCCGATGCGATGATGGCCTTCTTGTTGTTGCTTGTGAAGATCGTCGGCCGCGAAATGATTTTGAACTTACCCGTGGACTCAAGCACGTGTACTATGGCAGCAAAGGCGTCGCCCGCTGCTACGTAAAGATTAGCGCCGGCGCCTACGTTCTTAATAATCTTGCTGAACTGGATCAGCTTGGAGGGTTCAATACCGCCAGGAACGGTGGGATTATTTGCCCCAAATACTCCGTTATTACGCGCCACGCCCACCAGTCTGTCGTGATACTTTGCGAAGTAATCAACGCCGAATTCCTCGTTGTTGCTGAGCGTCAATTGACCAATGACAGTACTTAACGCGACTTGCGGCGCCTGGACGTCCATTTGATCCAGAATCTTTTCCACCTTGACCACAACCTCGCGATTTCCGAGGACGATGATAGAATTGGCGCGCTGATCGGCGATGAGCTTGGCGTTTCCGATCGTGACGGCTTGCGGCGTAGTGTTTACGGGTTGTGTGGAGAGTTCCTCAGAAATATTCAGCGTGCTGCCGCCCGCCGTGCTCGATGTGCCGGTTGTGCCGGTCAGGTCCGCAAGGCCACCACCACCCCTGCCATACGAGGAGGGGCTTGCACCGCGCTGCGGTTGCGGACTCGCGCCAGGCAGCCCACCGCCGGGCAGCGCACCAGCGCCAGCTCCCTCCGTGCCTGGCTCCGTTAATGCCTGGACCAGCACCGGCAAAACGTCACCGGCGGAAACGTACTTCAAATAGCGCGTGACCGGTTTTGCAAACTCAACGTTGGCGTCAAATTGATGAATCAGCTCGCGGATGAACGGCAGGTTTATCGGCCTCGTCACAACATGGATGCGGTTCGTGCGCACGTCGGGAGTAAGCTTGATCTTACCCACAATGATGGCTTCTTCGGACAGCACGCCCAAGCCTGCCGCCTCAACGGGCTGCGGTTGCGGTGCGGCGGGTACGTTCACCCGACGGACCCCCGGCTGAGTGGGTGATTCAGTGCCCTTTTCGAAAATGTCCTTGAGCATGTCGCAGACTTTGTTCGCATCAGCGCGATCGAGCTTAATAAACTCACTCACCACTTCCGCAGGCGCCACATCCACCTGGTTAATTACGCTGGCAAGCTGCCGGATGATGTCGGCGTTTTGCGTCACCAGAAGAGCGGATGCTTTCGGCAAGGCTAGAATGTTGATCGTCCCCGAGCTTCCCTGAAAATATGCCATCAACACTTGTTGGAGCTCCTGGGCGTCTGCGTACTGCAGATGAAACAGAAAGCTGATCACCGGGTTCCCCGGCGGGATATCCGCGAGGTCGGAAATAACTGGTACTGGCGCTTTTCGAGGATTTTGACCGGCCCCTACAACATCGATTAAGTCCCTGCCGGCCGGAACGAGAGAGATTCCGTTCAAGCCCATGCTCATCTCGATGATCTTGATGGCTTCCTCGCGCGATACGTCTTTGGCGATGAAAATGTTCACCTTCCCCTGCACGAAGTTATCCATCACCAGCTTCTTGCCGGTCAGCTGCTCGTAGAGGTGCAGCACATCGACGACATCGCTATTCGGGAATTGAAGCCGAACCATAGCTGGCGCGTTTGGAGGCGGAGGAGCAGGCGCTTCTTCTGGCGGCGGCTTCGCAACCTTGGGAGCAGATGGTTCGGGACGAGCTGGTTTGTTCTGACCCAAAACGGCGGTCGCGCCGGCAAGCGCGATCGTCGCGATGCAGAAAAAGCGGTGCACAGCCTTATTTGGGTGGATGGGCGACGCTAGTGCATTTATGAGACCCGTCAAAATATTTCCCTCGGTTGAAACAATCCTGAAGTGGACGCAGCGGGGAGGAGCTTATAAGAGATTGCAATCATTGCAAACGATCCGTCGTTTCATTCTCGGGAGCGCACGCGCCCTCGCGTGCTCTTTGCGGCGCCCCCGCCGCCAAGCCGCCCACCGCAAAACGGTTCTAGCGATTTCGAACTTTCCCAGCGATTGGCGACGGCGCCAATCGCAGCACGCGAGGGCGCGTGCGCTCCCGAGAATCACGCGGCTCCCGCGCCTGATCGCGATAAGTTTTTGTGTCCTGAGTGCGATGGCGATCTCCGCTGGGGCGCAAGAAACCGAAAGCGCGCTTGCTCAGATTCGATCTGTCCTTCAGGCACAGCAGGATGCCTGGAATCGGGGCGACGTCGATGGATTCATGAATGGATACGCCCGGTCGGCATCGACTGTCTTTATTTCCGAAGACACAATCAGACGCGGCTGGCAAACCGTGCGCGACCGGTACAGAAAAAAATATTCCAGTCGGGCAACAATGGGGACGCTCACATTTTCTGATCTTGAAATCACACTATTATCATCTGATTCGGCGGTAGCGTACGGACGTTGGAATCTGAAGCGCGCAAACGATCAGCCCCACGGAAAGTTTACGCTCATCCTTAAACGCCTGCCCGAAGGCTGGCGAATTGTGCACGATCATACGAGTGCGGCGCCGCCTCATTAAATCGTTACATCGTTGCAGCGTTGAAACGGACACGCATTATCATTCTGAGCGAAGCGAAGATCTCCGATTGGTTCTTTCGTCGCCGCGAAGGTAACAACCAGAGATCTTTCGCTCCGCTCAACATGACAACTAGGCGGACTCTTTGACCGGTCACGCGCGCAGCCGCGTTAGCAGCTTCTCGTGGATATTATCAAACCCGCCATTGCTGAAAACCGCGACGACATCATTTGGCCGCAGCATCGGAACGATTCGATCCACAATTGCATCGGCGTTCTGCTCGTAAAAGGCGGGGCGACCCGCCTTGGTGATCGCGGCGACAACTCTCTCGGGATTTAATCGCTCTTTTTCGGGGATCTGTTCAAGCTTAGCGACCTGCGCGATAAAAACTCCATCCGCTAACTTCAACGCATCGGGAAGTTGCTGTTGAAAAACTGCGCGCCGCGTTGTGTTGGAGCGCGGTTCGAAGACAGCCCACAGCCGGTTCCCCCGATAGCGATGGCGCAATGCTTCCAGTGTGTTTGCAATCGCCGTCGGATGATGACCGAAATCGTCGATCACTTTTACTCCTCGCGCTTCACCGCGGACTTCCTGTCGCCGGGTGATCCCGGCAAAACTCTTGAACGCGCTGTCGATTTTCGCTTTCGGCACATCGTAAAAGCGCGCCGCCATCGCCGCCATCGCGGCGTTGTGCACATTGAATTCGCCAACGAGCGGAATCTCGAATGTGTCATCTCCAAGCTTGAATCTGGAGCCTTCAGCCGAGCAGGAAACATCCCGGATCCGCTGGGCGCAATTTTTCGAGAAACCCACCTCAATCATCTGTGCGAGACAATCTTTTGCCACCTCGACGGAATTGGGGTCGTCGCCATTCACCAGCACCATGCCGTTCCGGGGAACGATGTTGAGCAAACGCCGGAAGCTGAGCTTGATTTCGTCGAGGTTGTTGAAGATGTCGGCATGATCGAACTCGATGTTGTTTATGATCAGCAGCTCCGGCAGGTAATGAATAAATTTCGAACGCTTGTCGAAAAAGGCTGAATCGTACTCGTCACCTTCAATCACGAAATATTTCGAGTTATTCAGGCGCGCGCCCTGTCCAAGGTTTTTCGGAAGTCCGCCGACTACGTAACCGGGCTTGCATCCGGCTTTTTCCATGATCCAGGTGAGCAGGGCGGTTGTCGTTGTCTTGCCGTGCGTGCCGGTAACAACAAGATTGTGGCGGCCGCGCAGAAAATAATTTTTCAGCACTTCCGGCAACGAAAGATAAAGGAGCTTTCTGTTCAGCACGGCTTCGACCTCCGGATTTCCGCGCTTCATCGTGTTGCCGATCACCACTACGTCCGCATCAGCCGGGATATTTTCCGCGCGATACCCTTCTTTCAACGAAATGCCTTTTTCCTGAAGAAAGATCGACATCGGCGGATAAACATTTTCGTCCGACCCGGTGACTTTGAATCCGCGTTCCTTTAGCGCCGCTGCAACCGAGGCCATCGCCGAGCCGCAGATCCCCAGAAAATGAAACTTCTTCGGCGCTTCTTTCACGTTTTGAGTTTTACGGCGGGTAAACCGCTTTGGCTAGCCAGCATCTGTCATTCCGAGCGAAGTCGAGGAACCCCGTTGCATTATCCTCGGTTTCGCCGCGGGATCCCTCGACTGCGCTCGGGATGACGGTCGCTCCGCGACCGTCATTTCTTCTCAAACACCTCAACCGCCTCCCACGCTTCATCCGGCGGAGCCTGTTCGTATTCGAGCGCGCGATCCAGATACATCTTGGCCAGGAAATCGTCCGGATAAAACTCCAGGAAACGCGAAAACAGAATCTTGGCCTGGGTAAAATCGCGTGCCCGAAATTTCTCCAATCCTTCCTCGTACGTCTCGAGCCACTTGAGGAATTCTGGATCGATCTCTTCGTTTCGAGCGCCAATGAAAGTAAAAACATTCACCGGTTTGGTTTTGCCTTTTACCTGCACGCGTGCGACCGAGCGAAGGTAAACCTCGTCTCGCACCAACTCGGCGGCTGTCGCGCCGACCAGAATATCGAGGCCATAAACTCGAGTAAGCCCCTCGATCCGCGACGCGAGATTGGCCGAGTCGCCAATGACGGTGGGATCCATGCGCTCGTGCGAACCAATGTTGCCAACGATCACTTCACCGTGATTGATGCCGATACCCATGCCAAATCCCATTCGACCTTCTTCGCGCCATTGTTGATTGAGCTGTCGTAGCTCACGCCGCATTCCCAGTGCCGCGCGCGCGCAATGTTTTGCGTCCTCTGCAATGCCTAAACTGCGCACATTCCCCCATACGGCCATGATTCCGTCCCCAATGAATTTATCGAGCGTGCCGCCATTGCTGAAAACAACGGAAGTCATGCGACTGAGATATTCGTTAAGCTGTGCAACTAACGCCTCAGGATCGCCCTTCTCGGACAACGTGGTAAATCCGATCAGATCCGAAAACAGGACGGTGACAGGAAGACGCGCACCACGGAGCGAACTATAATAGCTGTCCGGATTTTCCAGAACTTCCTTTACCAAATTTCTCGAGACATAACGTTCAAGCGTGCGCCTGGTGCGTAGTTTCTCGAGCCGCTCGAGTGCGTATTCAAAACCGAGCGAAAATAATCCGCTTAATACCAGAGCCGAGAGGACTGGAACTGTCAGAAGCAGCAGTCCTGTTTTATCGTAAGCTAATCGCGCTGCGCCGAGATATGCGCCGGTAATCACAATGAGTGCGCCCAGACCAAGCAATGGCCGGCGCAAAAAAGCGATCAGGGACCACGCAACCAGCCCTGCTGCACCCACAAGTGCAAGGCCCGTTTTCGGCGGAGTGGCCCGCAAAAATTCGCGACTCAACGCGGCGGCCATTGCCTGCAAATGCAGCGCGGGGCCCAAGGTGGTTGGGCTCATCGGCGTAACGACGGTGTCGTGCTCCACCTCGGCTGACGATCCAACCATTACAATTTTGTCCTCAAAAAACGCGCCGTCGGCATAATTCGCATGCCAAAACTTCGGATCGAAAACCTCGTAAAGCGGGCGAGGTGCAAACGCGTCCGGCGAGGTGAAACGAATCATGTGACCATGAAAATCCTGCGGCACATCATCGGCGTGACCGATTTTGTCCAGTGCGCGGGCTGAAAGAGATTGATAAACTTCTTCGCTTGGGTCCGGCGGTAGGTCCGCGAGTTGCCGATCAGTCACGCGATAAGTCACAGCGCGGATTTTTCCGTCGATCGGGTCTGCCCAGAAATTCACAAATCCTACGCGATCGTCCTCCAGTTGAGGCGGCGGAATCAGCGTATTGTTGGGCGTGACAGCCTGGGCCGAGTTCGCCATGTCGAAATTAGCGCCGAGCACGACCTTATCGCGGTAACGATCAACCGCGGCATGAAATGCCGCATCGCCCTCATTAGGTGGATTGAAGATTATGTCGAATATGACTACGCGCGCGCCCGCGCTGAACAATCGGTCGAGCAAAAGCGCCCATACTTCACGTGACCACGGAAACGGCTTCTCTGTCATCAACTGAAATGCGCGGTTGCTCGCGATTTCTTCAGCCGTCAGCGGCGGCAATTGCAATGTGCTTTGATCGATTCCGAGGAAAACAAAATCGGATGGCGCAGGCGTCTTCCGGCCTTCGCGCCGAAGCAAGTCCTCAAAGCTCTGTTCACCGCGCCACGGCGCCGAGATAAATGGAACACTCGGAAAAAAATGACCGAGAACGATCACGCTTGTCCAAAAAAAGCAGATGAAAGCCAGGACCAGGAACCGATGACGCCCGAGCCAGTGCATGCCGGCGGAATTTAGCACCAAAACGTTGAAGCGTTAAAGCGCCAGCTTGGGCCGCTTTGAATTCCGGCCTTGCGAAAAGCAGTTGTCATTCTCGACCCGCTACTTATTGTTCGTCGCTCGGCGCTGCCGCGTCGTGACGATCCACGCACCTGGTTCCGTTCAACGGGACTGCATCAGCGAGTGAGGTCGCGAAGATCGATAATGGAACAAACAGCTCGCTGAACGAGGAGCTCCGGAGCAATTCGGGGCAAACAATAACCATGCCAAGAGCTACTAATGCCCCGGCGAGCCGGGCGCGACGCAAACGAATCTTAAAAAAAGCCAGAGGCTACCGCGGACGCCGTTCAAAACTTTTCCGCTACGCCAAGGATGCGATCATGAAAGGGCAATATTGGGCCTATCGCGACCGCAAAACGCGTAAACGCACGTTTCGCTATCTCTGGATTCAACGCTTAAACGCCGCGGCGCGCGCAAATGGAATGACCTACAGCCGTTTTGCGGAAGGATTGAAAGCTGCGGGCATCGGCCTCGATCGAAAAATTCTCGCGGAGCTTGCGGTCAGCGATGAGATCGCATTCAAGTCGATCGTCGATCAGGCAAAGCACGCGCTGGAAAAGAAGAATAAGAAGGCGGCCTAGGACATGTCTGTAGCGGCGGTCTATGACCGCCGAATCTGCTGGCGCGGTTACGTATTTTCGGCGCTCATAGAGCGCCGCTACAGCCACCAACTTTGAATTGAACGTTCCACATTCAACGTTCAACGTTTGATGTCCCATGACTCATCCACTCGAACAGCTTCGCGATGATGCCCTGCGCGAAATCGGAGCCGCGTCTGACGAACAGGCGCTCGAGATAGCGCGCGTAAAATATCTCGGTAAAAGCGGCAGCGTATCGGCGTGGGGTGAGCAGATGAAAACGCTCGGCAAAGACGAAAAGCCGCTCGTTGGAAAATTGCTCAATGAAGTTCGCAATGCTGTGGCTACCGCAGTCGACGAGCGCGCAGCAAAGTTTCGAGCGCAAAAAGAATCGAGCGCGCTCGCCAGGATCGACATCTCGCTGCCGGGAACGCCGCACAAAATCGGTACGCTGCACCCGCTCACGCAGATGTGGGAACGTTCGATCGAAATTTTTCGACGAATGGGCTTCGCGCTTGCGGACGGACCGGACATCGAAGACGAATGGCATTGTTTCGACGCGCTCAACACGCCGCCGGAACATCCTGCCCGAAACGAACAGGACACATTTTATTTACCGGATGGTCGTTTGCTGCGAACGCACACTTCCACCGTGCAAATTCGAACGATGCAAGCCGCGCCACCGCCGATTCGTGTGATTGCTCCCGGTGCTGCCTATCGTCGCGATGAGCTCGACGCGACGCACAGCCCACAGTTTCACCAGATCGAAGGACTTTATGTCGATGAAAACGTAAGCGTGTCTGATTTGAAAGGCGCCCTCCAGTTTTTCATGTGCGAACTTTTCGGTTCGGGAACCAAAGTGCAATTTCGTCCGCACTTCTTCCCATTCACCGAGCCGAGTCTCGAGGTTTATGTGAAATCAAAAGCGCTCAAGGGTGGCGAGCGTTGGGTCGAAGTGGCCGGCTCGGGCGTAGTGCATCCCGCGGTTTTCGAGCAGGTCAACAAGGCGCGCGGTGACAAAGCTTACGACCCCGAAAAGTGGAGCGGCTACGCGTTCGGTCTCGGAATGGACCGCCTGGCAATGATTCTGTTCGACATTCCTGACATCCGGCTGTTCGCGCAAAACGATTTGCGTTTTCTCCGCCAGTTCGCATGAAGACGTTTTTTGTCATTCCGAGCGAAGTCGAGGAATCTCTGGACAATCCGAACTCGAAATATCGAGGGATGTCTCGACTTCGCTCGACATGACATTGGGACCGAAATGAAATTCTCCGTTAATTGGTTGCGCGAATTTGTTGATCTTTCAGAAAACCCGGAAGAGATCGCCGATTTGCTCACTCGCGCCGGCGTTGAAACGGAAAACATCGAAACCCGCGGCGCAAAGATCGAGCTCGTGATCGTTTCCCAAATCGTTGCATCGTCGCGCCATCCAAATGCTGATCGGCTCACAGTTTGCGAAGTGGACGATGGCAGCGGCACGAACCGCCAAATCGTTTGTGGCGCGACCAATTACAAAGTTGGCGACAAAGTCCCCCTCGCGCTGCCAGGGGCAAAACTGCCGAACGGACTGGAGATTCGTAAAAGCAAACTGCGCGGTGTCGAATCGGAAGGGATGCTTTGCAGCCCAATCGAGCTCGGGCTCGGCGAAGACGCATCCGGGCTGTTGATTTTGTCCCCTGATGCAAAAATTGGCGCGCCCATTGCCGATCTTTTTCCGATCGACACTATTCTGGACATCGAGATCACGCCAAACCGTGGTGATCTGTTGAGCCATTTTGGTCTGGCCCGCGAGATTGCGGCGCTCACCGGAAAAAAACTTAAGTCAACGGCGCGCGAATCGAAAATTCCCGTCAAGAAGACCGGCGTGACGATCAGCTCAACACGGGAATGTCCGTTTTTCTCCGCGCGCAGGATCGACAACGTTACACTCGGACCGAGTCCGCAGTGGCTGCGCGCGAAGATCGAGAGCGTCGGCATTCGCTCCATCAACAACATTGTCGACATCTCTAATTTTGTAATGCTGGAGTTCGGCCAACCTACGCACGCATTCGACGCCGATAAATTGAAGGGCGGCATCAACGTGCGCCTCGCGCGTGATGGCGAAAAATTTCTCGCGCTCGACGGAAAGACTTATTCGCTCAAGCCCGACAACTGTGTCGTCGCCGATCAAGAGCGCGCGGTTGGAATCGGCGGCGTTATCGGCGGCGAAGAAACTGGTGTGACTGAGTCAACCAAGAATGTCTTGCTGGAAGCCGCTTACTTTTTACCGGCAAGTATTCGTCGGACTGCACGCGAACTAAATCTACCGACCGATGCCAGTTACCGGTTCGAGCGCGGCGTCGATACTGAAATGGTTCTCCGCGCATCGCAGCGGGCCGCCGAATTGATTCAAGAGATCGCAGGCGGAACTCCGGCAAAGGAAATCACCGTCGCCGGCAAGCTGCCGGCGAACCCTATCGAAGTTTCGTTGAGTGACGAGAAATTCGATCGCGTCGTTGGGATCGCGATTAAGCCGAAAACGGTCGACGAAGTTCTGACCAGATTCGGTCTGAAGAAAATCAGCGCCGCCAAAATAACGAAATGGAAAATTCCAAGCTACCGGCCCGATTTGCAGCGCGATGTCGATCTTATCGAAGAAGTCGTGCGAGCTTACGGCGCCGAGAAAATTCCCGGCACGGATCGCAGCCGGTTTACGCCTTCCAGCGCGGCTGATCGCGCGCACAATTTGGAATCACAAATGCGCCAACGACTGGTCGCGGCTGGCCTTAATGAAGTGCGGACGTCAAAGTTGCTTCCCAGGGAAAGACTCGCGTTTGGGGAAAATGCGATCGAGTTACGTAATCCACTGAGTAAAGATCACGTGGCGTTACGCCCCAGTTTGTTGCCGGGGTTGCTGGGTGTACTTGACCACAACATTCGTGCGGGAGCGGGACGCGTCGCAATCTTTGAAACAGGCAGGATTTTCGAACCACCAAGCGGCGCGGAAAAAAAACGAGTAGCTGTTCTCCTTTGGGGAAACGTTGGCAACGAAATTCATTGGCGGAACGAAAAACGCCGCGTTGATTTCTTCGATCTAAAAGGCGCAATCGAACTGGTAAGGACCGGTTTGTCTTTTCGTCGCGGCCAGCACGCCAACTTTGCGCTAGCCGTAGAAATCACAGCGGGTGATCAACTCGTTGGCCTCGCCGGGCAGCTAACAAATTCGCTCGCATCAACAATCGACGCACCTGGCGGCGTCTTTGTTGCCGAAGTATCGCTTGATTTCCCAATTAGCGGCTTGGGATCGCGTACAACTTTCCGGGAACTCGGGAAATTTCCTGCTATCTCGCGCGACATCGCAATGATTGTTGCCGAAGACTTGACCCACGAAAGAATACGGGAAGTGATTTTCCATCCGAGAGAACCCTTGTTGGAACGAGTTGAATTTTTTGATCTCTTCGCCGGCATTGAAATTGGTGAAGGCAAAAAGTCCGTCGCATATCGATTGACATATCGGGACCGGAGTCGCACACTGACAAGCGAGGAAGTGAATGCAGCGCACGCGAAAATTCGCGAGCGATTGCGAACCGACCTCGGCGCGGATTTGCGAGAGTAGTTCTTTGAAAGTGCGAGAGTCGTTTGTTGAGGGTTGGGAAGAAAACCAGTGCTTTTCTCTCAACTCTCAACCAGCGGCTCTCATCAGTCGCGGGTGGTTTCGCGCTTTACCCTGCGATGTTCGAGATTACAGGTGGGATTCCCGAACCGATAATTGGCTAACCTGAGGAGGCTGAGTCGCTCGGAGAAGATGGCAGGCCTTAATTGGAAGTCAGACGCTACGGCGACGGTCATCCGCCCGTTACAAAAAGGGAACGGGAGATCCGCCTAAACGGCATCAGCGGGGTAACATTTCAAAAAACCCGGATCGAAGATTCTCGATCCGGGTTTTCATTTCCGCATTCAGTGTTTCAACTGATTTGAAAATAGCGCGCGAAGATCGACAGTGCGCGGTGACATGCGCGCCTTGTTAGCTCTCGAAGACGGTCGATTTTTCGAGGGCGAATCATTTGGCGCAACCGGCACCTGTGTTGGCGAAGTTTGTTTCAACACAGCCATGACCGGTTATCAGGAAGTGTTGACCGATCCTTCCTATCGCGGGCAGATCGTGGCGATGACTTATCCGTTGATCGGTAATTACGGCACGAATTCACTCGATCAGGAAAGCCGTTCGCCGCATGTACGCGGCTTTGTCATCGAAGAGCTAAGCGAAACCCCGAGCAACTGGCGCTCGGAAATGTCGCTCGACGAATACTTGGAAAAATGGAACATCCCCGGCGCGCAGGGAATTGATACTCGCGCGTTGACCCGGCACCTGCGCACACGCGGGGCGATGAAAGCTTGTTTGACGACGGAAGAAATGTCGCCAGCGCAAGCAACAGAGGCGGCAATCAAAGGCGAGGGCGTCATCGGCATGGATTACGTTCGCGAAGTTTCGGCGCGCGAAATTTATCAATGGGACCCGGACGACAAACTGAGTGAGCCGTGGTCGATCAGATCCAATAACGGCGGAATTAAACCCAACCTTCCACCAGTCCGATTTCGTATCGTCGCCTACGATTATGGAATCAAAGAAAACATTCTGCGCCTTCTGCGACAGAAAGGTTTTCGCGTCACAGTCGTGCCGGCGATTACAACCGCGGAAGAAGTGCTCGCGCTAAATCCGGATGGCGTTTTTCTTTCCAACGGTCCGGGAGATCCTGCGGCCCTTCCTTACGCGCACAAGGCAACACGCGATTTGATGGGCAGGAAACCGATTTTCGGAATTTGTCTTGGCCATCAGATTCTTGGATTCGCATTCGGCGGCTCGACGTACAAACTAAAATTTGGCCATCACGGCGCGAACCAACCGGTAAAAGATTTAAGCAACGGCAAAGTGGCAATCACCGCACAAAATCACGGGTTCGCCGTCGATCCGGAGTCGCTGCCGTCAAACGTGGAAGTAACGCACATCAATTTGAACGACCGCACCGTGGAGGGAATGCGGCACAGGGAACTACCGATCTTTAGTGTGCAATACCATCCCGAAGCTGCGCCCGGGCCGCACGATGCATCGTACTTCTTCGATCAGTTCGCAGATTTGATCGAGAAGCAGAGGTAGGGCGCGCTCGCCGAGCGCGCCGAAAACGAAACTCCTGCCGACTCGTTCGCGTCGTTGACCAACCTCCCAACAAGCCGACATTTGTTCCATGTTTAACTCAACCACAAACAAACACGCGATTGTTAAGATTGCAGTCGCTGCGACACTCGTAGTCGCATTGACAGCTGCGCCGCTGGCGATCGCCCAGGAACACGAGCACGGCGGCGACACGGCCGCTTCCAAAGAAGTGACCGGCGAAGTCGTGGATATGATGTGTTACGTCGATCATAATGCGGTCGGCGAAAAACATGGCCAATCCTGCGGGGCGAAGTGCATAAAAAACGGTGGCCCGGTCGGTATTGTGAGCGAGGGCAAAGCCTATCTGGTAGTTGGCGAACACAAGCCAATCAACGATCAACTCGCTGAATACTGCGGTAAAAACATCACTGTGAAAGGCAAGCTTGCCGAGCGTGGCGGCATTGCCATGCTCGAAAACGCCGAGATTGTTAAGAAATAGTTGTAGCCGCGTCTCTGTGAGACGCGCGACGCGTGCCTGGCAAACACTCCGGTCTGCGCTGCGCACAGCGAAGCGGCTACAGCGCTGCGCCAATTATCACTTGTAATACGGTCGCAATGACGGCCGAAGTTTTCCGATCTTAAGAGCCGTCTCAATTTGCAAATCAGGCAGCCGCGCGTCCGCGAGTTTTCGGATCTCGCCTGCCTCCAGCGTGGCTATCGGCAGTCCATCCAAAAATAAAATGCGATTTGCGGTCAGCGCCACGATCCGCGCTCCCGGCGTCAAAACGCCTTGCAAATTTAGCGGATCCGCTGCGCTCAACGTGACCAGCTCGCCATTTGGCGATGCCTTGCGGATGGAACGCAACAGGCCGATCGCCTCAGGAAGGGCAAATTGTTCGCCGCCGATTCCTCCCACAAAATAGCCACCGCGAATCTCGCCGCGCGCTTCCCATCGGCGATAAATTCGCCCTAGCTCGTACCACGTCACCGGGAAACTCTCGCGTTCGAGCAAACGGCGAAAGATCACGCCGTACCGATGCAGCAACACTCGTGCAAATTTTTCAATGGCCGCGTCGTGCGCGGAACTTTCCGCGCCATTTCCCGGTGGTTGCGAAGCAAAGTCAGTCCTCAGCAACGACCAACGTCCGGCAAACTCGATGCTGGCAAGTTGTGTTTTGCGCCGCCGTTTCCCAATGTTTCGACCAAACGTGGGGCGCTTATTTGACGGCACCAGAAGAGCTCGCAATCCATCGAAACTACCCGAAGTGACCAGGCCAAGCGCGGCAAGTTGCGACAAAGCTTCTTCGACTTGAGAAGGCAATAGCCCGCTGCGACGCACCAGTTCGGTAAAGAAAAGCGCTCCGCCGTCTGCAAGGGTATCGAACATAGTTCGGCTGGAGACGGAAAGTTCCGTCTCCGGATTCGGCTTGGTCAGAGCCAACCAATGCTGGAGGTTCTCGCGTTGATAAAGCGCAATGGGGCTGGTTCGCAATGGGGCGCTCGTGCGGGTGTTTGGATTTTGCGGTGCGCTCAAACGTCCCCAGCCAATCCGGCCGGAAAAACAAAGGCGATCGAGCCATTCAGGATCGTAGTCGTCAACACGCGCGGCGAGAACCGCGGATTCCCACGCGGCCAATGGCAGCTCGCATCCGTCGAGTTGCTCAAGGACCGATTGCAAACCTTCAGGGCCTTCGACGCGATGTTCCCGATCAGCACGCTGCCACGCGAACAGAAAGCGACAAAAATCCTGCGGTGAGACCGGTTGAATTTCCGCGCGCAACCGATCAATCGTGAACCGGTGAATTCGCGCGAGTAATCTGCGGTCACACCATTCCAGGTCCGTTGCGTGCGGGCGAAACTTGCCGCGCAACACAAATCCTTCAGCTTCGAGGGCCAGTAATGCCGCGTCGATCTCCGATCCTGGCAATATCAATATATCTGACAGCTCACTAACAGTGATTGGTCCGCAAACTTCCAATCGCCCGCGAACCACTTCGCGAATCGCGTTTACGCGTTCCCAGGTTTTTCCCCGCATAGAGTCGGGAACAATCAATTCAGGGTCAACACGCGCGCTGGGATAAATCGCTTGGATCATCGGCAGTCGTTCCGCAGCGATCCAGAATATCTTAGTCGCGTCAGCATTTTGGAGTACGCCATTGCTGGGGCGCTTTTGGGGAATTTGCTCGCCGTTCGATAGCGGCGGAGCAGCGCGGCACTCCAAAACCTCGCGGTAGTTTGAATGTTGAGAAGCAACGAGCAGACGCGCAGCCCGGGTCGCAGATACCAATGCTGACGTAAGTTGTTCCGCACTTGCGGAGTCCGACGTTCGCTGCACTTCTTCCGGCGTCATCACGCCGAGCAACATCAATGCGTCGTGCAATTCATCCGGGTTCGTCGTTTCAGGCCACGCTTCCTTTTGTACCTTCTCAATCGCTGACGCATCGAGAAGCCCTAAACCATCACTGCCGTTGCGCTCCGAAGCGCGCCGGGTGTAGACCGCCTGGGTGCGGCGTTCCTCCAGAGGTGCGTTATCCAGAAAGGCATAAGGCCTCGCGTTAAGGATTTCAGCGGCAAGTGGCGAGGGTTCCGGCACATCGCGCGCGACGCAACGGATCTCGCCCTGTTCGATCTTGCGCAACACTTCTTCGAGACCTTCGATGTCCATCGCTTCGGTCAAACAATCGTCGATTGTCTGCTTCACTAACGGATGGTCCGGAATTTCGCGGTCGCCTACGATATGTTCCAGACAAGCGAGCTGATCAGGAAAAACCGCCGCTAAAAGGTTTTCCGACTCCATGCGCTGTAACGGCGCGGCGATTTTCGCGCCGCCACGAAAGCGAGGCACTGCAAGCGAACGCGTCGCGTTCCATCGCCAGCGAATGGTGAACATCGGCGCATCGAGCAATGCTTGAACGAGCAGGTCGCGAACCGTCTTGGAATTCAGATAACGAAAAACTTCTTCCAGCGGAAATGAATGCTGTGTTCCGAGCGAGATCACAATGGCATCGTCCGTCGCCGCTGCCTGCAGTTCGAAATTGAACGACCGACAGAAACGTTTTCGCAAAGCAAGTCCCCACGCGCGATTGATCCGATTGCCGAATGGCGAGTGAAGTACAAGCTGCATCCCCCCTGATTCATCGAAAAAGCGCTCCATCACCAACGTTTGCTGCGAAGGGATTGCGCCAAGCGACCGATAAGTATCAGCAAAATAGTCGCCCAACTGTTCAGCAGCGTCCTGTGGCAGCTTCAGTTCTTTAGCGAGCCACTCCTCGATTTTGTAGGGGAAGCTGTCAGCTTCCCCTACAGACAACCGCTTTTCGATTTCCGCCCGCAAATCGGAGACAGCTTGCGACAACTCCGATGTGCGCGTCGGGGCTTCGCCAAGCCAGAAAGGGATTCCCGGCGGCTGGCCTTTTGCATCTTCGACCCGAACGGTGCCGGAGTTGATTCGCAGAATCCGCCACGAGGCATTCCCGAGCTGAAAGATATCGCCCGCCAAACTTTCGACCGCGAAGTCTTCGTTCACTGTGCCGAGGAAAGTTTCCGACGGATCGAGCACCACCCGATAATCTGCATTGTCCGGGATTGCGCCGCCGGACGTAAGAGCGACGAGCCGTGCACCGCGTCGTCCGCGCAAACGATGATTGACTGCATCGTGATGGATCAACGCCGAGCGCCGGCCGCGCTTCGTGCTGAAACCTTCGGCCAGCATTTCCACGACGCTGTCGAATTCTTCGCGAGTCAGATTGCGATAAGACCAGGCGGAACGAACAAGATTAAAGAACTCATTTTCATCCCAATCTTCGGCAGAAGCCGCCGCTACGATTTGCTGCGCCAGAACATCCAACGGTTTTTCGGGAATGCTCAGTCGATCGAGCTCGCCATGACGGACACAACGAAGTAGTGCCGCGCATTCGACCAGTTCATCGCGGCTCAACGGAAAGATGCGCCCCTTGGGCAGACCACCGCGCTTGTGCTCGGCGCGCCCCACTCGCTGCAGCAGGCTAGCGATGGATCGCGTGGTGCCGAGCTGGCAAACAAGATCGACCGAACCGATATCAATCCCCAACTCCAGCGACGCCGTAGCGACGAGCGCTCTCAGTTCGCCTCGCTTCAATCGATCTTCCGCGTCGAGACGGAGCTTTGCAGAAAGACTTCCGTGATGCGATGTCACTGCGTCGGCGCCTAGCAGTTCGCTCAAATGATGCGTCACGCGTTCGGCCATTCGGCGCGTATTCACGAAAACCAAAGTGGTCCGGTGCGCCTGGATCAACTCCGCCAATCGGCGATAAATCTCTTCCCAAACTTCATTCGACATTACCGCCTCAAGCGGTGACTTCGGAAGTTCGATCGCCAGATCCAACTCTTGGCGATGACCGATGTCGATGATTTCGCAATCTGGATTACATGCCCCGTCCACCGCATGCGCGCCGACTAGAAAACGTGCCACGTCTTCGATTGGTCTCTGCGTCGCCGACAAACCGATTCGCTGAAGCGGGCCAGCTGAGGCGGATTTGGTTAGCGCGGCTAAACGCTCCACGCTCAAGGCGAGATGCGCGCCGCGACGGTCATCCACCACGGCGTGAATCTCGTCCATGATGAGCGTGCGCGTCGTGGTCAACATGCGCCGGCCCGACTCGGATGTGAGCAGCAAATAGAGGGACTCCGGTGTCGTAACGAGAATGTGCGGCGGCTTCTTTATCAGCGCCTGCCGCTGCGTGGCAGTCGTATCGCCAGTGCGAACTTCGGCGCGCACATCGATCTCGCGCCCATTTGTTTCGCCTAGTAGCGCGCGAATTCCAGCGAGCGGCTCTTGCAGATTTTTTCGGATATCGTTGCTCAACGCTTTGAGCGGCGAGACATAAACGACTTGCGTTTCATCCGGCAAATCATGCTTTGTGCCTTCGCGGAACAATACGTCGAGCGAAGCAAGAAATGCCGCCAGTGTTTTGCCTGAACCCGTGGGTGCAGAAATTAGCACATGCCGGCCGGATAGGATTGCCGGCCAGCCGCGTAGCTGCGGCTCCGTCGGTGATCCAAACGTCTGCTCGAACCACCGTGTGACCGCAGAATGAAATTGGAAGGACTGCATGGGCGAGAACAGGAAATTTAGGCGACCATAAAAGAAATGAAAGAGCACGCCGGAGCTTGATGCAGGGGTCCGAGTAGCGCACGCGTCACGCGTGCCAGGCGAGCGCGTCCCGCGATCGCGAACTTTCCTACGGTCGGCACCCGATCAGGAAGTCTCCATTCGAGTAAAAGATTGCTTCGGCGGGATGCCGAAACCAGGCCGCCGCGGCGACCGCTACCCAGAAGTACCCGCTCTTAGCGCGACCACTTCGCGCAACATTCGCAAACTATCCTTTAAAAACTGAACTTTGCTTCCTTCAGCATGATTCCAGCGCACCGGAATTTCACGAATTCGCAATCGGGCACGCTGCGCGAGGTAAAGCAATTCCACGTCGAAGGCGAACCCGTCGAGGCGGGCCGCCTCCAGAATTGGGCGACAAACGTCCAGACGAAAAGCCTTGAACCCGCATTGCGTGTCCCAAAACGACAGACCCGTCGCGAGGCGCACGAGCAAGTTGAATGCTCGACCTGCCTGCTCACGCCGCCACGGTTGATGGATCCCAATCAATCCGCGATCCAAAGCGCGAGACCCAAACGCTATGTCGACCTCGCCATTGGCAATCGGTTCGATCAATTTCGGTGTTTCTCCCAGCGGTGTAGAAAGATCGGCATCGAAAAACAGGCCGACCGGCTTCCGCGCGGCAAGCAATCCGGAACGCACAGCGGCTCCTTTGCCGCGATTTGGAAAATTTTCGAGCAAGCGCGTTTCAATCCTGGCATCTTTCAATCTTTCACGGGCAATCGCCGCAGTCGCATCAGTTGACCCATCATTCACGACGATCAATTCGCTCTCAGGCGCATTGGCAGCGAGATAATCGAGCGTGAGGCGAAGCGTTTCTCCAATGCGCGCCGCTTCATTGTAACAAGGAATTACGACGGAGAATGGGGGAAGCATTTTTTGTGGAGGCGTTTGGGTCAAACGCCGGAGGGTTAGGCAATGCTTTGTTTATTCGTAATCCAATTCTCTGCGCGGCTGACGCAGCCGCCTCTACATCTCTATTTGTAAATCTCTACGACAAGCTTGCCGTTTGGATCGACGTAGCCGCGATACATTCCAGCGGTGTTGAACGGCAAGGTGACATTGCCTTGACGATCGATTGCGATCAGTCCACCCGTTCCGCCAAGCTTCGCGACCTTGTCCAAAGCAGCCTCCGCAGCATCCTTGAGCGACATCCCGCGGTATTCCATCAACGCCGAAACATCGCGCCCAACCGTCGCGCGGATAAAATATTCACCGTCACCTGTCGCGGAAACGGCGCATGTCGCATTGTTTGCGTACGTTCCGGCGCCGATGACCGGTGTGTCGCCAACGCGTCCGGGCCGCTTGTTGGTCGTGCCGCCGGTTGAAGTCGCTGCAGCGAGATTCCCATTTTGATCCAGGGCTACTGCTCCCACCGTGCCGTGCCGATCTTGATCGGTAATCAGAAACTTTTTCCCCGCGCCGCTCGTGCGACTTTTTTCAGCAGCCTTGATTTTCTGCAAAGCATCCCAGCGCTCCTGCGTGAAAAAATGTTTCTGGTCCACCAGTTCAATCCCATTTTCCTTCGCGAATGCTTCTGCGCCCTCGCAATTCATCATGAGGTGTCCAGACCTTTCCATCACCAACCGGGCAAGGCTGATCGGATTTTTGATGTGTTTCAACGAAGCCACCGCGCCGGCGGCGAGCGTTTTCCCGTCCATGATCGCTGCGTCCATCTCGTTCGTCCCAGCGCTTGTGAACACGGAGCCTTTGCCTGCGTTAAAATGCGGATCGTCTTCGAGTACGCGCACCGCGGCCTCCGTCGCGTCGACACTTGAGCCGCCGCGCTTGAGAATTTCATGACCAGCTGTAAGCGCCCGTTCTAATCCTGCGCGATATTCGCGTTCTTTTTCCGGCGTAATCTTGCTTCGCTCGATGGTCCCGGCGCCGCCGTGGATCGCGAGTCCGATTTTCTGTGTTTCCATGTTTGGCTGATGCTCAACGCGTTTTTTCGCTGCACCTGATTCTTGGCCCAGCGAAGACGCCGCTGCACTAAAGAGCATGAAAGCAAAGAAGCAATTAGCCGCGAAAACTCCTTTGAGTTTCATCGCATGAATCTAAGGGCCTATCTGTAACCATGTCGAAGGGTTTCACGTGAAGGCCCGAATCGGAAGTCAGCCAGCTTGGCTGACTCAGCCGGCAGGCTGCCAGCCTTGCTGAACTGACCGGGCTAGCAGCTCGGTTGCCGAGTCAGGCTGGCAGCCTAACTTCCAAAGCCAACTTTGCACTTTTCCCAATGGCGAAGTGAGGCAACTTCTCGTCCATGGCCAACGCCGAATCGCCGCCCGTAGTGATTGCCGAGGGAATCGGACACGTCACGCGCTTATTTCTTCGCGAAGTAGGCAGCGTGTTCTGGTTGATTGTGAACACGTTCGAAGAAACGTTTGAGCGGATCCAGTACGGACGGGTTCCGTTTCGTGCTGCCAGCTTTTTTCGCCACACCGAACGCGCCGGTGTCGATTCGGTCCCGCTCGTGGGACTGGTTTCCTTTTTCCTGGGTTTAACTATGGCGTTGCTCACTGGCTACCAGTTGCAACGCTTCGGAACGGAACGCCTGATCCCGGGACTGGTGGCAATTGCCTTTACGCGCGAGCTTGGGCCGTTGCTCACTGGCATCATGCTCGCTGCGCGTATCGGCGCCGCGTTTACGGCGGAATTGGGAACGATGCAGGTTTCCGAAGAAGTCGAGGCGATCGAGGCGATGGGAATCGGGCCGTTGCGTTTCCTGGTTGCGCCGCGAATGCTGGCGCTTTTTCTGCTGATGCCCTGCTTGTCCACGGTTTCGAACATTGCGGCCATATTTGCGAGCAGCCTGGTCTGCAAGGCCTACTTCAGCATCGCCTTTCCTTATTTTCTCGATCTCGTGAAAGATTCGTTGCTCATTCGCGACATTATCACGGGCATTTTAAAGAGCTTTTTGTTCGGTCTGCTCATCGCTGCAATCGCTTGCTATCGTGGACTGACAGTGAGAGGTGGCGCGGCAGGAGTTGGCACATCGACGACTTCCAGCGTCGTGACTGCGATCACGACGGTGATCGGCTGCGATACACTCTACAACGTCGTTTACACTACTTTCTACCCGACGTGAGCGCCCCGGTCGACATGGTCGAACTGCGTGACGTGCGCATGCAGTACGAGGAAAAGAAAGTGCTCGATGGTCTTTCGCTCAAAGTCGAGCCGCAGGAGCGTCTAGTGATCATGGGCCAGAGCGGCAGTGGCAAGAGCACGATTTTGCGACTGATCCTTGGCACCCTCCGTCCCGATTCCGGCTCAATTTTTTTTAAGCAATTTGAAATCACCCGATTGTCGCGCCGAAAGCTTCAACGGGTGCGGCAACACATTGGCATGGTCTATCAATATTCGGCGCTGCTGAGCTCGCGCAATGTGCGAGACAATGTTGCGCTGCCATTGGAGGAGCTCACTGATAAATCCCGGAGCGAGATCGACAAGATCGTCGATGAAAAACTCGAGCTCGTCGGGATGGAGGATTCTAAAGAGCTATTGCCCGAAGAGCTGAGCGGCGGTATGCGAAAGCGTGTGGCCCTGGCACGCGCGCTCGTCCTCGAGCCCGAGTTAATCCTGTTGGACGAGCCCTCGGCCGGACTCGATCCCATCATTGCCTCGGTGATCGACGAACTGATTATCAGCCTTAGCGAGAAATCGAAGGTTACATCAATCACTGCAACACACGAAATGGACTGCGCCTTTCGCATCGCCACGCGAATGGCTATGTTATATCAGGGAAAAGTTATTGAAGAAGCCGAACCCGAAGAATTCAAACATTCCAAAAACCCGGTGGTCGCGCAGTTCGTGAGCGGGAGCACTGAAGGTCCGATCCTGGAAGGCACTCTCGATGCAATTACAAAGAAATGAAATCATGACCGGCCTGCTCGTGATCGGAACGATCGCGGTAGTCGCTTTCCTTCTAGTTTTGCTCGGCGCTCCTGGATTGTTCCGTCCGCTGGTGACGTACAAAATTTACTTCGACAACGCGGTCGGAATTAAACAGGGCGCGCCGGTAATGCTGGCAGGTCGCAAGATTGGGCAGGTACAGAAATTATATTCACCGGTATCGCCCGAAGAAGAGAAGCGGGCAGAGGAAGCGGCTGCTGCGGTCAATCCGCGCGAAGCCAACGCCAGCTCTAGCCCCTCTCCCACGCCGGGCAAGCAGAGATTCGAAGTGCGAATCGATGTGCAGGTCGACAAAAGCGCCAAGGTCTATCGCGATGCCAAGACGCGAATGATTCAACTCGGATTGCTTGGCGACATGGCCATCGACATCACCCAAGGGACTGAGAAATCTGGACGCGCGAAAGACGGCGAGATATTCGCCGGTCAACGCACACCCGACATGGGCGAAGCTATAGCCAGGATGCTCGAAGTCGTTAAACCCGTTGCAGCCGAAGCCACCAATACCATGAAAGACCTTCAGCAGACCGCGCAAAACATTAATCGGCTCACGGATGAAAACTCCGAGTTGACCCTTGCGCTCGGCCAGTTCAAGACGTTTGGCCAACATCTTTCCGATCTGACTGCTCCGGACAGTGCGCTCTCACATTCCCTGGCCAACATCGAAAAAATCAGCACCAGCCTTACGGAGAATGATAACATCGAGGTGACGCTGCGTAACCTCCGGAACTCTTCGGACAAACTGAGGATCGCCACTAATGATCTCGAGCCAGCCGGTGAAAACATCAAGCAATTCAGCGAGACAATAAAAACTCAACCGTGGCGTTTGATCTGGCCAACGACGAAGAAATACCCCGAAGCCTCGCCGACTCCCGCGGTGGCCAATCGGGGAACCATCACCGTGCGCAAAACCGCGCGAGCAAAGCCGCGTCCGCGCGCCACCCCCAGTGAGCGCACAAGCCAACGCTAGGCGTAGCGTGCTCGACTCGCGCGCTAGTGATCGTACGGTCGCCACCTCAATGCGTGGTCATCCTGAACGGAGTGAAACATCTAACACTCGGCGATTGAGCACTCCAGTTGCGTGTGTGTACCGCGCGCTTCGATTGCGAGATCCTTCGCTACGCTCGGGATGACGGCGAGAGTGAATTGAATCAGCCCTTATGGCCCGTAGCTCTTGCTGAATTTCTTGCGCGACTCTGGCTCGGGCTCGGCGGCTGTGACTGGCTCTGAGGCCTCCGGCTTAGCTGTCGATGGTTGTTCCGCAGGTTTTGGTGGCGGCGCGGCCTCTGGCGCCTCAGGCTGTGCGGCGCCTTTGGGTGTTTCCTTCGCGACTTCCACATATGCCATCTGCAAGTTGGACAGCGCGTTGCTCAACACTTTTGCCTCTTCGCTGGTCAGGTTGCCGCGCGTTTTTTCCTGAATCATGGCGAGTTGATCGATGAACATTCTGGCCAGGTCGAGGTTCACTTCGCCCTGGCCGGTTTTTGGATTTGGAATTTGACCAAGAAACAGCGCGGCGTTTTGCGCGTGCATCACGACAAATTCAATAAACCGCTGGGAAAGCTCGCCGCTCAACGTGGTTTTTTGGACTTCAGCCATGAGATAAAGTGATGAGTGATGGGTGACGCGTGATAAGTGTAATCAACATAGCACGGTTTTTCTCGTCACTCATCACTCATCACTTGCCACTCTTCTCGGGAGGTCGCACCGTTGCCAAAACATAAGGTTGATCGCGAAAATATTTCACAGCGACTTGTTTAATATCCTCAAGCGTTACCGAGTTCACATCGTGCTCGAGTTGCTTGTAGTAATTGAAGCCCAGTTCGTAGAGCTCGTCGAGCGCGCAATGATAACCGAACGCATCGTTGCTTTGATTGGCGATCTCCTGTTGCCCAATCAATTTCTTTTTCGCTCGTGCCAGTTCTTCAGGAGTGAGGCCTTCATTGGCGAGCTTGTGGATTTCGTCCAGCAACGCAGTCTTCACCGGCTCGATCTTCTGCGGATCGGTGCCGAGATAGAATGAAAAGAGACCCGGCACCAGACCCTGCATCTGGCTCGCGCCCACGTAGTAGGCCAGACCCATTTGCTCACGAATCCGAATAAAGAAACGCGAGCCGAGATCGCTACTGGCTTCGTCGATCAATTCCAGTGCGTACCGGTCTGGGCTCGACAAGCTCGCGCCCCGAAATCCGACCATAATCACGCCTTGCGCCTTGTCCTTGCGGCTTTCCACAGTTTCCGGTTTGCCCAGCGGCGTGGACGGCTTTGCGTCAGTCAAAGCAAGGGCGCCGGCCTTCATTTTGCCGAGCGCCTGCTCAACAAGCTGCTTTACCTCGGCAGCTTTAACGTCGCCGAAAACGTAGATCACGCCGTTCTTGGCCACCACAAAACGATCGCGAAACTCGAGTAAATCTTTTTGCGTCAACCGCTGAACGGACTCGACCGATCCATTTGAACGCAGCGCGTAAGGATGCTGCGAAAAAAGCGCCTGCCGCATGATGTTGCGCGCGACCGCGGTCAGTTGCTCTTCCTCTTGTTGGATCGCGGCGATTTGGATCTCTTTTTCACGCGCAATCGCTTTCTCTGGCATCGTTGCGTTGAGCAAGACATCCGAGAGCAAGTTCACCCCGAGTTTCAGGTCGGGCTTCATGACATCGAGCGACACGCCAAAGCTGTTATTACCCGACTCGCTCGAAATGGCACCGCCCACCGCTTCAATCTCATTGGCGATTTGCTCGGCAGTGCGTGTCTTGGTGCCTTTCAACAGCACTTTCGCCATCAAATGGGTGATGCCGTTGTCCTGCGGATTTTCCGCGAGAAGGCCGCCTCGAAAAACCGCGCCCATCGCCACAAGTGGCAACCGCTGATCTTCGCGAACCAGAAGTCTCAATCCGTTCGATAATTCAAACTTCTGGATCTCACCGGCGGCGGCGACCTTCGGACCCTCAGTCTTCGCAGCCAACGAACCCTTTGGATTCAGCGAGATAACTGTGAGGTTTTGCTCTGTAAGATAAGTTGCGGCGACGCGTTTGATATCGTCCAGCGACACTTTCTGGACAGCGCCAAGGTAATCGCGACTAAAATTCAGGTTGCGCGTGAGCAACCAATTCGAGCCGATGTCGGAGGCCTGGCCCCGCATGGTCGTGAGCGCGCCGATATGATGACTGAGCGTGATTTTTTTCGCCTTGGCCAGTTCATCCGCAGTGACGCCGGCCTGTTTTACTTCATCAACAATTCGCAGGGCCAGTTGTTCGGCTGCTTCGCGTTTCTTTGGATCGACCGTCGCATCGATGCCGAACAAACCGGGATCCCCCGGCGTGTAGGAAAACGCTGATATGCGAAACGCGAGACCAGCCTCTTCGCGAACGCGCCGGTACAGACGCGAACTTCGCCCTTCACCGAGAATCGTTGAGAGCAGATCAAGCGCAGGTACATCCGGGTCGGTGACGGCCGGGATGTGCCATGCCAGTGAGAGGTGCGCCAGCTCCGTGGCAAATTCCTGATGCGCTTCGCGCCGGCCAAGTTGCGGCGGTTCCGCCGGAATGAATACTGGCTGAAGTGATTTCTCCGGATAGGGCTTGAACAACTCGGTAAGTTGTTGGTGCACGTTTTCCGCATCGACATCGCCAACGATGATGAAGGTGAGATTGTTCGGAACGTAGCGCGTTTTGTAATACCGCATCACCTGCTCCTGGGTGAGCTGGTTATAGATTTCAATCTCGCCGATGACCGGGAACCGATAGGGGTGCGTCTGATAAGCGGTCGAAAAAAGGAGCCATCCGGCCATCCGATCGGGATCATCCATTCCCATGGCGAACTCGCGCCGAATCACTTCCTGTTCTTTCTGATATTCCTCTGGCGGCAAAGTCGAATTCATCATCGCATCGGCCAAAATATCGACCGCGGTGGCAACACCCTCCTTCGGCACGTCGATCCAAAAAACCGTACGATCGAACGATGTGTAAGCGTTGATGTAACCACCCACGTCCTGGATTTTTTGCGCGATTTCATTTTTGCGGCGCGTTTTCGTTCCCTTGAAGAGCATGTGCTCGAGAATGTGGGACAACCCCGCTCCGAGATGCTGGTCCTCGTCGATGCTTCCCGTGGAGCACCAAGCCTGAACGCTCGCCACGGGGGCGCTGTGATCTTCCTGCACAATGATCGTAAGCCCGTTGGGCAAAATCCATTTGTGCGCCGAGCTCGGCGGAAATGTGATAACGGCCGAAGGAACAGTCGGCGCTGCTTTCAGATTAACCATCATAAATAATAGAACTGCTGAGATAAACTTTGCTAGTGGTATGCGAGCCATTGAAATGAGGGCGGCGTCCCCGGTGATCAGTCGTCACTGATCACTTTCTCGACGCGGTAGGGTTGGGCGCTGGCAATTGCGCCCGTGCCCTCGTCACCGCTGGTTTTTCCGGCGCGAACGGCTTCACGAAAACCTCTTCGAAATCATAAACGTCCCTGAAATCTTCGATCGAATCCTCCTCGGTTTTACCGAATATCCCGGCGCCGATCAGGTTGAAAACCATGTGTCCAATGTCCTTGGACGAGTGAACACCCCAATTATCGAAAACTGTCATGACCATCGGCCCGAACTCCTTTAGTGCGTATTGCCGCAATCCGTCGAGTAGCTCCGGTCCAGTCACATGCCGGACGCTGGTACCTTTGGTTTTCTTCTGCTGTTTGGTCGTGAAATCGAGCGCGTCACGCAGAAAAACATATGCGTCTCGCTGGTACCGCGGGTCGCTCCTCACAATGGAATCAAGCGCTTCGGCGAATCCAATTTTTTGCATGGGATGAAAAAGGCGCGTCTTAAACGCGCTCGTAAGCATAATCGCCAAACTCGGAGCCGGCAACTGTGGCGGGAATTGCCGTATTCGGAACTTATGAATTGCGTTTCTCGCTACTCCAAAGCTCCAATTCTCCATCATTCCACCCCGGAAGTCTCGATCTGGTCTTCCAGCGCATCGAGATACACCGAGAGCGGGTCGCGTCGCCTTGGCGCGGATACTTGGGACTGATCCGACACCTTGAGGTATTCGCTGAAAGCTCCGCTCTGATTTTGCATCTGCGTAGCTTCGTACCAGTTCATGTAATCATCGATATCGCCCATTCGCGCGGCGAGTTCCTTGCGAGTACTGTCCAGGTGCGGCAGGCGCTTTGCGATTCCTCGTCGCTTTCCGCGTGCGAGCAGCGCTGCAATTTGCTGATACTGGCGCGCCACCGGACGCAGGACCGGATGCGCCGTGCCAACAAGCAACAACAACGCCTGGCCCATGTGGTCGACTGCGGCTTTTTCTTCAGGGGATAGTTTGCGACGCGAAAGCTCGCTAAGATTTGCGGGCTTTGTCTGTCCCCGATTGCGCGAGCCATCTGAAATCTTGATCTGTAACAATTCATCCAGACGTCGTTCGCTTTCGGCAAAGCTTAACAACTGGTAAGTTTGATGCTCACTTAGTCGAGCCACCGTTGAGCGCCATTTCTTTTCCAAGTCCTCGCGCAATTGCGGAAACCGCGCTTTCAAATCAGCAACCGGATCGTTCGACGCCTGCGAAAGATTGGAAATGTAACGCCCCAGGCGCGCGCGACCACCACCCTCATCGAGAAGCAATTGCACGAGCGCAACGGAATAGGCCCGGTAAAGAGTGCGTCCGGCAGAATCGAGAAGGTCGAAGCGTTGGCCGAGAAATTCCTCGAGCGACTTTCCTTTATTTGTCGAGAGCGCCTCCATCAATGACTCCCGCTCTCGTCCGGGTGTCAGCGCCAGCGCACCTTCCACCAGCCAATCCGGCGGTTCGACCAGCGTCGTACCGGGTGCGAGGTCGCCCTCGTCTCGATAAATCATTTCGAACAGGATGGCGCGCAGCAGCTGACGCTCGATTAATGAAGCGTCAAGATTTTGGCTGACGGTCAAATCGAGTTGCAGCTTCACGCCAAAGCCTGTCTGGCTAACTCGTAAGTTGGCCGGTGGAATTTCAGGGAAGTTCGCCTGTTGCGGTTGCAAATTGATTATAACGGCCGTCTTCCATTCGTCGCGCTGGTGCAAAAGCGCGAGGAGATTGCTCTTAGTCTGCTCGGCCAGTTCGGAGATCGTCCCGCGCAGCGCCGCATCTGCGCCGTAAATGACGAATTCTCGCGAGGGACTCACGCTATGTGCGGGCAACGCGGCGTGGAGCGGTTGCTCAGCGAAGATCGATATCAAGAGGATCGCCGCACGCCGCATCATCTTCATCAACCGGGAATGATAATCACCATGGCCGATTGCTGGCGAGCAGGAATCAGCACGAATTATAAACCGTAGATAGTGTGTCGCGGACGACAAAATCGGGGCGGCTCCTGGAGCGCAGGGTCTGACTTAATCCAAAACCGAGTGCCTCCGTTTGAATCGACGCGTTCAAGACAGCGCGGATGCGTCTGATTTATTCTTCTGCTGCCGTAAAAAAAACGAGACTTTCTGAGGCGCGCGGTGTCTAATGATTAGAAACCCACCTGGTATGAATAATTCAAAATTGATACTTCCCCTGAGTTGTTTTGTTGCCGTAACACTGGCTGCCCCAATGGTCACAGCTGCGCCGCGCGGGGGTGGCGGCCATTTTAGCGGGGGTCGTACTTCCGGCTCGATGTCTGGACGCCCTGGAATGGGCGCGTGGAGTGGCCGGAATTGGAGCGGTCAACATTGGAGCGGTCGTAACTGGAATGGCCGAAACTGGAGCGGTCGCAATTGGAATGGCCGGCATTGGAACAACTGGAATGGCAATTGGAAGCACCGTAACACTGTGGTCTTCATCGGCGATTTTGGGTTTCCCTATTGGTGGGGCTGGGGCTCATGGTATCCTTGGGGCTGGGGATACCCCTCCGGATATTACGGCTATGGGTACCCGTACGGCTACGGTTATCCGTATGGCTATGGTTACGGATATGGCGATTACGGGTACGGGAGCGGATATGGATATGGCTACGGAAATGGCAGCCAATATAGCTCTGCCACTAAATCGAGAGTAGCTGAGTTACAGCGGCGACTGGCCCGGGCGGGCTATTATCGCGGCTCAATCGATGGAGTCTTGGGGCCTCAAACGCGGCGAGCAATCCGGAACTACGAGGCGGACCACGGTTACGCGGACGCAGGCTGACCTAATCCCTGCCACTGATTCACCTCGGACCAATTGCTAGAC
>JBKPOB010000122.1:0-5088 GCA_046732875.1 Verrucomicrobiota bacterium | reverse complement strand
AACATTGGCCCCTTCCCGGGAATGACGACATTTTGGAATTTCATCAGTCCGCCATCGGCCAGAAACTGAGTTAGCCAGCGAGGTCTTATCAGTAACTGACTAACAAACGGCAGCTTCGACCCAAGGTTGTCGCTCAGAAGTTCTTTAACGCCGTTTCGAAGATCGCGTTCCCGCATGCCGGCTACCGGCGTGTCGATTGTGACAACGAGCGCTGAAAAACCAGCGGCTTTCGCACGCTCGATGGCAGAAAGCGCGCAGTCATGTCCACCGACAAGATAAAGCTGATACCAGACCGTTCTCTTCGATGCCGCGGCAACATCTTCCAAGCGACACCCAGAGAGTGTTGAAAGCGTGTACGCAATTCCCGCAACTCCAGCCGCGCCAGCCGCAGCTTCCTCGCCGCGTGGATACATGAGTCGGCTGCTGCCGACAGGCGCAAGGATCAACGGCATGGACAATGACGCGCCAAGGACAGACACTCGTAGATCGCACTCCGGCGTCGCTACAGCGCAACGTGGCCGAAATGTCACGTCTTCAAACGCGCGGCAGTTGGCGCGCAATGTCCGCTCATCCTCCGCGCCACCATCGATGTAGTCGAATACCACCCGCGGAAGCCGGCGCTTCGCCGCGCGTCGCAAATCTTCGATGTTAAGAACGCGTGGAGGTTGGACCGATCGAAAAACGCGATTCATATGAAAATGAAAAAGCGCCACAGCGCTGGCGCACTCCAAAACGTGGCCGTGATAGTTCGTTTACATTGCGCGCTTGCGTTTTGGAGTGCGGCGGTGTTCCGCCGCTTTTCCGTTTCTATATGCACCGCGCCTTAATGCCGAAAATGGCGAATGCCGGTGAAGATCATCGCCATGTTGCGCTCGTTAGCCGCAGCAATCACTTCCTCGTCGCGGACTGATCCGCCTGGTTGAATCGCGCACGTCGCGCCAGCCTCGGCTGCCGCAATCAGGCCATCGGGGAATGGGAAAAACGCGTCGCTCGCGACCGCGCTGCCTTTTAGCAAAAGCCCGGCCTCTTTCGCTTTCCAAATCGCAATGCGCGAAGCATCGATGCGCGACATTTGCCCGGCGCCAATCCCAAGCGTTCGGTCCGCTTTCGCATAAACAATCGCGTTCGATTTTACATGTTTAACCACTCGCCAGCCGAACAACATCGCCCTGAGTTCTGCCTTAGTCGGTCGCCTTTTTGTGACGATGTTCCGCGTAACTTCCTTGGCAACATCCGCGTCCTGAACTAGCAGGCTGCCGTAGACAGAGCGAATATCGGCCGCAGGTGTCGCACTTGCTGCTAATGTTGCCAGTCGAATCAGGCGCAGGTTCTTTTTCTTCTGCAAAATGCTACGCGCCCCGGGCTCGAAATCCGGCGCAATAATTACTTCGCTGAAGATCTCGCTGATCACTTTTGCCAGCGCTTCGGTCAACGGACGATTACAGATGATAATGCCGCCAAAAGGCGCCTGTTTGTCTGTAGCAAACGCCTTATTCCACGCCTTGCTAAGATCAGCGTCTGAGCCAACCCCACATGGATTGGTATGCTTCAGTATCGCGACGGTGGGCTCTTCGAATTCCGCGATCAAATTCGTCGCCGCACTGATGTCCAGAATGTTGTTAAACGAGAGTTCTTTACCATGGAGCTTTTCAAATTGCTTATCGAAATCGCCGTAGAGCGCGGCCGTTTGATGTGGATTTTCCCCGTAACGCAACCGCATCACCAACGGAAGCGAAAGCGAAAACGACGCATCCGTTGTCTGCTCCCTGTTCAGGAAGTTGCCAATCGCGCGATCATATTCACCAGTCCTGATGAAAGCTTTGATGGCGAGGCGTTCACGCAATTTGAGGGTCGTTTCTCCCTTGTTATCGCGTATGTTCTCGAGCACCGCGTCATAATCTGCCGGATCGACCACCACTGTGACCGATTCATAGTTTTTTGCTGCACTACGAATCATCGATGGCCCGCCGATGTCGATATTCTCGATCGCTTCCGCCAGTGTGACGTCCGGTTTGGCAATGGTCGCTTCGAATGGATAAAGGTTGACCACCACCAGATCGATCGGCTCGAATCCACATTCGCGGGCTTCGGCCTCGTGTTTCTCGTTGCCGCGTTTGTAGAGAAGACCGCCATGAACCCGCGGATGCAAAGTCTTCACCCGCCCTTCCAGCACTTCTGGAAATGCGGTGAAGCTCGAGATCTCGCGGACTGGAATTTTTTCCTTCCTCAGCAAGTCGGCCGTCCCGCCGGTGGAAATAATGTCCACGCCCTGCCGCTCCAGTTCGCGGGCAAACGCCGCGATACCAGTTTTGTCAGAAACGGAAATGAGTGCGCGGGTGATTTTCAAAGCAGTTAAAAGGTTAAAAAGTTAAAAGGAGCACTGCATCTTCACGTCTCAACTTTTTAACGTTTCAACTTTTTAACCGTTCAACTGAACGCGCTAGCGATCCAGAATCACGTTCTTCGCTGCCGGATAAAGCACCGGGCAGCAACCGATCGTTTCGCAAAATGCTTTGCTAAAGTGACTCAGGCTCGAGTAACCAACTTCTGTGGCGGCTTCAGTAACGTTGTAGCGTCCTGTACGCAACAGCTCGGCCGCGCGTTCCATCCGCAGGTTGCGCAAATATTGCGGAATGGTCAGACCGACTTCGCGCGAAAAAATTCTGCTTAGATAGAACGGACTGCAGCCAACTTCCTGACCGATCATTTCCAGCGTAGGCGGATTAGCCAGATCGCGGGCGAGCAGTTCCTTCGTACGCTCTACGCGTTCGCGCGCGACGCGTTTTTGCCGCATACAAAAAAATTCCGGATCCTTTGGCGCGAAAAGAAAATGCGCCATGAGCTCCAAGGCCTTGCCTTGGTACCAAAGGATTTGGGCTGCTTTTGCCACTGGAGGCTCGGCCAAATTGGCGACCACGCGCCGTTGTTGCATTGTCATCGGGCGTGCCGGTGCGACAACGTTTTCCTCCTTGTCTCCGAACACAATCCGGCGAATCTCCGGCTCGAGATCGTCTTCGTTTCGCACGAATTGCTTTTGCAAATGTTCCCGGGAGAATTCCAACGTCACGAACTGGTGATGGTCGTGCGCTCGCCGCGAGGCCGGCAACGGTCCATCGGCAATCGCGTAATAGCCGCAGTTGCCTGGAACATAGTCGCTCCGCGCGCGACGTTCAGTGCCTACTGCGCCGTGGCCATTGAGATTCAAACAGAACTCCAGGCTATTCGGATGAAAGGTACGTCCCCAGTTAAACGAATGCTCGGTGCGAAAATCGTGCCACTCCACAGCGATCCCAATTTTGTCCACATCGCCATACAACGGACGCCATCCATCTTTCACTTCACGCCAGGCGTCTTGCTCGGCTGCGCAACCAGGATTCATCTCGCCTAATTACGAATGTTGGGAAGCCGAATGCAAGGCTGGTTTCTTTTCCTCCAGCGCGGGACGATTCCACTTACCGAGCTTTGAGGCGGCGTCGTACGCGCTCTGTGCAAAGTCGAGGAGGATTTCATCCGGCTTTTCAGCGGTGCGCACCGCGTCGTACGGCAGGATGAACTCCCGCAGCTTGGCCTCGTAGGAAGCCGCGTCCGGCGGAACTTTCGCCTCTGCGAATCCGGGCGGTTCCGGATAGGCATAGGAATAGAAGACTGGCGTCGGCATAGCAGCGTTGCCCGGCCAAAAACCAAGGCTGCTTACTTCCTGCGAGTAAGCTTCGCGCGTGATCTCGTCCGGCAAATGCGGGACCCCACCCGGATGCGGTGGCGCTGGCCGCCCGGAGAAACGCGTCACTGCCAGATCAAAACTGCCCCAGAAAAAATGCACCGGACTGGACTTGCCGCAGAAACGCGAGCGAAATTCCTTGAACACGCGATCGCTTTGCACGAGCACGCGCCAGAACCGGTTGGCATATTCGCGATCATAAGAGCGGTGCTCTTCATCCTGATCGAACGGGATCGGATTTTCGATCTCGTTAGGCGTGGTGTTGATGGTCACAGGCAGCTCGAGATTGCTCAATGTCTTCATCACGACCTGATAAAACTCGGCAACCGATTGCGGTTTCAGTGGAATGGTTCGTCGCGCGCCATCACTCTTGTCGATGAGCAGTTGGTGATCGATGAAATCGAACTGAACCTCAAAGGTGTGAGATCCGTGCGGGATAGGTGAAGTCGTTAGGCCGCGAGAAGTCACGTAGAGCGTGACGTGCCAGGAGTGGTTCGTCCATGGACTGAGCGTCAGTCGAATTTTGCCGACAATCTGCGTCCACATGTGCAGGGTACCAGCAGTTTCTTTCCACTCTGCAAAAGGCAGAGGAGGCCACTGGTCGGACGCGCCATTCATTTTGCGTTTCTACCCGCGGTTGATGAAGTCAGTAAAGGAGCGCTTGACCCTTTCAAACATGTCTCGCGCTTCCTCCTGTGTCCGGTGAAAAGTATCCTTGATACGCCTTTTGACGCCGCTGAAAGGGCCGCTTTCCGCGTCGCTGTCGTAATCGTTCTCTACATCCTCCATTGTTGCGCCGGCAAACATTCCTTCTGTTCGCTTCACCGTGCCGCGCGTCGCTCCGATATGAATCGTGCCGACCGGACGGGACGATCTAGTCAAAAGAGTGACGATCCAGACCGGTTCACCCCGCTCGTCTGTACGCAAGGTATAATCGACCGTTGTAAAATTGGCGTGCGATAAGTCCGCCGTGTGGCTCGCCACTTCATACGCGCCGCTCGAATCCAGATTCAAACGCGAGGTGTCGATCGTTGCGCCTTCGGTAGAACCCGCAACCGAGCGACCGGGCCGCTGCTCCGAATCAATCTTTCCTTCGGCGACTTCCACCTCGCGCACCCCGCGGCCGTCAGGGTCTTCCAACACAATTTTCCATTTTTCCGGCTGCGGGTTGCCTTTCACGCCAGTAATGGATACGAGGTGATTTAGAGCGCCGCGCCCTAATTCAGAGCCCACCACCCGCAGCGCCTCGTATGCGGTAGCGTTCTCCTGCGCGAGCGCAGGTGTGACGAAAAGCAAAAGCCCGGCAAACCATCTCCACATATCGCAAAATTGAACAGCGGTTTGGGCAAGTGTCCATTACGTTTTCCGCT
>JBKPOB010000121.1:0-6366 GCA_046732875.1 Verrucomicrobiota bacterium | reverse complement strand
GATCGACTATTGGCTCGGGTGGTCCTTGCTCATCTCCCGCACCTGATCGAGCACTTGTTCGAGGTTGTAGCTCGCCGCCAACTGGAGCGGCGGGAAGTCGATGTAGGACATGAGTTCCTTCTGCCACAGCAGCTGGCCGATGGGCAGAAGGTTCCAGTCATACAAGTACGCCGTGCTCGGGGCGGCCAGGGCACCGCCGGACGCTAATGCGCCTTTCTGTTCTGCCCCGACGTTATTCTCGAACGGATCGCGCATGATGTTCTGGATCTGAGTCCAGTGGTAGGTCGTCGCCGGATTAAGTGCATCGAGGCCGGTCGAGCCCATCATGGTGTAGTAGAACTTCCAGTTCTTGTAGCGCACCGCCGAGGGCTCGCGACCCTGGTAGTAGAAGAAGTACTCGCGATTCGACTTTTCCGACTTTCCTGTGACGTAGTCGATCTGGTTGAACCCATCGAGCTTGGTCTTCACGATGCCTTTATATTTGCCCGCCATGATCTGCTTGTTCAGTTCATCCCCTTTGGGGCCGCCGGCGATTTCCACGAACGTGGGCACCCAGTCCAGCGAGGAGAACATTTCCTTGAACACCGTCCCCGGCTTGATAACGCCCGGCCAGCGGATGACGCACGGAGCGCGCATGCCGCCCTCCCAGGTCGACAGCTTCCCGGCTTTGAACGGGGTGACGCCGCCGTCCGGGAAGGTTTGAACCTCAGCACCGTTGTCAGTGGTGAAGACGACGATGGTGTTGTCGAGTTGGCCCATGTCTTCGAGCTTCTTGAGGACGAGGCCGATGTTGTCGTCCATCTGCTTCATGCCGGCTTCGTTGATACCCCAATCCTTGCCGCCTTTGGTGCCGATCATGTCCAGATACTTCTGCGACAGCATGGTCGTGATGTGCATGCGGGCCGGGTTGTACCATACGAAGAAGGGCTTGTTGGTCTTCTTGGGATCATTTCGATCGAGAAAGTCGACCACGTGCGAGGAAATCTCTTCGTCCACCGTCTTCGATCGCTCGAGCGTGAGGGGACCTTCATCCTTGCCCGTTTGGTTCTTGGCCGTGCCGTCGGAGGACTTCATCCAAAGGATAGGTCGCGGCGGGGTCATGCAGGTGCCGAACTTCGGGTCAACACCGCCGGGCGGATTCGCGACTCCGGGAATCGGAATCGTTGTGCATGGCGGCACAACGGCCTGATCGGTCGGGCTGCTGTTGATGTCCGGGAAGCTCACCTGCTGCATGGCGTCCAGATGATAGAGGTAACCCCAGAACTCCTGGAAGCCGTGGGCTGTCGGCAGGGAATCGGGGTGGTCGCCGAGATGATTCTTGCCGAACTCGCCCGTGCTGTAGCCCAGATTGTAGAGGAACTGGGCGAGCGCCGGCGTGCCTGGCCGCAGGTAGGAAATCGCGCCAGGTAACTGCGGCAGCACCATGCCGGCGCGGTACGGGTGCATGCCGGTGAAGAATGCTGTGCGCCCGGCGGTACAGCTGGACTCAGCATAGTAGTGCATAAACATGCCGCCTTCCTTCGCAATCCGGTCAATGTTCGGCGTTTCCCCGACCATCAGGCCGCGGTGATAGCAGCTCGGCTGCATCCAGCCGATATCATCGCCCATGATGAACAGGATATTGGGTTTCTTATCTTGTGCCTGGCCGGTAGCGACAACGCACATCAAGGACATCGCAACGACTAGCACAGACAGAGCGGAATTGGGCAATTTATTAGTTCTCATAGTTTCACTCTTTCTTGGGTTGGTTGTTACATTTCATCGATCACTCCCAGGCGCCGACAGGGATCGCACAGATCCCATGGTCTTACTCGCGTTCGTGATTGACAATAGGACCTTAGGCCTATGCCATTTCGGGGTATTGAAGATCGCTGAACAGCAGCTTTAATCCGCGCGCCGAAGAAATTCGTCGACTAACCCGATGTTTCTGCAGGCGTAGAGTCCGATGGACTTATCCCGGTTTGTGATCAGAATATCGCCCGGCAACACACTTCAAGCCCGCCAACCGCTCCCACCGCTGACCCTAACATAGCCAACCTACTGACAGAAATTATACCTACCTACTGAGAGTCACCCGGCAGCAAGTGTTCGTTAATTCGCCTCGCGCTTCCGGGAATCAAACGGCCGTCCTGATCGTAGCGAAGGAGGATGACCCAATCATAGACGGAATTGGGCCATTTGCCGCGCGGCAGTAAGTCTTCGGGGTTTGCTCCGAGCGCGCGGAGAAGGTCCGGAATGTTTCCGTGACGCCAGGAGATTAGAATCACTTTTCCCTGCTGGTTTGCCCGAAGGGTGGCTGCCAGTTCAACAGACTGATTATTGCCAAAGCGTGCATCGATTTTCAATTTGGCTGCCTTCGCAAATGGCTCCACCGTCAAACGTGGCCGATGGCTTTGCTTTGAGTCTTTAGCGGCAAAAACAACTTCGGGTTCCAACCGCTTCGAATCGACAGCGAAATTTAGGAAGTAATTTTTGTAAGCTTCGGCCCGCTCATGACCGCGGGATGCGAGATCACGGCCCGGGCCGCCATCTTCTGCGTGTCGAATGATCAGCACGAGAGCATCTTTCGGCCCGTCTTGTGCGTCCGCTGCGGCTGTGACCGCAGAGACAAAAAGGACCGCGATGAAAAGGCGCCAGCGCATGAATGGCATCGTTGATGTGCGTAGGATGAATGTCAATGGGCGCGTTAGCAAGGATCCAATAGAGGAAATTTTGTACGGTTAGCGCCAAAGGCGCTCTTTAATTCTAGCCTGGGGCAACGCCCCAGGTCTGGTAAAAAAAATGTAATTAGCGCTGAAGTGCGATTCACTTCCGACCCATTTTGTTTCATCCTTGGCGTTATGCCCCCAATCGCTAAGTAGGGTGGTCCTTCACATCATCTTTAGCACGAAAGATCGCGAACCCTGTCTTGATTTAGACGTACGGCCACGGATGCATGCTTATCTTGCCACGGTCTGCCGCGACCTCGGAGCCGAACTTGTGCACGTAGACGGTGTTGCTGATCATGTTCACATTGTTACCACGCTGCCGCGAACTCTTTCCCAGGCTGAGCTCGTCGAGCAGATAAAAAAGGTATCCTCGAAGTGGAATCAAAACACTTGACGCTCGTTATCGCGGCTTTTTCTGGCAACGCGGTTATGGCGCGTTTTCAGTGAGCCCGAGCCAACTCGAGACCTTACTACAATACATTGAGACGCAACAAGAGCACCACCGTACTCGCACTTTCCAGGAGGAATACCGTGAGTTGCTGCGCAGGCACGGCGTTGATTTCGACGAGCGGTATGTTTGGGATTGAGAATAGTTGATGAAGGGAATCGCGCTTTCAGCGCTGGTGCTCTTGGGATTCCAAATCCTGGGCGGTGCCCCAGGCTGGCGGTGAGTGCTGCGCCTTTGGCGCTAAACAAACACCTCTTTGTTTACCTATCCGGCGTTTCGCCGGCAACCTTAGATCAAGCGCGCTTACACTACATCGACAGCAATCTTGGAGACGTGGTGCTTCTTCAAGCTCGCTCGCACTTCAGCCTCCAGCTGTCTTGGGTCAACTCCGCTCGGGATATAGAGAAGAAACACCATCTGTCCCTTATCTTCGTAGAGCGCAGAACTTTGGAGGCGACACTTATGGGAGACGAGCAACGACTGCACGGTGCCAAAAACCGGCTTCGGATCCTCCTGGTCGTCGAGTCGGATCCTGACCCGGCAGCTCGAGTGTGAATCAAGCCAGAACAAAAGCCCCCAGCTAAAGGCAGTAACAAACACCGCCATCGCCCATGATCCCATGCCGCAGGCGAGCCCGACTACCACAACTGTGATCGCTTTCCCAGTGAGTTTCGGATTGTCGAGCACGGTGCGAAATCGCAGTAACGCGCCAATGCCGAAAATAACAAACGCGAGCGTTTGGCTGGTGCCAGTCAATTCCGCGATAACAGCACCGACCACTCCCAGGAGTATAAGTGCCTTGCGCTCCTCAAGGTCGGCCAGGGGATCCATTAGCGACGCGCGACGCGGGTGCCACGCGATCACCCATGCGCAGCCGACGGAGAGGATGAGACTAAGAAAGAGGCGAAAGATGAAGTCCGGGTGCCCGAACTGTTCGACGCTTTGCTGGATCGACATCCATGAATTGCCCTTGGGATCTATACCGCCGGTCTTCCCCATTTTAGTTAACTCTTCCGCTGGATTAGCACCGAATGCTGCCGAGGATAAGACAACAAGAAAGGCGATGACAATCAAGATACTGAGGGTCCGCAGCTTGTGTCCAAGACGGAGATTCGCCCAAAACAGATGTGACGGCATCGCGGCAATAAACCTGATCGGCGCTTTTTCTTTTTGCACTGGGCGTTCAAGGAAAATTATTTTCGATGTGTTCATTTCGCTGGAGTCATTTTTTCTCCTTAGCCGGAAGCTGCCCGCAATTTTCCGACAGCACACGGCAATCTCGCAGCATGCTACTGCGACGTTTGCTGCCCCGACAAGATAAACTTTCCTATTTAATAGGTCGGCACCGTCTGACCCTGGTTCCTCACCAGAGTCATATTCCCTCCCGACAAACCTGCGGTAAAGGAATAGGTTTGCCCAGCTTTCACGTTCAGAGTCTTTCGCGCCGGACCGGCACCGGTCTGATTGGGATCAACCCGGGCGACAATGACGTGCTGGCCTGCTGGCAAGTAGCCACTGTAGCTTCGGCCCTCGGTAAAGCTTCCCACATCCTTGCCATCGACTGAGAGGACAAGGCTGAGATCGCTCCCGAAATTTGCGACGCGGTTAATAAGCAAACGACCCGAATTAGGTGGCGGCGCGGTAGCAGCACCAGGCTGAGTCGCGCACCCGGCGACGATCAGGCAAGCGCACGCCAAACTGAAAATGAGAATGATTGAATTATGTTTTTTCATACGTTGAACTCCTTTCGTTTCTATGAGCACTATGGTGTGCTCGGAGCGATTCTATCTGTCTATAGGACTTTAGGGCAATATTTCTCTTTAGTCGTTATTCCAAGCCGGGCATTGTGCAGCTTCCTCAAAGCTACTGCGGCATTGCTTCAGATGGACCTTCAACCTTCACAACCGGTGGCGGATTCCACTTACCGGTCAGCGCGTCGGACTTCGGAGCATATAATCGCATGCACAAGTTAAAAGCTCCTTTAAAGTCCTCGTTCGCGTCCACACATGTCTGCGTCAGCAGCAAAGGCGCATTCGCAGGCGGCGCTTTTTCGGGCCCCTCGGCAGCATGGCTGGATGAAGAATGGCAAATCATCGGCATGCCGCAATAAACCCACGCCGAGAAAAGGACAATGCCGCAGCACTTGGCCGTGATGCGCCAATGGCGCTTCTCCCATAGCCGCTCCAAAAAAGTGGATATCATCGGAGTTCCCTCGATGCTCTGCGCACTCCGGCAACTCCATAGAAAAGGCCGACTACAAAGATAGTGATGCTGATTCCCTGAATTCCGAGCCAGACGTTCTTGCCAGCTTGAACCGGGGCGAAATAGAAATTCGGCCAGATCTTGTTACAGATCACGTAGCCTGCCGCGGCGGTCACCAGCTCGGCGATCAGGCCGTAAGCGCAGAGTGTGACCGCAAGGCGCTCGTGTCTGGAAATATCCGACGACGTGCCCAGCCGGGCGGCGGCCAGATAACGCAATCCGATGACAACCATGCCAAGGCTGCCGGTCTTGAGCGTCAGCTCAGCCAGGATCGCCGGACAACCCCACCACAACGTCATGTTTTTCAGAAACAACGGACCGACATCGCCGGCAAGAGCACCGTGCATGTAGTGAAGGACGGGCACGTACCCGACCAGGAATCCGGTGATGAACAGGCAAAGGCCCCAGTGGACAAAACTCCAGCCCAGACGGGTGTGACTGACGGGTAAGTCGCCGGCATTAGTTGTTGTTGAGGTACTCATAGTCAAGTTCTCCAAACGAGAACAGTCTGCTTTTCACATTCATTCTTCTTTGTCATGAGATCAGGCCTGTGAATGTCTTCGCATGGTGTAGGTGGCAACAAAGACGCCAGTCAACCATCTCGCTAGCCCTGAGAATGCGAGCAGGATGGTGATAACGCCAGATTTCATCCCGTCATTATCCTGTAAGGAATAAGCTTCTCACTTCACCAGTTCAATCTCGCTCGGCCGCCACTTCTTCGTGAAGAAGGGTTCTAGCGGGCTGTAGAGGCGAAGGATCACGAACCAGCCTTTGCCAGGCATCGTCTGAATCCAGTTGCCACGCTTGATGCCTTCGGGTTGCTTCGGTCCGAAATAAACCGTTGTTGATCCGTCCGCGCTAGCTTCGGCGGCGGGCGACGGATACGTTTGGCTGCCGGCACGCGGGTAGCGCTGCGGCGTGTCGAGCATCGAGCGCGATTGGTTGTCG
>JBKPOB010000120.1:0-32041 GCA_046732875.1 Verrucomicrobiota bacterium | reverse complement strand
CACTGCCATAGTGGAAAGCGCAGCGAGCAGGCCGCGCGATTGCTGCAGCAGCGTGGCTTTACCAATGTTTACAATCTTGAAGGTGGAATCGATGCGTGGTCAGACCAAATCGATCCGAACGTGCCGAAATATTAAGAGGTTAGGTCAGGCGGGATTTCGAGCCCCTGTTGAGGGATCACTTTAAGGCAGCGGCCAATTGTTCCGCACTTGGAACTCCATGCCATTGAGCTATCAATTCGCCATTTCGTCCGAACACGAAAACGCAGAAGTTCGTTCCTCCCTCCGGCTCGTCGAGCCGCGACGACATGGATCCGTCAAAATCGGTCGCAACGAAAATATCTTTCCGCGCGTCACGGACAATCTTCTTAGAGTCATATCGCGTCTGAAGCCTTTTTGCTTCCTCATTAACTCGGTGCCGGACGAACGCGGTGGTGATCCTCCGCCCAACTACGGTGTGTTTTCTCGCAAACCGGATAACCGTGATCATCCTGTAATCGGGGTTGCCCAGGCAACGTTCCGGAACACGGTCACCCACGGTGCGTGCCTTTTCCCTATCCGCAGGTGTTGTCAACACGATTACAGTCACATGCCCGTCAGCTGTAGAATGTTTGTTTCCATCGACATCGACAAAACTCAGCGGGTAGGTTGCTCCGATCGAAAGGGCTCCATGTAGACCGGCAGCAGGAAGCAAAATTAATGTTCCCATGAAGAAAAAGAATTGCAGTGCGCGCGGGATCACAAGTAAGCAAAATGGCGACAATGTCGTGCCCTGACAAGATTCGGCCTGCGCGCTCGATTTTTCCATTGTCGGGGATGACGAGTGCGGCCTGTTTTTGGATATCGGTCCTCTTCCTTCTTGGCTTAACTGCCTGCGATCGCATGGGCACTTCGCGCCATGCACAGCTGATTCAGGATGCAGATACGAAATCCGCCCAGGGAGACTTTGCGCGCGCGATCAACTTGTATGAGGCCGCTCTCGATGATTCCGAAAGCATTCGGAACGCGGAGGTTCACTACAAGCTGGCTCTTCTTTATGACGACAAGCTGAACGACCCCGTCAGCGCGCTGCATCATTTCAGGCGCTATCTTGCGTTGAGTCCGACTGGCGCTCATGCCGCTGATGTCAAAAATTCAATAAAACATGATGAAATCGCCGCACTGACGGTGTTGTCTGGGGACTCCGTTATCACTCGATCGGAGGCGGCCCGTTTGCGAAACGAAAACCTTAATTTGCACAAGGAACTTGAAGCGCGCGCGGTGCCGGCGCGAACCGCTGGCGAGAAATCGCCGCAGGAAGCCGACACAAGCTCAAAAAAACCCGCCTCTAAGAAAGGAGACCGAAGCTACGTCGTGCAATCAGGCGATACGCTTTTCTCCATTTCGCGAAAGTTTTATAAATCGCCCAAGCACTGGAAAGAGATCCTGAACGCGAACAGGAACAATATTCACGATCCCAAAAAACTCACGGTGGGCCAGACCCTGGTTATTCCGTAGGTGCTTTGGGGTTGTCTGGCGGGACGGCGATTTGACGAATCTAAAACTTCACCTGGAGCGCCACCGCACCCCCGAGATTGGCCACTTGATAGTCAAAAACGCTTTGGTTCGATTGGCTCGCCGCGAACGTACTCACAGCGCTCACCGTAAGATATTTGTTCACGCGATAGTTTGCGGTAAGCGCGAGAATTTCGCTGATGTCATCGCGGCCGCCTTCATAATACTGGCGCACCACGAGAGTACCCACCGCGTTGACGAAAAAGGAACGCGTGAGAATCGCTGAGTAGCCAAGATAGACCGCATAATCGCTTCGCTGGGCTGAGATCGCGTTGATGTTTGGCGGTTGTCCAGATTCCTCGGCCGCGGCGCTGATATTCAAGTCGACGCCTAATGTGAGCGTTTGAGCGCGGCCGAAGTGAAACGGCACCTCCGCGTCTATGATGAACGCGTGGTTTTGAAAGAACGCTGCAAAGCTGTTTTTCTCGGTCAACCGGTTGTAGTCGTACTCAAGGCGCAACAGCAGGTTATGCCACTGCGGCACGAGATATCTGAAGCCGACTTCAACATCAAAGCTCCCAAAATTAAAGTTGTCGAATCGATCGTAGTAAAACAGTTGCTCGCGGACATCGATCAATCCGTACAATGTGCTGGTAATTCGCGGCTCGTAAAAGGCTGCTACTGCCGGCGCAACCACGAAATCGCTCTGCTCCCCGCTTCGTGTAAGGGCAACATTTGACGTCCAGTAAAAGGGCGCGCCAGCGGAAATCGTGAAGGGTTTATACTCCTCGACGCGCTTGAGGATTTGCTGCTCACCGAGATCGGCGTCGCCAGGCGCGGCGGCGACATTGCCCCCTTCCGCACCGCTTGGAGGGACAGTGGCAGGAAAGGCTGACGGAGCTTGCTCGCGCGTCAATTGCGCCTGGTTCGCGGTTTGTCCCTGACACTGATTTGCTGAGGCAAAAACGAGCGCGCACAACGTCGTGACCAACCCGCACAAATGAGGGTCAAGGCGAGGTCTCACGAGTGTGACCAATTCCTGTGTAGTTCGTCCCTGATGCCGCTAATTTTCTCAGCCATATCGATGAGCAGATTGAAATGCCAGGCGCCTAACAACTAGAAGGCTCGCGTGCCGGAACCAATACGGTTATTTATCAATCCGCGATCATGCATACGCCGAATATCCGCCATGTCACGGTCTGCTTTTATCATGCGACTAGTATTGATGCGATCCCCATTTAGCCGGTGGCGATGCTTGTGATGGGGAAATCTCAGCCTCCCATCGGGGCCGCGAACGCCGCCATCGAGTAAGGCAAGCAACTGCTCGCTGTTCTCGATGTTGATCACATTCTTCATCCTTTTCCCATGGGTGGGATTCCCGGGCGACGAACCACCAAACGGCGGGGCTTCCGAGAGAGGCCGTGGTCGCTTCGCGCCCGCACCAGCGAACGTGCCAGTAGTAGAACCATTTCCTCCCCACTCTTCTGAGTAATTAGCGTGGTTCGTAAAGACATCAGCCGGAAGTTCGCCGCCAATGGTAACTACGACGTTGTCAAAAATCGTAATTGAATTCGCCGCAAGAATCTTTTTGCTGTTCCCACCAAGGGTGACGTTAGATACGAAGTTGAGCTGGCCGTTACTCCCCGGCGCATAAAGTTTCAATATCGTATCAGCCGACAGGCTGCCGCCGATATTCAGCACACCGTTTGCGCCGAATACCCCGGCTTTTAGCACATCTGCATGAGCGCTCGCATTATTGAACGTAATCGATCCGCTTCCATCCATGTAGGTGAGAAACGTGCCGCCAACGTTATAATTACCGCCGTTAATCAGAATCGCGCTGGCCGCGGCTCCATCACTACCGTAGAACGCGATTGTCGCGTCGTTAGCAATGTTTGCGTTGCCGGCAACGTCCATTTCGATACCACCAGCGCCAGTGATGACACCCCGGCGGTTATCGATCTGAGCCGACAACGAATTGGCATTAATGCTTCCGGCGGCGACGGCAATAGCCGTATTCTGATCCATTGTTCCGCCGTTGTTTTGAATGTCGAAGATTGCAGCACCGTGCGTGGTGACGTCGCCACCTACCGTCAGGCTGACAATGCCACCTGTGCCAATTTCTCCGCCATTATTCAGGAGCTGAAGCGTCAGATTGTTGGTTGTGAGGTTTCCTCCGATCTCAGCAACGATGTTCGCCCCATTTACAACTTCATTGATGTTGTTGTTAATGAAAAGCGTGGTATCACCGCCGGCGTCCGTAGTCAGGTTGTTTCCGACGTCCAAGAGAAGGTTTGCGCCGGAGTTAACCGTTTGCTGAATCGGTGTGATTATCTCGAGGTCGATTCCACCGAAATTGGATTCGTTGTGAGTGGTCAGATTCTTGCCTACGAACAGCGTCACATTCTCGCCGCTCTCTTGTGGAACCTGTGCGCCGAAGTTGGCCTGGAATGACAAATCGCCTGCGGTCAGGTTGCCGCCAACGAAAACATCGATATTAGCTCCGGTTCCTGATTGTGCAGTCGCGGACGTTAGCAATGCAAGCGATCCGCCAACAGTCAGATTTCTGCCCGCCAACACATCAATATTAGCCCCGGTAGTTAAGTTGCTGATGTCCGTGGCGAGTGCGAGGTCGCCACCGACTAGCAAATCGGTGCCGGCGTTCAGGAAAATGTTGAGACCCGACGTAATTCCGCCATTTCTTCGAAGGATAATCAGGTCATTTGTGACATCGATCGTCTGACCGGCAGAAATACTTACGCTGCCATTAGAATTGACCGCTGTTTCATCAGAGAGCTGACCGCTCCAATTCAGGTTCTGTCCAGCAAGCAGGGTAATGGTTGGAGCATGGATGAGCGCCTCGCTGCTAATCGAAATATTGCGCCCAACGAATGCGTAAAGATCGCCTGTTGTTATACTCGACGTCAACGACATGTCGCGTTCGGCAAACAAACTGACCTGGCTCGTTGTACTAATGTCTGAGCCAAGGATCAAATCACTGCTGGAACCGCGAGTGTAAAGGGTCAGGTCGTGCAAGCCAGAGAACGAAATCTCAGCACCCAGGGCAATTGAACCGTTCTGCGTTGCGAGCAAAAGACCGCGGATACCTTCGAAGGTCAATACACCGCCGGGACCGCCGGAGGTAATGCCGTTAACGGCGATCAGGCTCAGATTGATTTCACCATTCGTCGTGTCGATGATTGGATCACCGGTCAGCTGTAGGGCAGCGAACTTGAAGGCAGCACCCGACCTAGCGCCGATTAGGCCGTCGAACCCGCTTGCGGTGTCAAAGGCAGATGTCGATCCAAATGCCCACGCGGAGAACGCACCGTCAGTCGATTGTCCGCGATAAATCTTACCGTAATCGGTCACGCCGTTGGTAGTGATTGACGGATCAGTTGAAATGACTGTATCACTCGTAATCACATAAGGATTCGGGGAACTAATAGTGCTTGGCGTACCATACTTAGTTGGCGTTCCTGATGGAGACACAGTCGGCGTCGGGGGTGGAGGCGTAGGCGTTATCGGCGGCGGTGAGGGCGTTATCGGTGGAGGAGTGGGCGAGATTGGCGGAGGTGTCGGCGAGATGGGCGGAGGCGTCGGATTCGGAGAGGAATTGCTCACCAAAACAACCGGGTTCGCGTTTACGTTTTGATCTGTCGTGTCAATCACATCTACCAGGCTTCTGGCGAGAGACTGATTGTTTGGACCAGCTAATTGCTGTTCCGCGAGCTGCAGATTCACCACCGCCAGGATCAACGGCAGGTTCGCCAGCGGCGGAAAATCCTGAATCAGACCCGACGTCTCGAGCACGAGTTTTACGTCAAACTTCTCTGGTTTCGTCATCCGACCGTCTGCTGTCATCATCATCATCTCGCCGCCGTGCACGGTCACGGCTCTTTCAGGATGGCCCGCGGGATAAAACGTGCCGGTCCCTTCCAAGACCATGAATTTCGTAGGCGGGCCAGTGGCAAAAAGTGCCGTCCCTCCCGTCACCGCCGCCGTGACCGCCGATGTGCTGACTTTCACCGCGGGTGCTTTGGGCGGCACCTCCAGAAGAACCGCTCCACTCGTCAGATCAAGTTCGCGCGCCCCCTGTTTAAAACTGAAAATCGTGTTTGCACCGAGTCGCGTTATTGTCAGATCGTTGAAGGTCAGTTCCGCGCGCGATTCTACACCTGTGCGGACCCCCATCTGCTGCGTGACTGTATCATTCACAGCTGCCGGACGCGGCGCGCCATGAGCTTCCATTAATCGCACGTCCTGGATTACCTGGGATACGCGCGCTTGTTGCAGTTGGTCTGCGGTAACAAAGTGCGCTGCGCCGACGAGCCAAAACAGAGCGATTAATCCGCCCCAAAAGATTTGCACAAAAGAGTTTTTCATATTGGGTCGTTACGGTAAGGCGGGAGCTGCATTAGGAGTACGGCTCGGCACTCGATGTGGTGTCACTAGTGCTGCGGTTTTGTGATCGGCTGTGTCCGTTTGCTCTTGGCCGACAACCGACACTTGTGTGCCGCCCCCAAAAATGACCAGGTTTGTGTCCATTAGAGTCTTGTTCGATTTCTCGCGCCGCTGCTTCTGACTCTCTGCTGCGATCGACTTTTCGCTGCGCAACGAAGGAAAATCTGTAATGAAGCGACTCGTCTTCATGAAGCGGTCAATATCAACATCTACGGGATCGCTGAGCGCAGCCTCGGGGTTGCCGAACACCATTTGCCCCGCGCGAACGAGAACCGAATCGCCAAGATGTCCAGGGCGATATGATCGCGCGGTGCCTTCCAACACCAAAAACTTATAGAAGCCGGGATGGTACTCGATCATAACCGTGGTGCCCGCCACGGCTGCCGCGACGCTGCCTGCATGAATCGTCGCCCCACTTGCCTCTTTTGGAGCCTGAACAAGCATTGCGCCATCCTTAAGATTCAAACCGCGCGTGCCGCGATTGAAATCAAATGAAGTATGGGCGGCAAGCCGCACCACCGTTGCATCAGAAAAATCCAACTCAGCGCGCGATCCGTCGCCGGTTCGCACAACAATCTCCTCACCGACGATGTCGTTTACCGAGGCCCGCCGGGCGGCATTAGAATCTGCTAATTGAACATGATTTTTTACCCTCGTGAGCCGCGCTTCGTTAGTCGAAGCGGCATTGAGCTGGCCGGGAAACCCAGTCGCAAGCGACGCCGCGATGGTGATAAAAGCAAGGAGGCAAAACTGCCGGTTCATGCACGTTGGTCGAAAGACCTAATTCCGGCGGCTTTTTGACGCCTAAACCTTGTTAGGTCAAGGATTTTTTACACCCCTACAGGGTACTTATCCGGAAACGGTGCAGCAAAGTTCCTTGAAAAGTTTAATTTCGTCACAGGCCTTTAAGAACGGCACCAACGGCCCGAACAAAGACGGATCCTGCCTGTAGCCGCTTTAAGTTTTGCACGTAAACCCGATTACAGAGGTGTGGACTCCTCGCTGGCGAGAACTGAGACGCCTAGCAACTCGCGCTGCCACGGGACCAGCAACGCCGGTGCTCGTGTGGAATCCGCGGCGATCGCCTCGAGCGTGCTTCGAGGTGCAATGAACGAGGGTTCCAGCCCGAGTTCTTCAGCGGATTCGTTGCGTCGGCGCCGCAGCTCTTCCGCGCGCTGAACTGTCTCAAGGCTTGGTCGGGTTCCCAAGCGGCGAAGCAAAACTGGCCATTCCGATTCAGGTAACCGTAAGGCCACTTGCGCGGCCTCGCGAAATGCGTGACGGCGGCGGAACGAAAAATGCTTATAGTCAGGTACGCCTCCCGAAGCGAACTTCGTTGCAGCCTTCAAAAGGTCCTCGTTCTGCAAAATGTGAAATGGCGGGCGATCCGCCTTTTCTGCTTCTTTTTCGCGCCATTGCCAAAGCGCGCGAAGTACCGCGGCGGCGCGTCCACGGAGTACGCCAGATCCGCGAATACGCCAGAGTTCATCTTGGTCACGCGTTCGCGCCACCGCCGCTAGCTCGGTGGCACGCTGGCATGATTGCCGCAGCCAATCGCGGCGCTCGCATCGATCCAGCTCTGCTTCTAGTTTTTCGGCGAGAGGCAGCAAATAACGCACGTCATTAATCGCGTATTCCGCCATGCGCGTCGGCAAAGGTCGTTGCGCCCAATTTGCCTTTTGCGAACCCTTCAGGAGCGTGAGACCGAAGTAACATTTCACCAACGCAGCGAGACTAAATTCTCGAATTCCGAGAAGACGAGCCGCAATCATCGTGTCGAAGATCCTGTTCGCTGCCAGGTTCAGACCGCGGCGCAGCATCCGCAGATCGTAGTCGGCACCGTGCAGAACAATTTCTTTGCATTCGAGCGCACGACGCAGCGGTTCGAAATCGATATTGGCCAGTGGATCGACAATGCAGTCATTGTGGCCGCCGGCGGAGACCGCGGCTGGGACGCTGATCTGGAGCAAACACAGCTTTTCCCGATACGAATGGAGACTGTCCGCTTCGGTATCGACTGCCACGCGATGGGCAGATTCAATTTGCTCAATTAGAGTCGCGAGGCGCGCGGCGTCCGTGATCACGTTTCGCGTCAGCGCAATCCGCTCAAAAGCAATTCAGCGTTGGTTTTAGTCGCGTGCAGGTTATCGATCAGCTTTTCCATCGCTTCGAGTGGCGGAAGCGACGCCATCGTTTTGCGCAGCATCAGCACGCGTTCCCATTCATCGGGATGATATAGCAGCTCCTCGCGGCGGGTCGCTGAGAGCAAAGGGTGGATAGCCGGATATAGCCGTTTCTCCTGCAGAGCGCGATCAAGATGCAACTCCATATTGCCGGTGCCCTTGAATTCTTCGAAAATCAATTCGTCCATTCGACTGCCGGTTTCGGTCAAAGCAGTCGCGAGCACTGTCAGACTGCCGCCTTCTTCCACATTCCGCGCAGAGCCGAAAAATTTCTTCGGCTTGATCAGCGCCTTTGCCTCTACGCCACCAGACATGATTCGTCCCCTGCCCGGCTGCATGTTGTTGTACCCACGCGAAAGCCGCGTGATGCTGTCGAGCAAAAGCACCACGTCCTGTTTCATTTCCACGAGGCGTTTCGCGCGCTCCATTACCATCTCCGCGACTTGCACGTGTCGCTGCACGCTTTCGTCAAAATTGGAATGATAAATCTGGCAGTCGACTTCCCGTTCCAGATCCGTCACCTCCTCCGGCCGTTCGTCGACCAAAAGTAATATGAGAACAACGTCAGGATGATTGACCCGAATCGCTTTGGCAATTTCCTTTAGGAGAATAGTCTTGCCCACTCGCGGCGGCGCGACGATAAGCCCCCGCTGTCCGCGGCCCAGCGGTGCCAGCAAATCCACCGCGCGCGCAGTAATGGAATTCGTCTTGGGATTTTCCAGAATAATCCTGCCCTGTGGGAACTGTGGCGTTAACTTGTCAAAGTCGGTCGGCTCCGCCCACTGCTCAGCCGCTTGGCCCTCAATTTTTGTGACTTTGTCCAGAGACAGGAACTTCCCGCGCTGGCCGGGCAGTTGCACCGTCCCTGCAATCTTTTGCCCGGGCCGCAAATGATGTTGCTCGACGAGCGCGCGCGAGACGCAAACATCCTCAGGGACAGGCAAAAAGTTCAATTTCGGCCAGCGCAACATGGCGAAGGAGTCGCCCACCTGGTCAAGGAAACCTTCCGCAGTGACAGTAGCGCCGCTGGCTAATGCCGCACGGAGAATATCGAGGATATGCTGATGACGCGAGCGGGCGGCGTGCAGATAGACATCCAAATCCCGCGCCAAAGTCTCAAGTTCTTCGCCTGGGGAGTCTTGGAGCCCATTCAGGTCAAGCGCAAGGTCGGTTTTTAAGTTGCGCTCTTCGTTGGATGGCATCCTCGATGGAGCCTCAGCTGTATGTGGAGTTTGTGCAGGCGAGACGCCTGGCTCCATAGTCTCTGTCTGCGAGGTCGAGCCCTTTAACTTTTCGTCCATGATTGGTCTTGCCAAAGCGCGACAAGCTCCTTCGCTTGTTCCAAAAGCGTTGCACGGTCGCCGTTGTTCCAGACGACATGGTCCGCACGCTTGATTTTCTCCTCCAGGGGCATTTGTGAGTTAATCATTTCTTCGGCCTCCGAGCCTTTCAGAGATTTTCGCTTCACCAGCCGGTCTAACTGCACCTTTCGTGAGCAGGCGACCACGACCACTCGCTCACACCATGTTTCACCGCCGGTCTCGTAAAGAAGTGGTATGTCAGCAAAGAAAAAGTCAGGAGAATTACGATGCTTTTTCGCTTCCGCCATCCACTGGCGACGAATCCGAGGGTGAAGAATTTGTTCGAGCGCGCGTCTTTCGGTCGCGTCCCTAAATACTATCCTCCGAAGTTGCCCTCGATTCAAGTCCCCGGTTGGCGAAAAGACTCCACTGCCAAACGTATCGAGGATTTCCTTTTTCACCTCCGGAAGCTTGACGAGTGAGTGCGCTGCTACATCCGCGTCGAAAAATTTCGCAGCGGGCACAATCGTGCGCAAACAGTCACAAAAGGTGCTTTTGCCTGTGGAAATTCCGCCCGTGATCCCAATCGCAGGCATAGCGCGACCGTTACCGCGGTGTGATGCCTTCGGCGAGATCAACGTGAAACGTCTGCTTCACCTTCGTAGTGCCGAAAGTTAACTCCGCTGTGTAGTCTCCAGCCGGGAGAAGCCGCTTGGGGTCGTCGCCGCCGTATTCGGCGATGACATCCTTGGTCGGCCGCAGGTCCCAGTTCAACCGAGTAAAACCTGGTGTGCCTGGTGCCTTTAGATTCGCGACTGGCTGCCCGGTTGATTTTGTCACGACGATTTTAATTTCGTCCCCGGTAAACTCTCGCACCCAGACAGTGAAAAGTGCCCCCTCCGGTGGATTTTGGCCGCGATAAATTCCCTTCCCATTCGCATCAACAAATCCCGGTTGCAGATAAGCGCCGGTTACAGAACGCACGCTAAATAATTGAGCCGGCTTGGATGCAACCTCCGGCGTGAATTCGCGGAACGGGATCGTGTCGTCAAGAATGGCGATGCTGCGACCATGTGTTGCTATGACGAGGTCTGACGTGCGCGGATGAATCTGGAGGTCATCCACGCGCACCGACGGAACATCGCCGATGCGCACCCAATGTGCGCCCTGATCGAACGACGCGAACACTCCGAAGTGCGTTCCCGCGTAAAGCAATTTCGGACTTACCGGGTCCTCGCGGACCACTTCAACCGGATCGCCTTGAGGAAGATCGCCGGAAACAGATTGCCATGTTTTTCCCAGGTCAGCGGTGCGCAAAATCAAGGGGCTGTCATTACCCGAGCGATACGCATTGATTGCAACGTACGCCACGTTGGCATCGATATTGGACGGCTCAATGCGCACAATCCATTGACCGCGCGCCGGCTCCGGCAAGTTGCTCGTCAATTCCGTCCATTTGCCACCGTCATTTTCTGTGATCCAGAGTCGCCCGTCGTCCGTCCCCGCCCACAAAAGACCGGCGCGCCTCGGCGATTCGGCAAGCGAAAAGACGACACCGTAATTTTCCGCGCCACTTCCGGTGGCGTTTGTTTTGGTCGGATCGTTGTAGGTGAGATCAGGACTGATCACCGTGTATTTTTCCATGCGGTCGGTGAGTTTGAAGACACAATTGCCGCCGAGGTAAATCACGCCCGGTTTGTGGCGGCTCATTATCATTGGCGAATTCCAATGGAAGCGATAGCGGGGCTGACCTTCAGCCGGCTCGGGGCGCAAACGGCGCATCTCGCCATTTCTCAGATTGATTCGGTGGACTTCGCCCCCCTGACTTTCCGCATAAAAAGTATCGCGATCGGACGGGTCGAACAGTACATAAAAGCCGTCGCCACCGGCTAGGGCGGTCCAATCGCAGTTGCGAATACCTTCCTTACTCTGCACTCCGCTTGGTCCAACCCAGTTTTCGTTGTCCTGCAGACCCCCCGCAATTCGGAAATACGGTTTCGTGTCGTCGAGCGAAATCCGATAATATTCCCCCGAAGGAATCTTGTTTAGATGATCCCAGTTTTTCCCGCCGGCAAAACTTTGATACACACCGCCATCCGTCCCAAGCAGCAAACGCTGGCAAACTTGCGGTTTCGGGGGCTTGTTTTTGTCTTCCGGTTTGGGCGGCTTCGGCGGCGGCACAGTGCCGGGCTGAATCACGAGTGCATGACAATCCGGGTGAACTTTCTCGCTTAGATCTTCGCGAAAATTTTTGCCCCCGTCATCAGATACCAGGAGAGCGAAACCAAGAACATAGACGCGCTGATCGTTTGCAGGATCGATGCGAATCTGGCTGAAATAAAACGGACGCGGATTCATGGCGCTTGTGCGGGTCCATTTTTCGCCGCCATCCTCTGAGCGAAAAACGCCGCCAGTCTTACTGCGCAAATCATCCAGCTTGCCAAATCCTCCTTCGTAACTTTGCACGACTGCCATCACCACCTTCGGGTTACTCGCGCTGATCGCCAGTCCGATGCGCCCGGTTTGAGCGGGCAAACCTCCGCTAAGCTTCTTCCAGGTTGCGCCACCATCGGTGCTTTTAAAAATTCCGCCGACGTCTTCGCCACCAGTCACGGCGGGCCCCGAAGTGAAACTCCACGGTGTGCGTTGCCGTGCATAAAGCGTGGCATAAAGGATCTCCGCGTTCGCTGGATCAATCATCACGTCGCCACATCCCGTGCGCGCATCGTGTGGAGCAGCTGCTTTCAAAATCAGTTTCCACGTTTTGCCCCCGTCAGTTGTCTTGAACAAACCGCGCTCGCCGCCATCCGCCCACAAATTGCCCATTGCGGCTACGTAAGCGACATCCGGCTTTTTCGGATCGACAACGATCCGCGCGATGGCACGGCTGTTTTTCAGGCCGACGTTCTGCCATTTCTCCCCGCCATCAGTCGACCGATAAACACCGTCGCCCCAATCAGACGAATTTCGATCATTGGCCTCACCGGTTCCTACCCAAATCACGTCCGAATCGGACGGCGCAATTGCGACTGCACCGATCGACAGCGCCGGTTGCTTGTCGAAGATCGGCTCAAACGTGACGCCGCTGTCGTTCGTTTTGAAAATGCCGCCGTGTCCAAGCGCAACGTAGAAAATAAAAGGATTCCGTGGATCAATCGCAATGTCCGAGACGCGGCCACCCATCACCGCCGGTCCAATCGAGCGCGCTTTTAGATTTTTGAACAGCACGTCCGCCAACTGGGGCGGAGTCGGCGAAGGAGTCGGCGTCTCAAGAGATACGAGCACGTTTGGCGAAGACGAAGCCGTAGGCGATGTGGCGGCGATTGGGCTACTACCTGACGGCGTGTGTTCTTGTGCCGTTAAAATCGAAATCGACGAAGTCCAGGCGGCGAACGCGCACAAAAAGCCAGATCGAGTGGTCATAGGCTGCAGACTTTAATCAAGGCCGGCATCTTTGCGATGTCAGAAATGCAGGTATCGTGCAGAGACTTATGACGCAGCAAGTTTTGGCAGGAAAGCTCGGCCTAGTCTTCGGCGTAGCAAACAAGCGCAGTATCGCGTGGGCGATTGCAAAAGCATGGGCTGCCGCCGGTGCGCGCTTGATTTTCAATTATCAAGGCGAACGCCTGAAGGAAAATGTCGAAGAACTGGTGGGCGAGTTTGGAGAGAACACTCCGTTGTTTCCCTGCGACGTTTCCAATGACGATGAGATCAAAGCATTCTTCGAAAATGTGCGGGGCCAGACTGACCGCCTCGATTTAATGCTTCACTCACTCGCGTTTGCGCCGAGGGAAGCGTTAGAAGGCGATTTTCTAAGCACAACACGTGAAGCGTTTCGCGTAGCACAGGATATCAGTGCCTACTCGCTCGTCGCACTCGCCCGCGAAGCCGCACCCTTGATGACAAATGGCGGCAGCATTGTGGCGATGACTTACTACGGAGCAGAAAAGGTCGTGCCGCACTACAACGTGATGGGCGTAGCGAAGGCCAGCCTTGAAGCGAGCACGCGTTACCTTGCCTACGATCTTGGCCCGAAAAAAATCCGGGTAAACTGCATTTCTGCAGGACCGGTTCAGACGCTGGCCGCCCGTGGCATCAGCGGGTTCACGTCGATGTTGAAGCATTATCAGGAACGCGCACCATTGAAACGCAGTTGCGATCCGGCGGAATTAGGCGCCACTGGAGTTTTTCTCGCCAGTGATGGAGCCGCGGCGATAACCGGACAGGTCATCTATGTCGATGGCGGCTATCAAATAATGGGAATGTGATTCGAGGTTTTCTTACTCTTCTCATGCCCCTGCTCTTGCTCGAAGTCAGATGAAAGATCACGAGCACAAGCATGAAACGTATTGACAGATGATCGCGCGCATCTGGCATGGCTGGACGAAACGCGCAGATGCGACGACGTACGAGAATATGCTGCGGGACGAAATCTTCCCGAGCATTGCCGCGCGAAACATCAAAGGTTATCGCGGCGCCGAATTGTTCATCCGTGAAGATGAGAATGAAACGGAATTCGTCACCCTGCTTCGATTCGATTCAATGGATGGCGTAAAAGAATTCGCCGGCTCCGACGAGAGCAAGCCAGTGATTTTTCCGGGAGTCGAAAAACTTCTTACCCGAATGGAGCCGGCGCGACATTATCGGATCGTGATTTAGTCTCGTGCTCATGCTCGTGCTTCTGTTCCTAATCGGCTAGTTTAGATCCCAGCACGAGCACGCTTAAGAGCATGAGCACGAGTCTCGCATCGAAGCTGCGCAACTTGTTGAGCAACGAAGTTGTTGCCGATGATCCTGAAACCTTGGCAGCGCACAGCCGCGACAAATGGTTTGCGTCTCATGAACCGAATGCTGTCGTCTTTGCAAGATCGACGAGTGATATCAGCAAACTGCTTCAGTTTGCATCACGGGAAAAGATTCCGGTGACAGCGCGCGGCGGAGGATTTGGTTATGTCGGCGGATGCGTGCCGACGCGTGGCGGAATTGCTCTGTCGTTGGCGCAGATGAATCGGATCAAGGAAATCAGCTTTTTCGATGCAGTCGCAGTTGTCGAACCGGGAGTGTTTACCGCCGACCTGAAAGCAGCGGTGCGCACGCAAAATTTATTTTATCCGCCGGATCCTGCGAGCATGAAGGATTGCACCATTGGTGGAAATGTCGCGACGAACGCAGGCGGCCCGCGCTGTTTGAAATACGGGGTCACGCGAAATTACGTAATCGGCCTCGAAGTCGTACTCGCCAACGGCGAAGCGCTCCGAACGGGCGGTCGCGTGCACAAGAACAAGACCGGATTCGATCTCATCGGTCTGTTCGTTGGCTCGGAAGGAATGCTGGGCGTGGTGACCGAGATCACCATGCGTTTGCTTCCGCTTCCACCTGCGCGCGCAACTTTGTCGGCTGCTTTTGCGACTGCGGCGCAAGCTGCCGAAGCCGTGCAGGCGATCTTTGCAGCGGGGTTTTTGCCTTCTTCGCTCGAAGTCGCCGATCATTTTACGTTGGAAGCGGCGCGACGCGATCTGGGAAAAATGCTTGTGCCCGAGGGTAACGCACATCTGCTCGTCGATCTTGACGGACAGGAAGGAAGTGTCCGCAGCGAATCCGCAGCTATCAGTAAATTGCTCGAGAAAAGAAAACCGAATGCGCTCGAGATGGCGATCGGTGAGGCGGATTGCGAAAAGCTTTGGGCATTGCGCCGGGAATTCAGTAATTCACTGCGCGCGACCGGACTCACGAAGCTAAACGAGGATGTAGTCGTGCCGCGCAGTCGTCTGGTCGATCTGATGGAATTTGCGGAGACACTGCAGGCTAAGTACGGATTTCCAATAGCCTGCTTCGGTCATGCCGGGGATGGCAACATTCACGTCAACATCATGGCCGACCGTTACAATCGAGACGCCGCGGTACGTGAAAAAGTCGAGGGCGCGCTCGACGATCTCTTCGCACAAGTGCTGGCCTGGGGTGGCGTAATTACAGGCGAACATGGGATCGGTTTGGCCAAGAAACGTTGGTGGCCGGAGGCGACCAGCGACGCGGCGCGTGATTTGCACCGCCGGCTTAAACAAGCGCTCGATCCAAATGGAATTTTGAATCCGGGAAAATTTGTCGACCCCGAAAACATTCGGGGTTGACTAATCTGAATTCGCATCGAAATTCGGCGAGCATTTTACGGCGCATCTGAATTCGCCGCGACTGACGCGCATCCGCGTCCTCGTGCACGAAATTAAAGAAGATGCATTTCTTCCTTTTCGCGCTGCCTTAACAACACACCAATGAAACCAGGAAAATTTACTCACACGATTGCGGTTATCCTGTCGTCGATTTCGTCTCTTTTTGCGCACGGCACGGGGGAAAAAGCGGAGCCAGCCAAAACAAAATTCAGCAAAAAATCCGACAAATCGGCAGACGATCGTTCGGTCGCCGCTCCTTCAACCTCATTTGTCCCGGGGCAACTATTTAAAGCGCGACCGGACGCCGGACAGCGTTATCCATGGAAAAGCAATATCGTCACAACGGTCTTTTGGATCGGCGAGCAACCGAGCGGAAATAATCTGACGCCCAATCGCACCAGCTCATGGGACAAAGAATGGACAAAAAACTACGGCGGTTTTGACGATCCCAATCCCGCGCGTCGCAGCAATTACATTCCTGTAAAATTCACACCGCGACAGAATCCATTCTACTGTGCGCTTCCCTACAACGATAAAGCGCGCACAGGTCACCGGCCGGAAGCGCAGCGCGTTGTTCCCTGGTTTAGAGAAGCGTACCAAGGCCCCGGCGTTTCTACGTGCAAAGGTCGATGGATTGCCATTCGCAAAGGCAACCGCACTGCTTATGCCCAATGGGAAGATGCAGGCCCATTCCGCACGGACCACTGGCAATACGTGTTCGGCAACGAACGCCCAAAACCGAATCTTAACAAAGGCGCCGGCCTCGATGTGTCGCCAGCTGTGCGCGATTACCTTGGATTGAAGGAAACCGACGTGACCGACTGGAAGTTTGTAGATTTCAGCGAAGTGCCGCGCGGTCCGTGGTCAACGCACGGCGAGAACAACACGTTTGTGATTAACGATCGCAAAAAGGGCAAAGCGCTGGCGGAAAAAATACCGCCTAAAATGTTTGCACGCTAAAAAGCGCAGCTTAGACGCCTAAGGAAAAACTGTTTCAGCGCGGCCGCGAAACAAGGTCCCGGCAGTGACCGCGACCCAATCCACGCGATCGCAGACTGCTAGCCGATTCCACAAGAGTATGCGGAATCGCCTACTGGCTCGCGTTTCTTCTTCGATCTGTATCGTACTCGCTCTTGGCGATGCAACATCGATAGCGGCAGCTGCGGAGACCGGCACACTCCTCACGGGCAAAGCCGCAATGGGCGATTGGACAACCGATGCGCCAGGGGTGCGACGCAAAATCACTGTCCAGGACTTGCCTCCGCCGAGCTCGAATGTTCTAGCGATTAATCGCGCGCATGTGATCGATCGTCCGGCGAAAGTTCAGCCCCAAGTTCCGCCAGGTTTCAAGATCGACTTATATGCCAGCGGATTTCGTGACCCGCGATTTCTTCTCACCGCGCCAAACGGCGACATCTTTGTCGTGGAAAGTCGCGCCAATCAAATTCGGGTATTGCGTGATACGAAGAAGAGCGGCAGGCCCGACACCAATGAAATCTTCACCGAACGCAACTTGAACAAGCCGTTTGGAATCGCCCTTTATCCGCCCGGTAACGAGCCTGAATTCTTGTACGTCGCTAATACCGACGGGGTGGTTCGGTTTCCCTATCGCAATGGCGATCTTAAGGCGCGCGGTCCGGCGCAACAGCTAGCTGCTCATCTTTCTCCCGGCGGGTTATTGCGTGGTGGTGGTCACTGGACACGCGACATCGTTTTCTCGCCGAATGGTGAAAAGATGTACGTGTCGATCGGTTCACGCTCGAATGTGTCCGATAAGGCCGCGGAAGAAAATCGCGCGCGCATCTTCGAGTTTAATCCCGACGGCACGGGACAAAAGGTGTATGCATGGGGCGTCCGCAACGCGGTCGGGATCGCGTTTCGCCCTGGCACGGACGAGCTTTGGATGAGCACCAACGAGCGGGACGAAATCGGCGAAGATTTGCCGCCCGACTACATCAGCAGCGTGAAAGCGGGCGGCTTTTACGGCTGGCCGTGGTTTTACATCGGCAATCATCCCGATCCGCGACACAAGGGAAAACATGCTGAGTTCGCTGATAAGGTCATTGTTCCGGATGTGCTCGTCCAGTCGCATTCGGCCAGCCTTAATTTGTGTTTCTACACGGGTGACCAATTTCCGCCTGAATACAAAGGCGACATCTTCGCCGCATTTCACGGCTCGTGGAACCGGATGAAACGGACCGGTTACAAGGTCGTGCGCGTACCGTTCGATCATTCGAACGGCAAAACACGCGGGGAATACGAAGATTTCGTGACCGGTTTTGTTACCTCGGAAGGCAAAGTGTGGGGCCGTCCCGTGGGAATCACCGCGGCCGAGGACGGCAGCCTACTCATCAGCGAAGACGGGAACGGCACTATTTGGCGCGTGAGCCATGGCAAGTAAGCTGACGCTTGCTGCTTGCGACGTTGCGCATAATCTGCCTTAGCGCGGAATGAAGATTGGTTTTGCTCAAATTAACCCGACGGTCGGGGATTTGAGGGGAAATTGCGAACTAATCATCCGTTCTTATGAGCGGCTCGCTGCCGCGGGTGCGGAATTGGTGCTAACGCCAGAATTGGCCCTCACCGGATATCCACCCCAAGATTTAGTCTTTAAATCGCGCTTTGTCCCGGAGAACTTGGCGTTTCTGGAGCAACTGCATTCGCAGGTGGCGAATGCAGCATTGCTCGTCGGGTTCGTTGATCACAACGAGGGGCGCGGCAAACCGTTTCATAACTCTGCGGCTCTACTCGAGCGCGGCAAACCTATCCGGAAAACTCACAAGTCACTTTTGCCCACGTACGATGTTTTCGATGAGGACCGTTATTTTGAGCCGGCGACGCGTGTCGAACCGTTTGACGTACACGGAAAGAAAATCGGTGTGACCATCTGTGAAGATATCTGGACCGACGATTATCTGCCGCGGCCCCTTTACGACGTCGAACCGATGCGCAGTCTCGTAGGACAAGGCGCAGAGATTATTGTGAACCTGAGCGCGTCGCCGTTTCGCCTTGGCGCGCCGGCGTGCCGACTCGAAATGATCGCGGCGCAAGCCCTGACTTACCAGCGGCCGATCTGTTACTGCAATGTTGTTGGCGGGAACGATCAACTGGTCTTTGATGGAAACTCGATCGCCGTGAATGCCTCCGGAAATTTGATTGCACAGCTACCAGCGTTTTGTGAAGACGAGAAAATCGTCGATATAGATTCCACCGCCTCAATTAAATTTCACGAACGCAAAACTCCGGAACAACTTTTCGCCGCGCTTTCGCTGGGAGTTCGCGATTATTTTCGGAAGTGCAATTTCCATTCTGGGGTGATCGGCCTCAGCGGCGGAGTCGATTCGGCGGTCACTGCGGTCATCGCTGTGGATGCGCTCGGAGCCAAGAACGTAACTGGCGTCTCCATGCCGAGTCCGTACTCGTCACGCGGCAGCATCAATGACGCACGTGCCCTCGCGCGCAATCTCGGAATTAAATTTCTCGAGGTTCCGATCACTGGTGCATTCAGAGATTTCAAAGGGCAGTTCAAAGAAATTTTCAAAGGCCTGCCCGAAAGCGAAACAGAGGAAAACATGCAACCGCGCTTGCGCGCGATGACCTTGATGGCGCTCTCGAACAAGTTCGGTCACCTTGTGCTTACCACCGGCAACAAGAGCGAGCTGGCCGTTGGCTATTGCACCCTCTACGGCGACATGGCCGGTGGTCTGGCCGTGATCAGCGATGTGCCGAAAACGATGGTTTATGAAGTGGCGCACTGGATGAATCGCGATCGCGAGATCATCCCGAAATCCACAATTGAAAAACCGCCGAGCGCGGAGTTGAAACCAAATCAGAAAGATCAGGACACATTACCGCCTTATGAGATTCTCGATCAGATCCTGCAGCTTTACGTGGAAGAAAATCTAAGCGCGCGCGACATCATTGCGCGTGGATTCGATGAAAAAACGGTGCGCTGGGTGCAGCGCCGCGTTGACCTTAATGAATACAAGCGCGAGCAAGCTGCGCCGGGATTAAAAGTGACGAGCCGCGCTTTCGGGATCGGCCGTCGGATGCCAATCGCACAAAAGTATATAGACTAACCAAGTTGAACGTCGATACCGCTGATTTACAAGGGGACTGAGTTAGATTCAGGCTTTAACTCATGAATTACAGCCACGAGTTATCCCGACTGTTAGTCGATCATGATCGACGTGGCTTCATAGCCCCAGCCTTGAAAAAGCAAAGCATATATCGTGAGGGTTTCGGATCGCTTAGGTGATCACCGAGGGTCCGGATCAGCCGATCAAGCTCGTCTTCTGTGGACACTCCCGCCTGAATGATCTGTTCCCGGTGCAGTCGAGCAAACACTAAAAGCAGATCGTGAAGGAGATCGCCAGCCTTCCATATCGGAGCAAACGCTTTGACTTGTACATTTACAAGACCAGAGGCGCGAAGCATCCGTGGCAATCTTCGCCCTACGTACACGTCGAGGTCTCGTTGTCGTCGCAGCTCGCTGAGTATAGCGATTAGCCTATCCCAGGCTTGATGTGGCGGATCGCAGGTCCATGAGATCCAGTCGACCTCTTGCAGCGCGACGACTCCTTCGGGCCGGACAAGATTCGTCATTTCCAGGACGACTGCTTCGGGGTCTGGTACGTTAACCAACAACAGACGGGCGTGCGCCAGATCGAAAGTACTCCTCGGTAACCCGCTTGATCCCGCTGTGCCTTGAACGAGCTCGACATTTGTTAATCCCAGTTCAGCAACGGATTCTCGTGCCATTTCAAGCATGCGAGGTTCGTTGTCCAAGCCGACCACTTTCCCAGTCGCGCCAACGATTGGAAAGGACTTTGAGAATGCCCAACGGCCCACATCCGACGTCGATGGTGTGCCAACCAGGCTGCACTCCAATTTGTTCCAATAGGCAAACGGCTCAGGTTCATGAATGGCACTCTGAGCAATCAACCGCTGCCGTTCCGCGTCGCCGGCGCCAAGAATATAACTCTGAGCACGCATCACTATTCCGTCAGGTCGCTGAACGAGAACTCGGTCCAAAAATTAAGCGGCAGTTAAAGGGTCAAATGCACCGTGCAGGAATCGAACCTGCAAACGGGGTATTCATTATGAGCTACTTACACCATCGGACTCACAAATAGACTCACAAAAAATCCGCTCAGATGCCGATCTGATCGAATTGATTCGTCTTTGGCGGCTGCTAAGCCGTGAAATGAAGCGAGCGCTGCTCGCAACGGCTCAGGCGAGTGCGAGGCAGGAGGACGAGCAGCGATGACCAGCGCTGAGCTGCTCAATCAGGTGCTTCAAGGCGTCCTGTTAATCGTTGGAGAGTATCGCGGTTCGCACGCGGAAATGGCTGGGTATGTCGATAGAAAATCGGGGAACGCAATCCAGTACGTTCGAGCGACGCATTTGGTCGAGTGCTCGTGGCATGGGCACATTGACCGAGTGATCATCACTGAACGGTTTTCAGAGCAGATCACGACTGTTGAACAAGCCCAGGAAACGTTCACATACGTTCGAGGGCAGCGGTACGTATTTTACATCGAGTGGTTCAAGCGAGAACGCGGCCAGACATTTGCCAGCCTGACCGGATGGGGCATCGAAAAGATTGAAGCTTCACAGGAGGCGGTTGGCGCGCCGTCAGGCGCGGCTCCGCCCCCTTAACCTTGTTTTATTGGAAACAACTCCACAGCACGTATGACAAAGAGTAAGGCCGCTTTCCTGTTTGGGTCGCAGACGCTTGGAAAACAGCGGCTTTATTTGTGGACTTTCACCTTCAAAGAGTTAGTGGCGGTAAAAGAGACGCGGAAGCGGTGGAATCACCTGCTTACACTGTTACTTCGGCAGTGGCCAAGTTTACAGGGGTTGAGGGTGTTCGAACTGCATCAGGAACATGGCCTTCACGTCCATCTCGTCACAAATCAGTTCGTCGATGTTAATCGTGCGCGAAAATTGGCAATCCAAGCCGGCTGGGGCCGGATTCATGTTACGCCGATGCCTAGCGAGCATTCTGGATACTTGGCCAAATATTTGTCAAAGGAGCGGCCGGAATGTTTGCAGCGCTGGCGGCTCTGGGCTGGATTCGGAAAAGGTTGGGAATGGACAAAGGTAAAGGATGTGATTCGCGAGACGTTGTTTAGCCGAGTTTACCGAGCATGCAAAGAATGGAAGGGATGGACGGGGCGCGGCAGATTCTTCGAGCGGATAGATTTCGTTCGCCGAATGACGCGCTTGACCATTGAAAATGGCTGGATCGCCGGGCTGGGGCCTGGTGGTCGACGGTATAATGAGGCGTTGGTTGAAACGATTCTGTTTGAAGGTGGGACTCTAATGAAGCTGATGGGCCACTGATTCAAGAACTTCGAGCCCCCTTGAACGCAAGACGTTCACCATGGCATACTATAACAAATAAGTAGGAACGGTGACGACGCAGGAATATGTAACGGCTGGCCCGATTTTCCCGTACGTTGAATGGGATCGGCTCAAAATGTTCGTGGACGGTGTATCGGACAGTGAGGTTAATGATATAGCTCGGGTGTTTTTGAAAAATGTCTGGAAGATAAAGGTGCTTAACAAGATGCCATATAGCCTCGTTGCCGACGGCGTTGGATCGCTTGAGTCGCTGGTGGCATACACGGTTTGCGCATTGGAGGCGCCAGAAAGACCTGGAAATCTCGAGGTCAATTCCAAGCGCGCGAGGGAACGCCTTAAGGAACGGTTTGGATCAGAGAAAGGGCGACTGGAATTGGCAGGTAAAATCGATGAAGGCATTGCGGTGGCCATGCAAAATGATGACGTGAAATCGGCCATGGCCGTCATTCGCCAGGTGACGGTACCGCTCGCATGGACGGCTTTTGAAGCTGCCTGTCGAGACCTATGGGTTTGCATTGTTAACCGAAGCAGCTCGGCGACCGCGCAGAATCTATTTAGGGTATTGGATGCAGAAGCTGATGACGGATTGGGTCGCAAATTGATTGAAATCGGTGTTCTTGCGCGTCACGGATTCGATCTTCGCGGGCGCGTCGGTTCGGCTCTGGTGACGAAGTTTCAGTTTTCGTCGGTCGAAGGACTGCGCCGAGCATTCAGTGCAATTAGCGAAAAGAACAACCGCCTTGAGGATGTTTTTGGATCGCCAGATCTTTTCCTATTAGAGACGGTACGACACCTGATCGTTCACCGAGCGGGCATTGTGGATGAGAAATTCCAGCGGTTGACGAATTGGAATGGCGAGTTGGGGAGAGAAATTGAAATCTCGATAGAGCAACTAACAGCGATGTTGGATTCTGCCATACGTTGCGCAACGCAACTGATTACACGGATCGACAGCTATTAACGGCTCTTAGGTAAAAGCGGAGCTAAAACGACTATAGCCGAACCAAGAGAGGTGGTGGTCGGAAGCTGTTCCCTCCTAGAAGGGGTTTTAGGGGACGCGATGAGTCCCCTGAGAAAACATCTGTTTTTGCTCTAAGCACTTGGGGGTTCCGTCTTCACGGCATCGGCAGGCTCTACAAGATTAAACCGCTTAATGTCCTCTTGCGTCGGAGGTCGAAATGAAGTTTTGCCGCTTTCTATTCTGTCATACGTCACACTACGGAAGCGGCCGTCAGCTAATACCCGGGCGTGCCAATAAACAGAGACCGGTGCAATCAGGAGTCTTCGGGAGGATACAGAGTCGACCAATTTAGTATCATGGTATTCAGCGAAGGACGTGACGGTTGTTTTCCAAAAATATTCAGCGTCATCTACGACGCTCTGAAATTCCGGTCCGGGTATCAGCCGACTTACATCTTGAACGCGTTTCCAGGTCGGTGATAGAAGCAGATCCACGTAACTGAAAGGTTTGTCGTCAGCCAACGCGGGATTATCAAACACCGGGGTAACAGTGGCTATGATTTTATTTCTTATGTCTGCTTTATAGTACAAACACTCCGGAGCTCGTGGTGTGAAAAACTTCCGACGTGCTCGTGCCAGAATCGCCCGGATGAACTCGTTAGTTAGTTTTTCTCGGGTCAGTTTAATATAAGACGAAAATTCTTGAAGGGTTTCGTAGCAAGCACAGCGCAAATCAGATTTTAAACGGAGAGCGGCGGTCTCCCGCAGCAGGCGATCGTTGCATACAAAAGCGATATTAACTTTGTCGACATTTTTCGCGGCATAGTCGACAACCGTTTCCAGAATCAGAGCATCCCTGAACCCTTTTTCCCATTCAGGGTTCTTGGGGTTTAGTGTGAAGGGCGGTAACCGCCAGGCCGCGGCGTCGCAGATTTTGTGCCAGTTTATATCTGATATAGGAACCGGTTGAACAACAGCGCCTTTTCCGTTCAACCATTTGTCAATCTTTGCAGCAATCTGATGTTTGATTTTCTCCTTCTGAAGGCGGTGCCGCTGTGGGTGAGTAGTGATTGCAGAAATGACTGCAAGTTGTTCGGCAACCCGGTCCAAGGCTTTACAAGCAGATGTTGTTTGTTGAAACAGCAATTCGCTCCGGACGACTTCTGGGACGACAAGGTCCATTGTGACAAGTGTCGTATGGTGCTCCCAAAATTGATCGAATTCCGGGTCAACGGCGTGAGCCTTATCTTCGTGCCAAAGAATCGATGTGTCGGGGATCAAGATGTGAGGCCGAGGGGCGGATTTCAGAATCTTTGCCATCTGTTTATTAAAAACAATGACAGGACGCCTGCTGCCTGTGAAGTCCAGATCCTCGTAAAAAATTGCAAATTTGCTTTTGACAAATAGGTAACTAACGTTACCATATCCAAAATTACCTTAATCTCAATGACCACGGCAGCTTCTTCGACATTAGCTTTGCAGGCACCGCGTGCGGATCGTGCTGTGGCTCGAGCTCAGGCGTACTCCGAGCTTCAGGAAATGAGTAAAGCAATGGTGAGGGAGAAAGGTCTTTTGAACTACCCGCAAGCTGCGCTGCTGCTGGATATCAGCACGAAGCGGGTGAGCGAGCTGGTCCGGACCGGAAAACTGAAACGCTTTGATTTTCTTGGGCGCACTTATGTATCGATGCGCGAAGTCGGAGAGCGCTATCAACAAGAATTGAAGCCGGGTCGCCCGCGTCGGAGTGTCGGTAAGCGTGCGGCGGTCTCAATCAAAGCGGCTCTGAAGACTGATACTGCACAGGCCAAGTTGGGCGGATTCCGGGGCTCGTATATCCGGGCGCAGGAGCAGGCAGGCAAAGCGAAGAACCGAGAAGAGCTTCGGAAGGTTTGGGAGGCGATAACCGGAAAGCGAAAGGGATGAGCGAATTCAATGGCGAATCTCTGATAAGTCTGGAAGAGGCCGGGCGGCTGCTCGGCGGTATCAGTGTAAAGACCGTCCGTCGGAGAATAGCGGAAGGGGCGCTGCCGAAGCCAATCAAAGAAGGAAAATTCTCACGGTTTCTCCGCTCCGACATCGTTCGTCGCATTGAGGAATTGAAACAGCAGCGAGACAAAATAGGGAGTACGTAGTTCCTGGAAAAAAACGGAAGGACGGCAAGCGTTCGCCGTATCGCGGTCGTTTTCGGCTAACACCCAACGAGAAATTTCGTGAAGTGCCGTTGCACACGACCGACAAGCAGATTGCGCGGAAAAAATTGCGCGAAATAGTCCAGGAGGAAGAGGACGAACGGGCGGGATTTCTTCGGCCCAAAAAACAGCGGGAAGCAATGCAGCGGCCGCTGCTGGAGCACATCGAAAACTTTATTGCGGAGCGGTACGCTATAGGCCGCGACGAAAAGTATGTGCGCGAGTTAAAAAAGAAGCTGCTTGTATTGGCCGGCGAAGTTCCGTGGAAATATCTGGTGGACATTACGCCAGAGACCTTTTGTTCGTGGCGGCGGAAACAGAAGAAATCACCAAAGACACTGAATGAATACCTCTCGGCGATCGGCTCGCTATTAAATCGCTTGGAGTCCGTGATTGGACGGAATCCGCTTCGTTCCGTAGAGCGAATGCAAACAGCCGTCGAGCCGAAACGGAGGCGGCGCGCATTCTCCGTAGATGAGTTGCGACGTTTGATCGCAGCTGGTAGAGAACGGGGGATCATTTATTTAGTCGCGACGTCAACGGGTATTCGACGCAAGGAACTGCGACGCTTGGAATGGCGCGACGTCGTCTTAGACGTGGCGCGGCCTTTCATTTTTGTTCGGAAGTCGATTGCGAAGAATCACAAAGAGGCAACCCAGCTGCTGCAGCCGTACGTAGCGCGCGAGTTAGCGAGAACGCGTCCGATCGACTTCGGAACAAATGAACGCGTGTTTAAACGGGGAATGCCGGACATGGACACGTTTCGTAAGGACCTGGCGGCTGCCGGCATTCCATACATCGACAATCAAGGGCGGTTTGCTGACTTTCACGCGCTTCGAATGACGTACTCCACATTGGTTGCGCTAGTGGAGAGCTCAGAACGAATTCGAATGGAGTTGAACCGACACTCAGACCCGAGACTGACGGCGCACACCTACACTGACACAAGCATGTTGCCGTTATGGGCCGCGGTCAACAGGCTCCCCGTGTTGATCGGCGACCGTTCAGACTCACACATACACGCACAACAAATAGTCGCAGAGAGTCCGAAGGTGTCCCCTGCTGTCCCGATTGAACCCGGGAAAGTGATTTTGTTAACTGCTGGAAATGAAGCCGTTAGTCCCGCGGAGAGTGCGCCTGTCCCGCAAAGTCCAAAACCGATAGAAAATGCACCGTGCAGGAATCGAACCTGCAACCCAGTGATTAAGAGTCACTTGCTCTGCCAATTGAGCTAACGGTGCAATTTTAAATTCGAAATTCGAATATCGAAATCCGAAACAGATTGCGAGATAAATTTGGGAGTCCAAATTTCGAAACTGTTGAACCAAACCGCAACCGGAAAATTTAGTCCTTCGTCGGCGGACTAAAACAAATCTGGCGCACGCTTAGAAACTCGCATGCCCCAAACGGAAACACCGCCAGGTCTCTCCCTGCGCCTTCGCTTCGTTCTCGGCAACTCGGGATCGAGGAAGCCCAGTGCGTGCGGCGGCTTGATCACCCGCACTCCAGCAGCGCGTTGTTGTTCCACGATCTGATCGCGGAGCGCCTGCATCCGTGTCCAATGCACTTTCGGTCGGAAATGATGCTCCGCGTGATAGCCGTTAAAGAACCAGATCCAATTGTAAAGTTTGTCGTAACTGCTCACGCCCCAGGCGAGCGGCTCGTCCGGGTTACCACCGTAGTGGCGGTAGTAGCCATTCAGGTAGGAAAGGCAATGGCCAAAATACCAAAATGGAAGAAGGAAACAGATGTAGCGCCAGTTAAGGACCCCGAGAATGACGAACGTGGAAACGAACAGTGTCAATTCTGTAACTCCCCAAAACGCATCGCGCGGATTCTTGCGTTTCAATTCGCGATAGACCGTCTTTGGGTCTTCGCGGAAGAAGCTGAGGAAAGTGTACGTCAGCGGGTGCTCGGCCTGACCGTCATGCCCATGCTTGTAGATTGAGATCCAATCGGTTGTCTCGCCATTCTCATTGGGCCGATCAGCGTTTCCCTTGTGGTGCTGCATGTGAATGCATTCGTAGAAAACCTGACTAAATCCCACAGTGATTGACTCAAGAATGCTGAACAACCGGTTAAGCAAAGCCGATCGGAAGTAAGGATTGTGAATGAAGTTATGCGAGATGCCGTTGATATTCCATGAAATGCTTACCGAGTAGACAAAGCCAAGAATGAGCATCACCCACAGCGGTACCCTCGGGAACAGATAGAACATCCCGAAGAAATAGACGCAGTGGAAAATTGCAGCCAACGCCGGGACCAGGTCCCAGCGGGTGTACGCAAAAGTTCTCGAATTCGTCCGAGGTAGGTCAATAACGACTGCGTTTGATTTCATTGCGCGAAATTTTCGGCGCGCAAGCTAGCGAAGTTATCACGATTTGGCTAGCGAAAAATTTTCTCGATCCCGATGGGATGGTGCGCGCCGGACTGGCGAGCAATTATGCCTGGGTATGGCGCGCGTAATGCCTTTCCACACGTTTTGGGAGCAAGCGTTTGCGGCCACGTTGGCGCCGGCGGGCCAAGGTTGCGCGGCCCCCTTTTGTTTTCATGCGGGCACGAAAACCATGCTGACATTTACGTGTCCGCTTAGATGGCTGGTAAGTGCGTTTCATAAAACCGAAGACAGACTCGGCGCGATTTAAGAGCGGCTAAAGTAAGGTCGAGCGCAACATTGTCAACGCCACCAAGCGCATCAATAGTAACGCCGACACGGCGTGTCAGGCTAATTTGATTGCCAGGACGGCGGGTTTTTGGAATAAGCAGTGCAAGCAATGGGCGAAGAAGAACATGTGGTGATTGAGCCGGCGACCGAAGCCGACCTCGACGAATTGTCCGAAATGCTCGGTGACTTGTTCGCTCAGGAAGGCGACTTCCGCCCAGACAAGGAAAAACAGCTTCGTGGTCTGCGTCTGATTTTCGAACAACCCAGCAGGGGCCGCGTCTTCGTATTGCGCCGAAACGGGGCCATCGTGGGCATGATTAATTTGCTGTTTACCATCAGCACCGCCGAGGGCGGCTTCGTTATGCTGCTGGAAGATCTGGTTATCCACAAGGAATACCAGGGCAAGGGTTACGGCAGGAGGCTTCTCCAACATGCAATCGATTTTGCCAAAGAGAAAAATTTCCTACGCATCACGTTGCTGACCGACCGCCCGGAAAATGTGGCACAGGAATTTTTCCGTCACCATGGTTTTGTTGAGTCTTCAATGATCCCGATGCGCCTGTGGATCACGCCGCAGCAGAATAGTGATCAGTGATCCGCTTTCGCCGAGGCTACGGCGGACAAGTCGGTGACCAGTGATCAGTGGCGCTCTGTATGCGTTTGCCATCGATCCATGCAGTGAGCTGGGGTGCGAGGCGTTTTTTGAATGCTGATCGGAACCGAATTTCGTCCAGGGCCTTTGCGACCTCTGGAGCGCTCGCAGCCGGCAAACTGTTTTTCGCGTACGTCCTTAACTCCGTGGCGCGCGAATCGTTCGAGAAAAAGGTGAAGAGGCTGGGTGCATAGGTGTTAGCGCCAAGCGCGTCGGCCTTTGCGAGCAATGCTTTCATGTTCGTCCTGGCAAAATTCCACGCGATATCAGGCTGACCACTTTCGCGGGCAACTCTCGAGACAAGAAAGATCGCGCGGCTCGTTGGCAATTCGTCCGTCAGCGCGATCGGAAGCGTCTTCTTCACCAATTTGAGGTCGATCGCATTGGCCAGCGCATCGTAATAATTCTGTTTTTCTTCAATGCTAGCTGTCTTCAGGCCGAGCCGGTGAAGTTCATTCCATGTCGATTCGTCAGCATACCGTCCCACGACTGAAAGTACTGCCGGCCGAAGATCAGGAGCCAGCGATTCCGGATTGGTGAGAAAAGCTTTAAAACGTTCGCGACAACTCGCGACGACTTTCGGATCACAGAGCTTCCCGAGAGCTGTAATCAGGCTCGCCCGGAGGTTTGAAGTGGCCGGTTGCTCGTTCGGTTTAGTTTCCCAGCCAACTGCTTCCAAGGTAGGACGCAAGAGTGATCGCGCATATCGCTGAAATTTCTCTTGTTCGGAAGTGCCGCTTAAAAGCCGGTTAATAAAATCGAGCACGTGGATGATCTGTTCGCGCTCGGCCAGGTCAGTGGAAGCCGGCAGTTTTCCCGCCAACTCGAAGTATTGAGTGATTGAGGCGCGGTTCGCCTGCACCAGGGCCCAGGCATCGCTCAGGAGATTGACGCGATCCTCAACGCCGAGATTCTTCAAAGTGCCGAGCAATAATTTCCAAGATGGTTCGTCGTATTCGACCCGATAATTTCCCGCGCCGTTTACGTTTAGCTTAAGCGCGTCATCCGGAAGAATGTTGTGGATGCTGTCGAACTTGTTCGTCATTAACAGTGTCGCCGGCCCTTTACCGACGACCGCATATGTCAGCGGGATTTTCCATTCCAGCGGCGGAGCGTTTGCGAAATTGATGGTAAAGCGCCCCTGCGTGAGCAGCACGTTGTCACCTTCCTCTCGTTTCACTTTCACGACGGGAAATCCCGGCTGTTCAGTCCAACCACCTGCGATTTCTCCAATCGGCTTTCCAGAAGCTTCCGAGAGCGCATTCCACAAGTCGGCTGTTGTGGTGTTTGAATACACGTGCGCCGCCATGTAACGGCGAATTCCTTCCCGAAACGCATCGTCGCCAAGAAAACTCTCCAGCATCCGCAAAAATGATTGGCCCTTTTTGTAAGTGATATCGTCGAATGCACTATTGGCTTCAGCCTCGGTCGCAACCGGCTTCTGAATGGGATGAGTGGTCGATCGCGCATCGCCTTCCATTGCCGCTTCCTTGGCAATTCCGACACGGCGACTTGGGTCTCGCGGGAATTCCCGCCGCAACCAGACTTCCCATTGTGGATTAAAATGTGCCGTGCATTTGGAGCCCATCCACGAGGCAAACCCTTCGTTGAGCCACAAATTGTCCCACCACGCCATCGTTACCAAGTCCCCGAACCATTGGTGCGCCATTTCATGTGCGAGAACCTCGTAGATATCTTGCTTGGTTTCCGCAGAAGATCTTTTCGGATCAAACAGAAGCTTGGATTCGTAGTAGGTGATACCGCCCCAGTTTTCCATCGCGCCGCCGAAACCACCGGGTATGGCGATCTGATCCAGCTTCGGCAACGGATAGGCCACGCCGAAATAATCATTGTAATATTGCAGAATTTGCGCCGTGGCTTCGAGCGCGTAGCGCCCCATCTCTGCCTTGCCTTTGGTCGCGATTACTCGGAGCTGGGTAGCGCCGCTTCGTGATTCAATGAAATCGAGTTCACCTGCAACGAAAACGTTCAGGTAACTGGACATCGGCGGAGTTGCAGTGAAGCGCACCTCTTTCCCGCCGGGGATTTTTTCCTCGCTCTCGATCGGCATATTCGAGACAGCGAGCCAGTTCTCCGGCACGACTGCAGTCAATTGAAAGCGTGCGCGAAAGACCGGCTCGTCCCAGCAAGGAAAAAATCGGCGGGCATCGGTCGCTTCAAATTGGCTACCGAGCATGATCTTTCGAGTGCCACTGCCTTGCTCCTGATACCGCATGTAGAAGAGGCCCTGCCCCTGCTCATTTATTTTGCCTGTGAAACGAAGTGTCAGCGTGTGCTCACCGGTCGGAAGTTCTGACGGTAACGCGAGCGTGAGCAGTTCGTTTTTGGTGTCGGTCTTAATTGCGGAGGCCGGCAATTGTTTGCCGTCAATAGATGCCGCTTCGATTTTGAGTTCGAGTGCATTCAACACCAGTTGGCGAATGCGCCTACGAACATTGAGCTTCACCGTTTCCGTCCCTGCAAACGTCAACTTGTCGATATCCGGGGCGATCCGGACGGAGTAATCCGTCGGGACGACTTCTTTCGGGAGTTTTCCTGGCGTGTCTTTGAAACTGAATGGCTTTTCTGAAGCGAGTGCCGACGACATGATTGAAAATTCAGCCACCAGAAAAAGAAGCAAGATGCGCATCTTCGGATTAAACAACATGAGCGAAAGTTTTCATCTGCGGAAAGACGAGCTGAATGCGAACATTTTTGGCGAGCTACGGGAAAGCGGTGTAGCGCACCGCACTCCAAAACGTGGCCGCGATTTCGAGCGCGTATTTTCTCGCTTGCGTTTTGGAGTGCGTCGGTCCTCCGGCGCTTTTCGTGCAAAGCGAAACTCACTCCACAACCAGCACCAGCAATAATTGCCCGCTGCCAACCTGGGGACCTTTGATAACCAAGGGGCTGCGCTTGCTCAGCTTGGCATCCGTTTCGAGTAAGAGTTCTTTCTCCTTGTAAAGCTTCAAATTCAAAACATATCCTGCCGCGCTTTCACCCTGTGCGTCGACATGAAGTCCAAAAAATTTGCTGGTTGCGAGCCAGTCTTCCTCTCCGGTCTTGAGAGTCTTCTGTGACCGTCCAATCACTTGAAACTGGTTGTAGCCAAAGAATTTCTTTAGCGATCCCTCGATCCGCGTGAGCTCGGGCGGAACCGGTTGCGGCTGGGAAACGTTTTCCGCAATAACAAGTCCGCTCCACACCGTTTCCGCGCCCTGCAACGCAAACGCCGCAGCCGCGATCAGTGAGACAAAAGGAATTAAGAACGCGAGCGAGCGACCCATGAGCGATTACTTGGCGGCGTAGTCGGCAGGCAGACTTTGCAATCCCTCTGTCCACAACACCGTTACCCGGTCTTGCTTCACTTCGAACATTGAGACGGTCGCATTCGGGCTAACGACCGGATCAACGCGCGCGTTTAGAATCTGGGTGAGGTATTGCGATTCTTCCGCGGGATTCTTGTCGCGCATGACGAAAATCATAAAAACCAAAAAAACGGCCAGCGACGCTGTCCCTGTCCACAACAGGCGAGGAATTGTCCACCACGTAGAGCCTCTGGCTTCACGCTCTACAGAAGGCACGCTGCCTTCTCGAATT
>JBKPOB010000119.1:0-7520 GCA_046732875.1 Verrucomicrobiota bacterium | reverse complement strand
ACTTCTGAGCGACAACCTTGGGTCGAAGCTGCCGTTTGTTAGTCAGTTACTGATAAGACCTCGCTGGCTAACTCAGTTTCTGGCCGATGGCGGACTGATGAAATTCCAAAATGTCGTCATTCCCGGGAAGGGGCCAATGTTGTACGCCGATGTTACGGCCGCGCTCGCGGATTCGGTCGTCGCCTGGGACGATCTCAAATGGATTCAGCAGGCGTGGGGTGGACTCATTGTCATCAAAGGAATACACACCGCGGACGACGCCCGTCGCGCCGTGGACGTGGGAGCAAACGCGCTGGTTGTCTCCAATCATGGTGGCCGCCAACTCGACAGTGTTGCGCCGACTCTGCGCGTTTTGCCTGAGGTTGTTGCTAGCGTAGGTGATCAAGTCGAAGTGCTTCTGGATGGTGGTATTCGTCGAGGGAGCGACATTGCTAAGGCGCTGTGCCTAGGCGCCCGCGCGGTGCTGGCTGGTCGCGCTTACGCCTATGGCCTTGGCGCGGCCGGTGGCGCAGGTGTTACGCGAGCAGTCGAAATTTTGCGTGCTGACCTCGTTCGCACTCTCAAACTGCTAGGCTGTCCATCCGTCGCTGAGCTAGGTCAATCCTATGTGGATGTGCCTGCGGAATGGCTTAGAAAATGAGGAACGCAGCCAGAGCAAAATGACGAAGCACGAATATCGAATCACGAACTAATGACGAAGACCGAGTGACAAGATGGCCGAATCCAGCTTCCTAATTCGGGAATTGTTTCGTCATTCGGATTTCGTCATTTGCCGAAGACCTTGCGTCCAAGCCGCCGATTGTGTGGCTGCCGCGATGGAACTTTCTCACGTTCCTGTGCGCGAAGACAGTCGCCACAGCCAGATACAGAGGACAGCTGCGATGATGAGCGCCACCCAGCTTACCCCCATTGAGATCTGATGGCTGCCCACCTGCACGGGAATGTGATTGATCAATCTAAGCAGATGACCAATTGCAAAAATTGCAAAAATAATGCTCGCAACGCGTAATCCGATTTTTTCAGGGTTCATGATACAATTCTTGTGATCGGTCTTGGTTTGTCAGCAAAAATACGGGGCTATGCCTGGCTTCTCCGTAGCGACGCCGCTTGGACCAGGATACCAATGACCGTAAGCCCGATGAACACAATGGTCGATCCCGATGGCGGAAGCACAACTGCGCTTTGAACCAAGTGGGCACCGATTAGTGAGGAGACAACGATGAGTGCCCAATCAAATAAAACGAGCAGGAGAATCGCACCGATAACGCCCCCGACCAGAAAGATAACGGTAGAGTGTTGCGAATACTGAACAAAGAATGCAGCAGCGATCGCGCCGGCGAGTTTGCCACCTGCCAGGAAACCCAGAACAGCAATCGCAATTTTCTGAAGGAACAGCGCAAGCAACGCCCCAATTAAACCGAGAACGAATGCAACAATTAGTGCCAACAGTGGGGACGGCTCACTTACAAGGTGTGGCGCGATCTCGACGCCTGCTGCGAATCCGACTGCGGCGACGCACAACCAAAACAACTTTCGACCGAATAATAAGATTACCACACCGATCAGCGCGCCAACAATCGCGACAGAAAAATGCATCGGCGGAAACGGGTCTTGGACGGCCATCATCTTGCAGAGGCGTTTGTGTCAAACGCCTGTCTATTTGATTTCGCCGCCTGATACAAGCCCGCTACATTTTCCGCGAGTCTGCGCTGAAACTTCAATCGGGCTGGTGGGATTTGAACCCACGGCCTCCTGGTCCCGAACCAGGCGCTCTACCAAGCTGAGCCACAGCCCGAAATGGAATAGTCACTCTGGGGTACGCGGCCGACGCGCCACTTACTTCGCGTATTTTGGTGCAGATGGCAAGAAGATCGAATTTTGCGCATCTGAATTAGTTAGTAGGCGTTGCATTTCCGCTAACGAGTCTGTAGATTGTAAAAGCGTTGGAACTTGACAACGGACTCCTTCACTTGGAAAGTCCACACTCGTTTTTACCATGCTCGCCCCGCAACTTACCCCATCCACCCTCGCGGCCGGGACGCCGGTCATTCTTCAATTCCCGACGGGAGCAACCAGCCCCGTCCGTTCCTTGCGCCATATGACGACACAACTTCTGCAAGAAGCAGCACAGGTGATCCCGAATCAGCAACTTCTGATCAACGTTGTTTCCAAACGTGTTCGCCAGCTTGGCTTAGGACATCGGCCCATGGTTGAGACGACACCGCGAATGTCGCTCACCGATATTGCGCTCAAGGAAATAATCGCTGGCAAGTTGACCTACGAATCGCTTCACGAGTCGTCCGACGGCGCCGCCGCGTAGAAAGCGATCGAGTACAGCGAGTGGGCGCTGGCTTCTTTGGGATTCTGTTCGGGGGAAACTGTCAGTTTCCCTTTCAATATGGCAGCTGAGTCGATAATCAATCGCAAAGCCCTTCGCGATTATCATATTCTTGAGCGTTACGAAGCGGGCATCGAACTAAAAGGCAGCGAGGTTAAGTCGATCCGAGCAGGCAAGGCAAATATCAGCGACGCTTTCGCGCGAATCGAGAATGGCGAAGCCTTTCTTTACAATGCCGATATTCAACCGTACGAACGCGCCAGCCACGAAATTCCGGACGCAAAACGGATCCGCAAGTTATTGTTGCATCGGCAGGAGATCGATAAGCTCTATGGCGAAACCCAGGTCAAAGGCCGTGCGCTGGTTGTTCTCAAGCTGTATTGGAAGAACGGAAAACTAAAGGCTGAGTTGGGGGTAGGGCAGGGTAAGGAGGCACGCGACAAGAGGGCCGATTTAAAGAAACGCGCCGTGGATAGAGAGACGGCGCGCGAAGTCGCCCGTTTCAACCGACGACACGGCTAAGTCTCGTAGCCCAAATGTTTGTAGCGGCGCTCTCTGAGCGCCGATCATTTTCGGTGGGCGGTCGGAGACCGCCGCTACAGTTCAAAATCAGGCGCCTTAGAAAGTTCGAACGGGAGTGATCGCCTTCAGTCTTCCCGATTACGTCAGGCGCGGCTCTTGGCCGCGATTCTAAAGTAACGGAGTGTAGACTACATAAAATGAATGTTCGCGTTTTGCTTCCCGCAGGCGCGCTGTTACTAGGCGCTTGGATAGCCGCTCACGCCATTCGCACTGCGCGTTATACGTTGCGCGATAAAGTCGTGCTTATCACAGGTGGTTCGCGCGGACTTGGGCTTGTGCTTGCGCGGCATATCTGCGCACAAGGCGGGAGTGTTGCGCTCATTGCGCGCGACCTGGAGGAACTGGCGCGCGCAAAGGCCGATCTCGCTCCGCGCGGCGGCGCGGTTCTGACCGTTCAATGCGACTTGCTCGATGCCGCGCAAATTGGAACCGCCGTTCATCAAGTCATCGGTCGATTTGGCAAGATCGACATTTTGATCAACAACGCCGGCATTATCGAAGTGGGTCCTCTTAAGCACATGACACGGGAGGATTTCGAACGCGCGATGCAGCTGCATTTTTGGGCGCCCTACGAATTTGTTTCGCAGATCGTTCCCGAGATGCGCACCTGGGGTGGGGGACGGATCGTTAATATTTCCTCGTTTGGCGGCAAGGTCGCCGTGCCGCATCTCGCGCCATACAGCGTTAGCAAATTTGCGCTGACCGGTTTCTCAGATGCGATTCGCGCCGAGCTTGCACGCGACAACATTCATGTAACGACGGTTGCTCCGGGAATGATGCGCATCGGTTCACACGTGAATGCAAAATTCAAGGGTAAACACGAAGTGGAATTTGCCTGGTTCGCAGCTTCGGCTGGAGCGCCGATGATTTCCATAAACGCCGATCGTGCTGCGAGAAAAATCTTGGCGGCTTGTCGTCGAGGTCAGCCATCGCTGACACTTACGTTCGCAGCGCGCGGGGCCATTCTTGGGAATGCGCTCTTTCCGAATCTCACGGGCTACGCTATGCGCTTGGTGAATCGATTCTTGCCAAAACCGACTGGCGCTGAAGGAAACGAATTGCGCGATGGGTCGGAAGTGCACCGTATGATTCCCGAATGGTTAACACGCTCCCTCGACAACGCGACAGCTCGCAACAACGAAAAATCATCATAGCCGCGATTCCTTATCGCGGCCTGAGTCATTGGACGTTGGACGCCTGTCGCGCCGTAGTCTGCGGAGGCGGATTGAGCGCTTGCCCGCGACCTGTCGGAGCTGGACGTTCTCTTTCCGATGTCCAGGCGCCTCTTCGTCGCGATCGATTTGCCGGAGTCAACGCGCCAATTCCTTGCAGCGCTTGATCCGCACGTTCGCGGTGTGCGCTGGACTGATCCTGCGCAGATGCATCTGACACTCAGTTTTTTCGGTGACGTCCCCGAAGAAATCGATCTCGCGCTGCGAGAAAAACTCAGCGCGATCGAGTTCGGCGCGTTCTTTCTGTCCATTGTTGGCGTCGGAGCGTTTTCCACAAAGGGCACTCCGAAAATCATTTGGATCGGCGTTGGCAAGGCGCATCCGCATCTGTTTCAAATTTACAAGCGCGTGCAGGAAAGCGCTCTGGCCGTCGGCCTTGACCCGGAGCTTCGCCCGTGGCATCCGCACATAACCATTGCGCGTTGCAAGGATGTTTCCGCGCAATCGCTCCGGAAGTTCCTGCAATCAAATGCCGAGTTCGATGCGGGAATGATTCATGTCGAGACTTTCTATCTTTACTCGAGCGAACTCACACCAGCGGGTCCAATTCACACGCGCGAACTAACGGTCGGCTGTACCCGCGGGCGCTGACCGCGGAAACTGTAGGGCGTTTGACCTGTTCGCTCCCGCTCTCTCGCCCAAATGGGCTGCCCGTTTATGTCGCTCGCGTCCCCGCGGCTCCATTCTGTGAAACGCTCGCCGCCGGCGTCTGGCACAGACGCCCTACAATCCCTTGCTCGAGAGTGGCGCGGCCACGTGCTCCAGTGATCGGCGCTCGGCCGGCACGCCAATCCATGCTTCAGTAGCCGCGCCAAAAATCATCAATGCCGCAGCCACCAGATATCCCACAAACAATGCGGTAATCGACCCCGTGCCGATGATCCATCCAAAGAGCAGCGGCGCGCCGACTCCGCCTGCCAGCGTTCCGATTGCGTAGAAAATCGCGATCGCCAGTGCGCGAATTTCCAACGGAAAAATCTCGCTCACGGTTAAGTACGCCGAGCTCGCTGCCGCCGACGCGATGAAAAAGATTATTGTCCAGGCAAGGGTCTGCGTTTGAGCGATGAGCACGCCTGCGTGAAAAAGCCAGCCGGTCAACGCGAGCAAAATCCCGGCGAGCCCATAGGTAATAGTGATCATTGGCTTGCGCCCGATTGTGTCGAAGAGATGCCCGAGCAACAAAGGACCGAGCACGTTCCCCAACGCGAACGGCAAGAGATAACTGCCCACATCTTTCTCCGGCACGCTGTAGAACCGCATCAACACCAGCGCATAAGTGAAAAAGATCGCATTGTAGAAAAAAGCCTGGGTCAGCATTAGCACAAAACCGAGAAACGACCGCCGCCTATGTTCGTGTACGATTGCATCCCAAATCTGGTGCCACGGTGTATGTGTGCGCGTCCGAATGCGTGTGGGAAACAACTCACTGTAGCGGCGGTCTGCGACCGCCGAAATTCCCGTGACACCAATCTTCCTTTCCACGTCCGCAACAATCTCTTCCGCCTGCGGATTGCGACCATGGATCATCAGCCAGCGCGGACTCTCTGGAATCCAGCGGCGGAAGAAGATAACAACGAGGCCCAGGGTCGCGCCGATTCCAAACGCAAATCGCCATCCCAGCCAGATTGGTATCCGGCGCGGATCGAGCAACACAAGCGTGGCAGCGGCGCCAAGTGCAGCGCCGACCCAGTATGAGCCGTTGATAATCAAATCCACGCGGCCCCGCACACGGGCAGGAATCAGTTCGTCAATCGCGGAATTGATCGCTGCGTATTCGCCGCCGATGCCTGCGCCGGTCACGGCGCGGAAGAATGCGTAGCTCCAGAAATTCCAGGAGAACGCGGATAGCGCTGTGCCTATCAGATAAACCGCTACTGTGATGAAGAACAATTTCTTGCGACCAAATCGGTCGGTGCCATAACCGAAAAGTAGCGCGCCGAGCACTGCGCCTGCGAGGTAGCAAGTCGCGCTCGCGCCCACCCGAGCGGGCGTTAAGCCAAGTGTTTCGGGAAGCGTTAAAACTCCGCCTAAAGCTCCGGCCAGTGTCACTTCCAGACCATCGAGAATCCAGGTCGCGCCTAACGAGATAACAATCAGCCAATGCCACGAGCTCCACGGCAATCGGTCCAACCGCGCAGGCACATAGGATTCGATCGTTTCGCCGTCGGCCATCATCCGAGTCTTTCGCGCAAAGAAGCGCGCGACGCAAAACGCGCTTTTCGCCTAACGAAACTGACTATTTAAACGCTGAGATTGGGCGCTTGTCATGTCGAGCAGAGTCGAGAGATCTCTCAATAGACTCTGACATTTCTCAAATAATCCAGAGATTGCTCGACTTCGCTCGGAATGACAAAATCTCAGCAACAAGAATGAAAGTTAGTCCAGCAATTCTGCCGAATCGCCCTTGTGAAGCATTCCTTCTACCAGCACAGCTCCATAAACGCCCGCCATACCGTCGTGAGCTTGCGCTACTTTCTTCAGTATTGCCGGTTCTTTTTCGCCGGTATCGGGATCGAGCGTGATCATCATGCAGCGCGCGTCGCGCTGGAGAATCGAGACCACTGCTTTCGATCCAATGCGCAATGATCGGCCAACGAGCCCGTCTTCAGCGAAACCGTCGGAAGTTGTCAGATCGACATAGATGTTTGCGCGGAAACGGCGTTTATCGACGGGGACGCCGGTTTCCTCGCCAAGTCGTCTCGCCGTTTGTACGGCAAAAATCGATAACGGTCGGCAATCAGTGATCGCTTTGTCGGAACGAAGCAATCTGAGTTCGTGCTTCTCATCGATACCGGTACGCAGAATGTCGATCAAGGCTGGATCATCGATCGCGAACATTTTTCCGTCCGGAGTTTCGACATCGATCATCAGCTCGGCGGCGCTGGCCGAAATTGGATTAATGTTGGGCGAAAGTTTCTCCGCTTCGCCCAAATTGATCGGGCGCGCCGCTTTTTCCGGGTAACGAAAGCGCGCTCGATATCGAATCATTTGGCGTTTGTCGCGTCCGGTGAAAAACGGAAACCCCCTATGATTCGCCGAACTTCGGAAGGCGAAGAGACGATCGCCATAAACGCCACCGTAACCGGCGAAGATTTCATCCAACTCTTCGCCGCGCATGCTTTTGACGGGATAACGCCAAAGGCTCTCCACCATTCCGATGATGCTCATGTATTAGTTTTTTTTGTCAGAGTTCGTGGCAGCACGTGTGTTTGAATCAGCTCGACGCATTAACTCGTTCGCTGGCAAAGTGTGATCGAGAACTTTGCGCGCGCTTTCCACACCGGCAACCGGCAACTTGGCAGCTGTCTCTTATACACATCTGACGCTGCCGACGACTGCGAGCCAGTGTAGATCTCGGTGGGCGGCGT
>JBKPOB010000118.1:0-9270 GCA_046732875.1 Verrucomicrobiota bacterium | reverse complement strand
GACTGAGATAGGCGCGGTCGGGCATATAAAAGTTTTCAGAATTACGCTGAAATCAGGAGCAGGCAAATCTTCTCTTCCTTGTCAACATTGACGGCGTCGAAACACCCTTGCTTGCTGCTTCATTACAATACATACAGATAGTGAGTTTTCGACGAAGAGAGTGTGGTAAAACAATGATCTTCCCGGCGCGTGCGATGAAATCCCAAATTCAATCGCTGACTTACTTTGGTGCTGCCCTTATGATCATTGCAGCCTCAGCAGGGCCGGCTCTCGGTGATCAACAACAAGGTTCCGTTTCATTCCAGGTGCAAAAGAGCGATCTTGCGAAGGCTGAAAAACTGGCTAACGAGCTCACATCGCTTTCGCGGCGAGTGAATCGTGACGAAGCGAAACTATTAGCGGATTGCGCGTTCGCTACGGTAAGCAAGCTCAGGCGGGAGTACCGCATGTTTGGGACGCCGATCTTCAATAACTTCCTTATCTATCACGGTCTGAGAAAGCGCGGCTACTGCTACCAGTGGTCGGAGGACCTGCTCATCGCCCTCGATGCGTTGCAGCTTAAGAGCCTTGAACTGCACTGGGGCGAATACGATCCGGGCACGTGGCGCGAGAACAATTGCGTCGTTGTGACGGCCAAAGGCCAGCCATTCAAGCGAGGGATCATGCTGGAGTGCTGGCGCCATCTGGGGCATCTCTACTTCGGTCCCGTTGCCTCTGATTGGGAGACTTATGCGGAGAACAGCGCGTACGCTCGCCTTGTCTTGGAAAAATCAGCAACCCAAAAGGCTTCAAAGACTCAGCATGGCGTCGCGTTTCAGAAAAGAGTTCTAGCGAGCGAAAAAACCGGCAATCACTGAAACCGGTCCAGCGTTGTTGTGGCATCTCCTCATCCGCACTCCTTGTCATTCCGAGCGGAGTCGAGAAATCTTTAAAATAACAGCCAGAGATGGCTCGACTCTGCTCGAGATGACAGTCAGGGTAGCCGTCTCGAACCTACGAGAAATTTCTTGCGTGAATCGAAGCTCGATTCCACATTCGCGGCGCAATGAGCATATCAGCGCGTTCGACACATTGCGGCCGCGCCATCATTGCGACACTCGTCTCCGCGGCATTTTTCTGGACATTGCTTCTAAGTGTCTCGCCGCAGTTACACGCGCGGGTTCATGCCGATGCAAATCGCGCCGATCACATGTGCGTGGTTACACTGATTGCGAGTGGCAGCTACGATCATGCTGCGCAGCCGCCATTGATCAGCGCACCTGTTCCCTTAAACTATTTTTCCCTAATTTCGGCGTTAATCCCATGCTGGGTTCAATCGCCATTTCTTGGCGCAAGCATTTTTGAGCACGCGCCGCCCGCTCGCGCTTAGCACGCAGCTGTAGTTGTCGCCCTCTGGGCGATGCGGCGCGCGGGTGATTAACCGTTCGGGGGCTGCGCGTCGCACAGCGACGCGGCTACAGCGCTTCGTGCAACCCGCCATTTCCTGTATTGCCCTACGAACTCGTTAGGCAATCGAACCATTCAATCTCAAAATCCAATTCCAAACAATTACAGATGAAAAAAGTTTTAACCACAGCAATTTCACTACTCTTTGGGACGAGCCTTGCAATGGCGCAAGAAGCCGTCTCAACGGCGGCGAGCCCCCAGCCGTCCCCATCACCCTCTGGAACGGCTGAGGTGGAACGCGTCGTCGTCAGTGGCGGCGCGATCGAGCTCAGCGAAACCGACAAGGCACAACCAGTCACGATTCTTAGCGGAGATAATTTGAAGCTGCAGACACAACCAACACTGGGCGACACGCTTGCGACGCAACCAGGCGTCGGCGGAAGCGGTTTCACTGCGGGGGCAAGTCGCCCGGTCATTCGCGGTCAAGCTGATAATCGTGTTCGGGTCTTGAACAACGGGACGGAAGTTTTCGACGTTTCGAATCTCAGTCCCGATCATGCCCCAAGCGTAAGCACATTGCTCAGCCAAAGCATCGAAGTTGTGCGCGGTCCGGCGACGATTCTTTACGGCTCAGGAGCGATTGGCGGCGTCGTCAACGTGACCGACATTCTAATTCCGGTCGAGCAGCCCCCTACGCCGATCAGCGGCGAAGTCGATGGCCGGTTCAACAGCGTCGATCTGGAACGCAGCGGAGCAATGGCGCTCACGCTTTCGCCGTTTCAGCATTTCGTCGTTCACGCGGAAGGTTCGATTCTGCGCACGGACGACCGCAGTATCCCCGGTTTCGCTCTTGACCAACGCATTCGCTCGCAGCTCACGCCCGAGCAGCGGCACAATAACGGCTTTGGCGGGAATCCGTTTGGCGAAGTGCCGAACACGTTTGTGAAGACGAAAGATTTCGGCATCGGCGCGTCATATGTTTGGGACAAAGGTTACATCGGCGCTTCATATAGTCGGTTTCTCTCCAAGTATGGCGTGCCGGACGATCCCGAGGTGGATGAACCGGGTGTCCCCGCAGTGCCCATCCATCTCAACGTACGCAAGGATCAGTACAACGTGCGCAGCTCCATCGTCGATCCGCTCCCGTGGTTTTCAGTTGCGAATTTGAAATTCGTTTACACCGATTACAAACATGACGAGATCGAGGGCGAGCCCGAGGGCGACGTGGTCGGCGCGACGTTTAAGACCAAAGGCGTCGATTCGCGCATCGAGCTCTTGCACCAAGCCATCGGCCCGTTTGAAGGTTCAATCGGCTCCCAATTATTTTACAAAGAGCTCTCCGCCCTGGGTGAGGAAGGTTTCTTGCAACCCAGCGAGCTTTTGGCAGTCGCCGGTTTTGCTTTTGAAGAAGTAAGACTAAATCCGGTTAGCCTTCAATTTGGCGTGCGTGTCGAGTACGATTCGGTCTCTATCGACTCAAGCGATCCCGAGCTGACGTCGCTGACTTCACCGAGTCAGAAGGATCAGGAATTCCTGCCGGTCAGCGGCGCGGCGGGCGCGATTTACGATTTTGCTAAAGACTGGCAACTCGCGCTAAATCTCACTTACTCGCAACGCGCGCCGCAGCCGGAGGAACTTTTCGCGCGGGGCCCACACCCCGCGACGTTCCAGTTCCTCATCGGCGACCCCAATCTCGACGTGGAAATAAACCGCAGTGCCGATCTTAGTCTGCGAAGAACGGCTGGCCGCGTCACCGGTTTCATCAGCGGTTTTTACACCAGCTATGATGGCTTTATCGAGTTCTCGCCCACTGGCGAGATCGAAGACGGCCTGCAGGTTTTTATCTACACTCCCAAGAACGCGACCTTCTACGGCGGTGAAGGACGCGTTGATTTTCATCTGCTTCCTTTAAGTATCACTAAAATGAGCGAGACGTCTGATTCAAAGTCAGTCAAGAACTTGATCACGGGAGGCGAACAAATCGTGGAAAAAAATCCAAACGATCTTTATCTGCGGCTACAAGCCGACTACGTCCACGCGGAGGACAGCAGCGGCGAACCGCTCCCGCGCATTACTCCCTTCCGTTGGGGTGTCTCGCTCAATTACGACAGCGAACATTGGACTGCCAGCATCGAAGGCTGGCTGGTGGACAGCCAAAATCGCGTCGCGCAATTTGAAACGACCACACCGAACTACACGTTTTTTAACGTCAGTGCCGGCTACAAGTTTCAGGCGTGGCGGACATACAACTATCTTTATGTGCGCGCCACAAACTTGTTGGATGCCGAAGGGCGCGATCATCTTTCGTTCCTGAAAGAGGTGTTGCCCTTGCCCGGTCGCGGCGTTGTTGTCGGCTTGCGCACGACGTTCTGAACTGCAATGCCTCTTGTTTCGCGAGGCTTTAGGAGTGCGTGCGCGTCCTCGCGTCGCTTTTTGTAGTGGCTCGCCTCTGAGAGCGATGCGGAGACGCCTCACACTCCCAAAGCACTTCTTGCGAAATGAAATACATTGATTTCTGAAGAAAAATCTTCCTGATCGCGATAAAGTTTTCTGACATGCATCGGACTGATCATTCCCGATTTCGCAAGAGGCACGATTTCGTTCCGGACTTTTCGCATGCGGAACGGCGCACCCGCATTGTGATCGGCGTTACCGCCGCGATGATGGTCGTCGAAATCGCGGTTGGATTGATGTCGCATTCGATGGCGTTGCTGGCTGACGGCTGGCACATGAGCACCCACGTCTTGGCATTTTTGATCACGGCTGCAGCATACTATTTCGCGAGAACGCAAGCCCGCAACGCGCGCTTCAGTTTCGGCACAGGAAAAGTGGGCGTGCTTGGCGGGTTCACCAGTGCCGTCGTGCTTTCGATCGTTGCGTTATTGATGGCCGGCGAATCGGTGCATCGGCTTTTTGTTCCGCTGGAAATTCATTTCAACGAGGCAATCGGCATCGCTTGCATCGGATTGCTGGTGAACCTCGGTTGCGCAGTTTTGCTGGCAGACCGCCATCACGAACACGGCGGCAGTTCTCATCAGCACGACCTGAACCTGCGTGCGGCGTATCTGCATGTTCTCGCCGATGCATTTACTTCGGTACTTGCGATTACAGCTTTAAGCGGCGGCAAATTCTTTGGCTGGGCGTGGCTCGATCCAGTCGTGGGAATTGTCGGAAGCGTCGTCGTTTTCTCGTGGGCGTACACGCTCTTGCGTGATACGAGCGGCATTCTGCTCGATCGCACACCTGCATCTTCCGATTTGCCAGATGAAATTCGTCGCGTGATGGAGAGCGACGGCGATTCGCTCGTGACCGATCTGCATGTCTGGCAAGTCGGCATCGGAAAATACGCGGCAATGATCTCTGTGGTTGCGCACGAACCGAAGAGCTGCGAGTCCTATCGGGCGTTGCTGCGTGGACATCAGGAGCTGGTTCACGTCACCATTGAGACGCAACATTGCCGCGAAGACCACGCACCGGCACGCTCCTGAATGGTTAGCGCACTCTGGCAAGTCGTCGCGGCTTATGCTTTCGCCCTTGGCGGTGGTGCAATCAGCACCTCGTTGCACCTGGAGCACAAGCCGCTTTGTGCGCTGATCAGTTTTGCGGCTGGAACATTACTGGGTGTAACGCTCTTCGCGATCTTACCCGAAGGTTTGAAAGACAGCGGAGTTTGGCCAGTTGTCGGGGCGGCAGCCACCGGATATTTGCTGTTTTTCTTCATCAGTAAACACGTCCATCACGTTTGCCCTGCTTGCGCTGCCAGTCATTTCGACGCGGATGCGACGCGGCATTTCAGCGAGATCGCTACTGCGCTGATTATTGCATTGGCGATTCACAGCACGACCGATGGTCTGGCCTTGGGAATTCAGCAGGAAGCGCCTTCAACGGATGCAACAAAGTGGTCGTTGTTCTCCGCTCTCTGTATCCACAAGGTTCCGGAAGGTCTCGCGCTTGGCAGTCTTTTGATCGGTGCAGGAATACGACGCTCGGCTGCGCTTGGTTGGGTGGCAGGCGTAGAAGCGACTACGCTCCTCGGCGGCGCGATCGGTATGTTGTGGCTGGGCAAAATTTCGACTTTTTGGCTCGGCTTGATCATGGCGCATGTCGGCGGCGGATTCCTCTATCTGGCTACGCACGCAGTCCTGGGAGAAATGCTGAAGCACGGAAAGAAACTTGTTCTGACAAGCTTTTCGATAGGAGTCGCTTTGATCGCAGTTCTCAATGTTGGATTGAGGTTGCTTGGCTAACGTGTGGCGTTGCGCTCCGCGCAGCGGAGCGGCTACAGTGATTCGTGCACTCTTTTCGTTATCGCGACGGACACCTGTACTGCGAGGATGTCGATCTTGCTCGTGTCGCGGAGGAACTCGGCACCCCGGTCTATGTTTACAGCGCCGGGACAATTCTCGATCACTACGCGCGCCTCGATACTGCGCTGCAGTCTCTGGATCACCTGATCTGTTACGCAGTCAAAGCAAACTCAAATCGCGCGATCCTGAAGTTGCTCGCCGGCGCGGGCGCAGGTTTCGACATCGTTTCGGGTGGTGAACTTTATCGTGTACTCGCGGCTGGCGGCAATCCCGCCAAATGCACGTTCGCGGGTGTGGGCAAATCGCCAGAGGAAATCGATTACGCGCTCGGGCAGGGGGTTTACAGCTTCAATGTCGAGAGTGAAGCGGAACTGGAACTAATCGATCGCATCGCGGGTCTAAAAGAAAAACGCGCGCCGATTGCATTGCGTGTGAATCCCGATGTCGATCCGCATACGCACGAGTACATCTCAACTGGCTCGCACGAAAACAAGTTCGGTATCGCGCTGAATCGCGTCGAGGCGGTTTACGAACAGGCTGCCAAGATGCGCAATGTCGAGATTGTTGGCGTGCAAATGCACATCGGCTCGCAAATTGCAGAGGCGAAGCCCTTCGCAAGCGCAATCGAAAAAGTGGCGCCAATCGTGCGCGAGCTGAAATCAAAATACGGAATAAAGTTCTTCAGCATTGGTGGCGGCATGGGAATTGTTTACCGGCGCGCACTCGAGAGCGGATCAGGCAAATGGTGGCACGAGCATGGTGGCGAATCGTTTGCGTTCAGCGTCCGCGATTATGCTGAGGCGATTATTTCCGCCTTAGGCGGGTTGCGCGAGCTTGACGTTCACATCCTGGTCGAGCCCGGACGTTTCCTAGTGGGCAATGCGGGTATTTTGCTCACACGCGTTCGTTACATTAAACACACCGGGAGCAAGACGTTTGCGATCGTCGACGCGGGAATGAACGATCTGATTCGGCCGGCGCTCTATCAGAGCTACCACGAGATTGTGCCGGTGGAAGATCCGGGCGCCAATGCAGTTAGGGGCGATTCACCGAATCGCCCGAGCACCAGTCTTCGCGATGCTACGGCGTGGCAGGCGATCAAGAATACAAAGAAAATCGATATCGTTGGGCCGGTATGCGAATCGGGCGATTTCTTTGCACTGGATCGGGATATGCCGGAGCTCCGCGAAGGCGATCTGCTCGCCGTCATGAGCGCCGGTGCATATGGCTTTGGGATGGCGTCCAATTACAACTCGCGTCCATTGTCAGCAGAAGCGCTCGTTCGTGGCGACAAGTTTGCCGTGGTTCGTAAGCGGCAAACTTGGGAGGATTTAGTGCGGGATGAGATCGATCCCGGGTGGTAGGGATCCCGCAGTCGCGGGAGGCCGTCCGCGAACGAACCCGGGCCCCGGCGCGCTTGGCGATCGCGCCCTACCACTTGCGTAATTTGGCGTCCCGCATAAATAGTTCCTCTCGCCAATGACCATAAAACGCCTTTTGCTCGTTTCTTGTTTGTCGCTGTTAGCGCTCGGCTCCCAAGCAGCTTCTCCAGCCCCGGGTGAATACATCATCCTCGTCGGAGGACCGTCGATGTATCAGTGGGAAAAGTACAAGACTTATCCGCATGATCATTGGTGGGCGAATTTTGTTCGGGCTGCGCGCCTGCGCACTGAACAATTGCGGACCGACCTCGGCCCGGAGGCAAAGATCACCTGGCTCGTTTACAGGCAGGGTTACGAGGACCGCGCAAAACAAGAGCACCAGGATCTGATCAGCCTCATCGGTACCGTCCGCGACAAATTTAATATCAACCTTGTCTGGTTTGGTCCCGGATCCGCCGTGATCAACTATCTAAACAACGGCGAGCCGCGAGATCAGGTAAAAGTCATCGGCTTTGAATATTTCGGGCACTCCAACCGAGCCTGCTTCATGTTTGATTATAGCAATAACATCGACAGCGCTTGTAAGTCGTGGCTGCACGAAAGCGAACTGACCAAGATCAATCGCCGTGTTTTTGCCCGTCACGCCTACGCCAAGAGCTGGGGCTGTCATACAGGCGAAAGCATGTCGAAGAAATGGTATGCCGCCACCGGCGTGCACATGATCGGTGCCGTCGGCAAGACGCAATACATGATGGAAGAGCTGCCCGTCCTTGTTTCACAGACGGACAAGTGGGTTAACTAATTTTCGATTGCCGATTTTCGATTGGCGATTGAACATCGCGCGTTGCAATGAAATTTGCGGAACTCAGCGCGCTTTACCATCAGCCGTTGTTCGACCTGATTTCGCAAAGCCGGGGTGTTCATCTTCAGCATTGGCGCGGAGAAGAAGTGCAGCGGTGCAGTTTGCTTAGCATCAAGACCGGCGGCTGCAGCGAAGACTGCGCTTATTGTGCGCAGTCCGCTCATTATTCCACCGGCGTAGAGCGCGAAGACTTATTATCCCTTGAAAAAATCATGGCTGCCGCCCAGCGGGCACGCTCACAAGGTGCGACGCGGTTTTGCATGGGGGCGGCCTGGCGCGCCGTGCGCGATGGCTCTGAAAAGTTTGAGCGCGTGCTTGAGATTGTCCGGGAAGTGAGCCAACTCGGGATGGAGGTATGCGTTACTCTGGGAGAAATCGGTTCTGTGGAAGCGCACAAACTTAAAGCTGCCGGGGTTACGGCCTATAACCATAACCTCGATACTTCTCCCGAGTTCTATCCGGAAATTGTGAGCACGCATACATTTCAGGACCGGCTCGACACTATCGCAGCCGTGCAGGAAAGCGGCATGTCGGTTTGTTGCGGCGGCATCATCGGAATGGGGGAAACAGAGACCGATCGGCTGCGAATGCTGGAGGTGTTGAGCAACTTCGATCCGCTTCCGGAAAGCGTGCCGATCAATTGTTTAATGCCGATGCCCGGCACCCCGTTGGCCGATCAACCGCCGGTGGATATCTTTGAACTGGTTCGCTTAATTGCAGTAACGCGAATCGCGCTGCCTAAGGCGCGAGTTCGCCTGGCAGCTGGGCGCACCCGGCTTTCGCGCGAAGGTCAGGCGCTCTGTTTTTTCGCGGGCGCGAATTCGATTTTTTACGGCAACAAACTTCTCACCGCAAAAAATCCAGCGGCCGATGTGGATGTTGCTCTGCTGCACGAACTCGGATTGCAGACTCAAGGAGTAACGGCATTCTAGCCGTCAATATCGCGCGGTTTCCCGTCCGCTTTCATTGTCATTCTGCGCGGAGCGAAGAATCTCAGATTATCTGGTCGAGGAGCATGCCAGAGATGTTTCGCTTCGGTCAACATGACAGTAGCGGGAAGACAAAAATTTAGAATCGACAACGACGTTCCGTTTTGCGATGAAGCCTCTCGGGCTCGATGGGACTCGACAACAATCTTAACAGAGAGAAATTATGAACTGGAAAAAATTCTTCATCGCATTCATCGCAGCGTTTGTTTTCCTCTTCGTGTTTGGCTTTCTTTGGTACGGAATGCTGATGCACGGCGCGCATCGAGAAGTGCCTGCGCTCTTCCGACCTGAAGCAGAATTCAAAGAGCATTTCCCGTGGCTAATCTTTGGCGATATCGTCATGG
>JBKPOB010000117.1:0-5088 GCA_046732875.1 Verrucomicrobiota bacterium | reverse complement strand
CTTCAGGACCAGGTCACCGGCACTGTGCGCTGGCTTGATTGCATGGAACGGCTTGCCGAGCTTGGTTGCGATTTCTTTATTGAATTGGGACCTGGCGGGGTATTGGCAGGACTTTTGCGGCGCACTCTAAAAGGCGTCGATGTGATGTCGGTCTCGGATGTGGAGTCGGTGCGCAAGTGTTCTGACCTGTTGTTATAGCTGTGGGCTTTTCTGTGCATCCAAGGAAACGAAACCGATGCGTCCTCGCGTCGCTTTTGAGGATCGCGAATATCTTTACGGCGATGCCATAGATCGACAATTGCTTCTCGCTACGTAGTTTCCCCGGATGACACTCCAACAACGTGTGGACTCTGATCTGAAAGAAGCGATGCGCGCCAAGGATACGACGAAGCTTGGCGTTCTGCGGATGCTTAAATCCGCATTGAAATACGCCGCGATTGCCAAGTCAGGCGCGGAAGCCGAATTGAGCGACGCCGAGGCCGCGCAAGTCATCCGCAAGCAGGTAAAACAACGTCAGGATTCGATCGAAAGCTTCGAGAAAGCCGGCCGCGCGGAACTGGTCGAGAAGGAGAAAGAGGAGCTCGGGATCTTAAACGGATATTTGCCGCAGCCGATGAGCGCCAACGAAATTTCGAAGATAGTGCGTGAAACAATTGCCGAAGCAGGCGCAACCTCGCGAGCACAAATGGGAGCCGTGATGAAAGCATTGCAAGCTAAAGTGGCCGGTCGCGTTGATGGCAAAGCGCTGAGCGCGGAAGTGCAAAAGCAGTTGAGCGGTTAAAAAGTTACAGCTGTTAAAAAGTTAAAAAGGAATTCCCTTCGGCCGCTCCAACCTTGTAACTTTTTTAACTCTTTAACCTCTGCCTGTGCTTACAGCTATTCTCGTCGCCGCCGGGGACAGTCGTCGCATGGGTTTCGACAAATTGTTTGCGACGATCGCTGGCAAACCAGTTATCGCGCACACGATACGCGCGTTTGAGCGGAGCGGCTGTGTCGGGGAGATCATTGTTGTCGCACGCAAAGATCGACTTGATGAACTCAAAGCGATTGTTCGCGGTGAAAATTTCAAAAAAGTTCGGTCGATCATTGCGGGTGGTAAACATCGTCAGGATTCCGTTCGCGCTGGATTGGATCACCTCGAAGCGGCAACAAAATACGTGGCCGTGCATGATGCGGCGCGCCCGTTGATCACGGCTGAACAAATCGAATTGGTCTTCGAGCAATGCCGGATACACGCTGCTGCAAGTCTGGCTGAGCCAATCAGTGACACGCTTAAGTATGCTGACGCCGAATTTTTGGTCACCGGCCCGGTAGACCGACATCAGCTCTATGCCATGCAAACACCCCAGATGTTCGAGCGAGAGGTGATCGAGGACGCCTATCGAGCCGTTTACGCAGAGAATGCTTCGGTGACGGACGAGGTTTCGGCGATCGAACGGATTGGTCGCAAGGTCATTCTGGTTCCAAACAAAGATCTAAATTTCAAAATCACTTATGCAAGGGATTTGGCGCTTGCCGAATTCGTTCTAACGCAACGAAGCCACGTTGTCGCGAGCTGACCTAGAGAGGGGCTGAGGCCGCGAAAGGCTAAGCGACCATCGGATCGATTGGAACTAGCGGGCGAATCAATTCGACCACCGACGCGACATCTTTGCGTTTAAAGCGACGGCCATATTTCCGAATCCTGACGTTCTCAAGTTCGCCAACACGGACGAGTTGACCGTGTTTCCAAACCCAGGCATCGGGATTGTAAGGACCGATGCGGACCGGATCAGTCCAAGTGTGGATCGATAATAAGTTGCTGGTCACAGCGGCAGCGATGTGCATTGGGCCGCTCTCCGTGCTCAACACAAATCGCGCGACTCGAATCAGCCAAATCAACTGAAGCAGCGAAGTCTGCCTGGTCAGATCGACGCAATTTTCCGGTGTGTTAATTCTGCACTGCGATTGTCCGACAACTACCACGCGGGTCGGCGCGAGTGAGCAGCAAAATTCTTCGACTACTCTGTTTGAGAGCGATTTGTCCTGCCCGCGAGCGAAAGGATGAAGAAGAACGAAGGGCGGATGCGCATCGAAGCGTGGCAATGGATCGCCACTTGGAACTGAGCATCGAAGCGATTCTCCGACCGTGGCGCCGGTGCATTCCGCCAGCTTTAGATAGCGCTCAACAGCATGACTGCGGCGATCGACCCGCGCAACGCGATCGTAGAACCAGCTCATCCCTGGGAGCGTACTGCTCATCCCACAGACTTCTTTTGCGCCGCTAATTTTCGCGGTGAGGACGCTGCGCAACAGTCCCTGGAAGTCAAGCGCAAGATCGGGTTGGATTTGCCGGGTCTTCTTTAGCCACGTGAGTAAACTCGTCGGCGCACCCAAGCCTCGAAACTCACCACGCGGCACAAAGTAAACATGATCCACATCGGGATTTCCACGGAGCAGGGGAGCAAGCTCGGGGTTAATCACCCATGTAATCTCTGCCTGCGGGTACGCTTCGCGAACCAATGCAACTGCGGGCAGCGTATGAATGAGATCACCGAGCGAACCCGGTTTGATGATCAGGATGGATTTTGGATTCAGGTTAAACGTTGAATCGTTAAATCGTTAAAGTGTCAGTGGTTAGTTGTCTGTAGTCCGTGGTCTGACGTCAGCGTCCAAGCGCAAGCCGCTCGGCGAGGAGCCGCGGCAAGCCTGCTTCAGCAATCTTCTTTTGCACCGCCGCCAGATCATATTTTACGCGAAACTGCTGGACCAGCTTGTTCTCCGTATCGTAAATGCAGTACGCTGCGCGCCAGTTTCCATCGCGCGGTTGGCCAACACTGCCCATGTTGATGAAATACTTTTTGGCTGGCTCGATGCGAACGTGCTCGATCTTTTCCCGCCTGACCGTTTCATCCCGAACAAACACCATGGGCACATGTGTGTGCCCAAAGAAACAAACGTTGGTGCGTTGATAGGTAAAGCTCGCGGCCGCATCCAGGTTATTAAAAACATAGCCCCACTGCTCCGGCGTATCGAGCGTGGCGTGTACGATGGTGAAATCGTGCACACGCGTCTGCAGCGGTAACCCGCGCAGCCATTCCTTGTCCTCGTCCGTTAAGTGGTCACGGGTCCACGCGATGGCGCGCTCTGCGATTTCATTAAAGTCGCCCGGGGGCGAGAGACGCGACGCCGCCTCATCGTGATTGCCTTTCACGACCGGACAATCCAGTTCGCGAACGCGTTGCAGGCATTCTCTCGGGTTGGCGTTGTAGCCGACCACATCGCCCAGACACACGAAGCGTGTGCATTTGCGGGCGCGCGCGTCAGCCAGCACTGCTTCTAACGCCTCGAGATTGGCGTGAACATCGCTGAAAATGGCGAATCGCATGGGAGACTTTGGTCAGTCGTAAAAAGTCACAACCTTACAACGAAATCGCCCGGACGCTCGTAAGATTTAACGCTCCGATATTAGACCTTGGTCTTATATTTTTCTGAAGTAGGGAACGCCCCCAAGGAAACGCCGAGCTTCAGTCCGTTCCGCGCTTCGACGCTGCTCGCCCGACCGCATCAGGACTTGCTCGACACAGTGAAGCTCTTTTAACACCTCAAATGACTCAATCTTTTGATTACTTGACGATAGAGTCTTTCTTATCGGGAATTCGCTGATCTTCCGGGATCTTGAGTTTATCTTCGAGAAATTTCAGCCGCGCGATCAAAGTCGGGAGCCGTTCCTGTTCTCCCTCGTCATACAGTTTGTGCAGACGTTCATACGCTTCCCGCTCGCGTCCCTCGCAATAAGAGAGTTCGTAGGCCGAGAAACGCCGGTCCCAAGTTGCTGCATCGGGCAACGCCGCTGCCTTGGCGTAAAACTCGGAAGCGCGCTCGTGATCCTTGTATTTCTCCTCGTAAAGACGGGCCAGCGCTTCATAGAGCTCGGGCCGGTCGGGGTTATTTTTGATTCCACGTTCAAGGAAATCCTTGCCCAGCGCGAAATATTCGCGCTGCGCTTTGACTCGCAGCGCAAGCCGCGGCTGTGTCTGATCGTTCATCGCGGCCACGCTCGCATTCCAAGCCATGTGCCATGCCGCCGTGTCCCAAAACAGAAGTACCCGGGGTTGTAGTGTGGTGATGTGCCGGAACAACAACAAGATCCGGCCCCATTCTGTGCGTTCCCATGCGACGTGTGCCTGAATGAAAAGGGCGTCAGCAACGATGGCGCGAAATCCGCTCAAGGCGGCAATGAAACCGAGTTGCCCAAGTTTTTCGCGAAGATCGAGATTAAATTCGACGCCGCGAAAATGTTCACGGCGATGCATCGCCCAGAGGTCGCGCTCAATTGGCAATCTGAGCGCCCCGACCGCAACCAAAATCGCCAGCACGACGATAGCCCGTATCATAATTCTTTCCCGTAAAACACGAACGCCGCCAGCAGCGTGTAGATCGTGGTGTAGAAAATGCCGAGCAGCGCCGTTTTAGTGAAGAGCGCCACTGAAATGGCTGTTCCGGCGACGATATCGTCTACCAGATTAAACGCCTGCAAGTCCGGAAACAGGAGCGCGACGATTGCGAGAAAGATACGGGTAACCAGACCGCTGCTATGTTCCTGCAACCAGTATTCGCGCGCAGTCGCCTGCAAATGGCCAATAAAATAAACGAAAGCCATCACCACAATCGTGAAAATACTTGTGGTGGCGAATGTCGAGACGAAGAGCGTGAGTGCAGCGAGCAAACAGGCCTTCAAGTAAATGATGATGATTCCGGGAAGGATATCGATGTTGAGAGCTGAAACGCGGATCGCCCGGAGCGCATCGGCGATTTGTTCCGGTGGTGCGCCGGCCATTTGTCTCAACGTTGCCTGAATAACGGCTTGTTCACGCAAATACAAAACCAGCAGAAACCCTGCGGTCATCACCAGAGTGCTGATTGCCAGCAACAGAAGAACTCCCGCGATTTTACCGAGCACATATTCAAAGCGGGGCACCGGCTTTGCGAGAATGGTGTAAACCGTGCGGTCTTCAATGTCCTGGGGAATCAGTCGCGCAGTCGCAACGATCGCCAGCAGCGAGGTAAAGATCGAGATCGCGCCGAGCGAAACATCTTTCAGGATTT
>JBKPOB010000116.1:0-8313 GCA_046732875.1 Verrucomicrobiota bacterium | reverse complement strand
GGTCGTACGTGGAATTGATGGCCGGTAGTGTGAAGAATTGGTCGTGTGAGCCGATGATTGTCAGAATCGGCCCGTGCTGCGTCGGTGCATAGGCGATCGGGTCAAAATAGTTCAGGAATGTGGTAAGTGTCGGATCGGTACAGTAGTTTGATACGGTATTGAGGAAGTCCAGTCCGCTTTGCAGCCCGTTTCGCGGGTAATAGTAAAGACCGTGATAGAGCCAGGCGCCGGGATAGAACCCGATAGGCCACCAATCGCCCGCCACCGCGATTCCCACCGCTCCCTTCACTCGATCGTCCACCCCGTTGATGTAGTAGGTGAACTGTCCCCCCATTGAAGCCCCGATCACACCTAAACGCGTCCGGTCGATGCGGAACGGGTTTAGGAACAGACCTGACAACCTCTCGAAAAGGGTCAACGCCCGCATGCCGGCGTACGCGTAATGGTACTGGTAGCTCACGTAAGGGGCCGGCACATTCATGATTCTTTCGACTGAAATCCATCCCTGTTCCGTGTCTGGCGGTCCGGTAGAGAGGCCCTGCCCCGGTCCGTCGATCGAGAGTGCGACGTACCCTAACGCCGCCAGGCCCATCGCCTCTTCGGGACTCCCATGCCCATGGTGGCCGTGACCGATAACGATCGCCGGATAGGGCCCCCCGACCAGTGGACTCGCCAAATATCCATGGATACGTATGTGCCCTCCGGTGTGTATTGCGTAGGGCGGGACTGCGTCAGCCCACGTCGCATTGTTATTGGAGTCGAAGTAGATCTCGAAGTAGCCGGTCCGCGCAGCGATGCTGTAGTTCAGCGTGTTCCCGTCCCGGATCCTGAGCTGAGTGTTGGAAGGCCAGAGGTCGAGAGGTGCCTCCGCGAACGTGCGACTGCAAGGGCTACTCGATAAAACGAGGAGGAGCAACCAAAGGAGCAAGCGACTTCGCAGAAGCTTCATGGTACTCTCCTGCCGCTTGCAGCCTCTCTTCCCACGACAGCTCACTTGCGGCGTTCGAGCCGTGAGAATGAACCCTAAAGAAGACATTTTGATCCTTATCATAGCTAAGCTCGCTTTTACCGAAAAAGCGGTAAAAGAAGCAAGCATTTTTTTACCAGCTTTACATATTTTTTCAGTAGCATATCGGCGGGAACTGCGTTCCTAGAAGTTGGGGATCTTTCTTGGCCTTTGGGTACAGTGGATAAATTTCTCGATGGTGAATCCATTCGCGGGTTCGATTCCCGCCCCGCCTCTCTTCATAAGCAAAGCGCCGTAAATCAGCGTCCCAAAGTGACTCAATCACAATAAAACTCACAACAAATCTGCTGATCAGTGCTGTTCTGTGTTGTGTGCTGAGGTCTGGATTTTCTTGCTTCACGCGGTGGTTACTGATGCAATGCGCGCCGTGAATACGATTGTTAAACTCAACACTCTTTCACCCGGCGTCACGTTTTTCATTGGCTGCGCTTCGACCGACTTTCAACCGGTGGAAAGTCAGGAGGCCTCTCGTAGGGCAAGGACGGTGGGGCACGCGTAAGGTGGTTGACGGCGTTGACATCTGGACAATGGGAGCACCGCCCAAGAAATATCGCGTGCTTGGCGTAATGAATGACACGCGAGGCGCTGGGCCAATGCCAATGGCTGATTACGCGCCTGGAGCGCTGTCTAGACGAACAACAAAGGTTTTTTGCTTGACTATGAGGTCCTTTCCCTCCTTTATGGCTGTCGCATGAAGCCAAAATCTGAAACCCAAATTTTATTGCAGACCGAGGCTCGTGATGTTCTGCTTCACGGCGGCACGGTAGATTCATTTCTTCGCCCGTATCATCCTGACCTGCGCTTCTCAGCATTCCGCGCTTACATTGGCGCTGTCCGCGACGCACTATTTCGCCCTCGAACAGCCCGGCGACAATCAAAGCGCCCGTCCTAGCCCTGAAACGGGAGCATTTTTGGTTCGCACGGAACTCTAATCACCGCTCCTAGTTCAACAAAGGCAGTCAGCTTTTCATCCGCACGGACAACGAAATGTTTTCTGTCGCGACGATGCGCATCAGCAACTGGCGCAATTTACGATCAAAACCAACCTAAAACAATCCGAGGACTTTGAGGACAATGACGATGACGACAATTACTCCTATTATGTAGAAGATATTTCTGCTCATACCGCTGACTGATATCAGATTGGGTCTGCGCTGGCCAAGGTTTATCTAAACTGAGCGGCTTTTCCTTTCATCAGACGTTTCCACGCGCGCACACACGCGCGTTGAGAAAAATTGGTACGGGCTAACAAGCCGCGTCTTTGCTGCGAAAGTCGAGCGGATGATGACCTGCATGTTCGATTCCCCAGCCTCTTTTCATAAATATCATCGGGGAAAAAGCACCACCTCTGCAACTCCTTCATCAAAGTTCGCCTGTCGACTGGAGATGGTCCGGGCGCGGAGCAGCTTTCCGTAAAAGACGACACCGGCGACAAGCAGAATAACCGAAAGCACCATCGACGAAAAGTGAATGCGCAATGCTCCTGACTTGGAAAAGAACAGGACGCCAATTGAACTTATGACGACATGGATGACGAGCAACGCAATGTACGTCCAAAAGATAAGCCCGCGGAAATCGAGTGTGATCCAATTGCCGCTGGCGCCGCCCATAGAGGCCCGATCCAGGAAGTAGATGGGAATCGCTAGCAACCCAAGAGAGACGCAAATGATCAAATGTTTGCGCCAGTGGACTGCATAAGCGATTCGGTTTCACAAATCCCCCCTCAGCACGTGCAATGCAGGATAGCGTATGCCTGGCCCTTCTTCACTCCCTCTAACAGCTCACAAACTTCCAACGTGGGTGCCGCGATGACTTCGATACCGCGCCGTTTCGCCTCCGCCACGACTTCGTCCATTACCGGAAGCGCGCCATGTGCCCCGGTCCCAACAATGAGCTGCTTCCCTCCCCATGGAATTTCTTCCTCGGCCGAAAGTGGCGTGTGGCCGAACTTTTCGCGGAATTGCTTGGAAGGTCCTTTCCTCCGTTTCCGCACTTTACCGCCGTCGATCACTACATCGTGAGTGTAGCGCTTTCCCTCCACCTCAATCTGCCCAAATTTGACCAGCCGCGCTTTCATATCTCAATCCTCCTCTCGTTGGAGTCCCAAGGCAACAAGACAGAGATTCTGAGACAACTTAGCGAACCTCGGTTTATTCGTGCAGCCGAATCGGTCGCGAGGTGAGATCGAGTTTGCCTGACGACATGACGCGCTCAATGAAGCCGGTGTCGTAATTTCCTGCCCGGAATTCTCCGTTGCGCATGATGGCAGCATGAAACGGCACAGTGGTTTTGATGCCGGTGATGTAATATTCATCGAGCGCGCGTCGCATCCGCTCAATTGCATTCATCCGGGTTGCGCCCACGGTGATGATTTTTGCGATTAATGAATCGTAATAAGGCGGCACGGTGTAACCGGTATAAACGTGTGAATCGATTCGAACGCCGCGGCCGCCTGGAGCATAATAGAAGTCAATCCGGCCCGGCGTTGGCTGAAAATCCTTCGCCGGGTCTTCTGCGTTAATACGACATTCAATCGCGTGCAGTCGGGGAGTTGCATGCGCCACGTGCTCCGAAAGCGGCTCGCCCGCGGCGATACGGATTTGTTCCTTCACCAAATCGCATCCGTAAACCTCTTCCGTAATCGTGTGTTCGACCTGGATGCGCGTGTTCATCTCCATGAAGTAAAAATGGCGATCCTGATCAACCAGGAACTCGATCGTGCCCGCGTTTTCGTAGCCGACCGACTTGGCCAGTTTTATAGCGGCGTGTCCCATTTTTTTGCGCAGACTCGCGGTCATGAGAGGCGATGGGCATTCCTCGATCACTTTCTGGTTACGCCGCTGAATGGAACAATCGCGTTCGCCCAGATGGACAAGGTGGCCGTGACTATCAGCCACGATCTGAAACTCGACGTGATGCGGATTGACGATGAGCTTCTCAAGATAGACCTGATCGTTTCCGAAAGCTTTCTCGGCTTCGTGACGTGCACTGTGAAAAGCCGATTGCAGGCTCGGTTCGTTATGGGCCACGCGCATCCCACGTCCGCCACCGCCGGCGGCCGCTTTGATCATTACAGGATAACCAATTTTCCTCGCAATTTTGATCGCGTCGCTCTCTGTCTCGACAATTCCGTCGCTTCCCGGCGTCACTGGCACCCCGGCTTTTCGCGCCGCAGCGCGCGCGGCATTCTTGTCGCCCATCGCCTGCATTGCCCGCGAAGAAGGCCCGATGAACTTGATATTGCAGCTTTCACAGACTTCCGCGAAATGGGGGTTCTCAGCGAGAAATCCATAGCCAGGATGAATCGCATCGACGTCGCCAATTTCGGCGGCGCTCATGATTCGATCGATTTTGAGGTAGCTTTCCGTGCTGGGCGCTGCGCCGATGCAAACGGATTCATCCGCAAGTTGCACATGCAGCGAATCGACGTCGGCTTCGGAATAAACCGCAAGGGTTCGAATGCCGAGCTCCTTGCAGGCGCGAATCACGCGCAACGCAATCTCACCGCGATTGGCAACCAGGACTTTCTCAAACATGAATTGGCAAGTGTAGGCAAGCGCACCGCTTGCCCAGTTCAGCAACGCGCAATAGCAAGCGATGCGCCTGCCCTACAATCAAAATTCGTACGACGCATCAACGGACTTTGAAAAGCACCTGGCCAAACTGGACCGGCTTGCCGTTTTCAGCCACCACTTCGGCGATGACACCGCTCGTTTCTGCCTTTATTTCGTTCATCACTTTCATCGCCTCGATAATGCAAACCACCGTTTCCTCTGTAACAGTTTTTCCAACATCAACGAAGGGCGAGGCGTCTGGAGATGCAGCCTGATAGAACGTGCCCACCATGGGGGAAACGATTTCCCTGAGCGGGACGCTTTCGATCGCCTTGGGTGAGGCAGGCGCAGCTTCAGGAGGCGTTGTCGCAGCCTTGGATGGAACCGCTGCTGGAAGCGACGCAACCGCAGCTGCTTGGCCCGAAGAACCTCTCTGGAGTTTTAGACGGAACCCCTCCTTCTCGATCTCGAAGACCGAAAGATCATTCTTCTTCATCAAGTCGATGATGGTTTTGATTTCTTTGATGTCCTTGGGTTCCACCACGTGCTCCTGTCAAAAGTTAAAGAGGCTAGGTAAAGCAGTTTTGGGAATGAGGTCAAGGCAATCGTGGCTATCGTTGCCATGGAATGATTGAGTCGCCGCCGTTACTCGATTTCAAAATCGTCGATGAAACCGACGATTATGCTGTGATCGATAAGCCCCCGTTTCTCCTGATTCATCCCACGAAACCCGAGGGAGCGCGGACGTTGTGGCAGGAATTGCGTGGACTCTTCGCCTTCGAAATCGCTGCGGGCGGCCAGGTATCCATTGTGAACCGCCTCGATCGCGAGACGAGCGGCCTGGTCTTGGTGGCGAAGAAGGCTGATGTCGCCCGCCGATTTGGGCTTCTAATGCAACGGCGACAACTAAAGAAAGAATATCTGGCGATTGTCCATGGCTGGCCCGACTGGGAAAGCAAGGTCGTTGATGCGGCTCTGGATCGACAAGGCAAACATCGAGACTCTGGGATCTGGCTCAAACAAATGATTCATGCATCTGGCGCGCCGGCGCACACAGAGTTTAAGGTCGAACGCTGTTTTGTGCGATCGCCTGGTAAGACGCGATCGCCGGACGCAGCGATCGAACGCGCGCGCCCGGCTGAGAAGTTCAGCTTGGTTCACGCAATTCCGTACACGGGACGCATGCACCAAATTCGAGTGCATCTTGCGTCGATCGGTCATCCAATTGTGGGCGATAAAATTTACGGATCCGACGAAAACCTTTATCTCCGTTTCATCGAGACGGGATGGACCCCTGAGCTCGAACGCCACCTGCTCCTGCCGCGCCATGCATTGCACTCGGCGAAATTGGTCATCGAAGGCGAGAATGAATGGACCAGCCCATTGCCTCACGATCTGGCCGACTTCTGTAGCGGCGGTCTATGACCGCCATTAGCTCACTACGCAAAGCTTCGTGATTTCATCTCGGCGCTCACAGAGCGCCGCTACAGGAGCGCGCAGCTAATTGCAATCCGATCAAGCCTCCTTATCGTAGGCGCGCCGAATGAAACCGCTTCGCGTTTTGGCCGTGTGTGTGATCGTTCTCGTCTGTTCGCAGGCGTTCGGCGGCACTGAACCGTCACGCACCGAGGCAACCACGGACACATTTAATCCGCAACGATTCGAGTTTGCAGTCGAGTCGGCATATTTGTTTGGCGCGATCAATCCGCCACAGGATTACCAAATTGGCGCGGAATTCCTAACGGCCCGCATTCGCTGGGGAGTTGTGCAGCGCGACATCTGGCTGCGCGGCTACAACCAATTCTACATTAGCGCGATCGCAGAACCTATCTTCCGCGGAATCGAGAATCATTATTTCGGATTTAATCTGGGAATGCGTTATAACTTTGTTCGGCCGGGATGCCGGTTCGTTCCTTACATTTCAGGCGGACTTGGTTTGGGATGGATCGATAGTCACCCGGAAGTTCCTGGTGGCCAGGGTCAGGATTTTACGTTCAACATTTTATCGGCCGCCGGGATTTCCTATCTCCTCGACGATCACTGGAAGATAAGCGTGGGAGCGCTTTATCAGCATCTCTCAAACGCCGGGCAAACTGATCCCAACCCCAGCCTCAATCTTTTCGGCCCGCAGGTGGGCGTGAGCTATTCGTTCTAAAGCGCTTCTGTGCTTCTGAGCGAAGCGAAGAAAATTCCTGAAGATGAACGCGCCCATCGAAAACGTTTTGGTAATCAGGCGAAGCCTGTTCGATGAGCTCGGTAGTTTTCAAGGATTAAATTTCGAGCCTGGAAAATATTTGAAGGCACTACTATCACGCGGAAGTAATTTCTTCATTCCGCGCCCTGAAGCCGAGAACGATCCGGCTTACAAACAAATCATCCCTTATGCGTTGATCGCTTTTGGAAACAGGGTGCTTCATTACGTGCGCGGAAAAAAGGCAGGCGAACAGCGACTGGTGGCGAAAGGCTCGATCGGTATCGGCGGTCACATGAACGAAACAGACGAATCGCTATTTGCCATGGATGAGCAGGCCTATCGCGCCGGCGTCGAGCGCGAAGTAAATGAGGAAATCAAGATCGACACTCCATTTGAAGATCGAATCGTTGCGCTTTTAAATGACGACTCAACCGAAGTCGGACGCGTTCACCTAGGGATTGTACACATCTTTAAATTGAAAGAGCCGAGAGTGCAGAAACGTGAGACGATGATCACAGGCCTTACATTTCTGACGAAAGAGGAGTTGGTGGCCCGCCGCAAATCGTTGGAGACCTGGTCGCAAATTTGCCTCGATTCGCTGGAGCGTCTATTGAGTTAACAAGTCTCCTGATTCGCTAGGATTTGACGATTTATTCGGCGCGAAGACTATCGCGGCGTCTCCGCAGCGAATGTTATCTCGTCAATTTGCCAACGACCGACTGGATGCGAAACGGCGACATTAATTTCAGCTCCCCGGGCTGGATAATTAATGCGCGCATGGAAAACGCCGTTCGGCTCAAAAAAGTGGGACTGAAACACAATGTCACCTTCCACATTTGGCGGGGACACCGGCTCTCCAAGCTTGTTCAGCTGATTCAGGAGATCCTGTTGCGCGGAAGGCGGATACTGGAGGCGCATTGCCGGACTCAAATGATCTCCAAAAAACTTGATATTATGCTGCATGACGAGCTCCTGGATTACCTTCCTTCCGAATTCGCGGCCTTCCCGCATCATTTGTCGCTTATTGGAATCGAGCCACCAATAAGCAATGCCAAGCAATACCAGCAAAATGATGACAATAACCAAAACTTGCCCCGATGATTTCGATCGCTGATTTATTTTCATCTTTATTTTAAAATTAATTGTTAATAGCCGAAACCCAGGCCTTTAATCACTTCGCCATTATGGATTAAGGCACCGTGGCTTTGCATTCCCGTGTAAGCACCAAAGCGATTTCGGGCGTTTACCTTGAAGTTGACCAGATAGCCGTAAAGAGGTTTGTCTTTTGTGCCCAAACTCGCCGGTTTGGGATCGCCATTCCATTCGATGCGTGCGCTCGCTGCATCGAGTAATTGTGTGTCCAGCCATTTCATGATGATCTCCTTGTAATTCGTCGGGTATTGCCCATAGCGCTCTGTGTCGGCGGATGGTGTCTCTGCGCATAAATTGCTCATTGTGCACAGTCCCATAAAGAACGCGCAGACCACCGACACAAGCTTTTTCACGTTCGCATCTTCTAATGAGCGAGGCAGGTAGTC
>JBKPOB010000115.1:0-9653 GCA_046732875.1 Verrucomicrobiota bacterium | reverse complement strand
CATATTTTGATCCGCGCCTGGAACCGGTATTGGAACGCACGCTCGGCGTTCCGCTTTTTCAGGAACAAATGCTCAAGATTGCGATGATAATGGCGGATTTTTCCGGCGACGAAGCGGAAGAGCTGCGACGCGCACTGAGTTTTCATCGTTCCGAAGAACGGATGAACAAGGTCTGTGCGAAATTGCGTCTGGCGATGGAACGCAAAGGCGTGGCGCCGGACAAGATCGACAAAATCGTCCAGTCCATCTCATCATTTGCGCTTTACGGATTTCCGGAATCTCATGCGATCAGTTTTGCCATTCTGGCGTATGGCAGTGCGTATTTAAAAGTGCATCGCGCGCCAGAATTTTACGCGAGCCTTTTGAACAATCAGCCGATGGGTTTTTATACGCCCGCGACGATTGTGAAAGATGCGCAGCGACATGGATTGAAGATCAAGCCGGTTTGCGTTTCGCAATCCGAATGGCGCTGTACGGTTGTCGATGACAACACGGTGCGGCTGGGTTTTTGTGTCGTGAGCGGATTGCGGCAGGAACATGCTGAGGCACTCATTAGGCAACGACAAGAGCGACAGTTTGATTCATTGGATGAATTCAAGAGAGGCTCTCCACTCTCAAAAGACGAATTGCGCACCTTAGCGGAATTGGGCGGGCTTAATTGTTTTGCACAACATCGGCGCGCCGCAATGTGGGACGTGGAAGAGACGCTGTATGACGACTTGCTGGAGAAAACTGTTGTAGAGGCGCTTGTGCCAGACGCCTGTTGTTCAAATTCGACGTTTGACACAAACGCCGCTACAACGTCCCCCCTTGCCCGTATGACCTTACCCGAGCGCGTGCGCGCGGATTACGACACAATGAACCTGACTACTGGACCGCATCCGATGAAACTGTTGCGCGACAGTTTGCCGAATATTTGGCGCGCAATCGATCTTGTTCACGCGCGACATGGTTTGATCATTCAAATTGCCGGCAATGTGATTTGCCGACAGCGTCCCGGAACGGCGAAAGGATTCGTTTTTATCAGCCTGGAAGATGAGACCGGTGTTTCGAATGCAATTGTAGAGCCAGACTTATTTGAACACTTTCGTCTAGTGATTACAGAGGAAGCTTTTCTAATCATCGAAGGGGAAGTGCAGAATTCAGACAACGTGGTTTTAATCAAAGCGCGTGAGATTAGACCGCTACTGAACAAACAACTCGTTGGAAGCGAGTCACACGATTTTCACTAATTCGTTGAAGCGTTAAAGTGTTAGCCGTTTCAACTGTTCAACGTTTTAACGGTAATTCACTCTCCCGCGTGGTGCGGTTCGGGTGTTTTCGGCTCCGTTGGTTTTTCCGCCGGTTTTTGATCGGACTCGACCCAATCAGTGTGAAAGACCCCGGGCTTATCGATTCGCTCGTACGTGTGCGCGCCAAAGAAATCGCGTTGCGCTTGCAAGAGGTTTGCAGGCAACCGAGCGGAGCGATAGCTATCGAAGTAAGCGAGTGACGCTGAAAATGCCGGGACAGCCACGCCATTTTTGATGGCTGTTGATACCGCGACGCGCCAATTACGCTGCGCTTTCTTGATGATTCTCGTAAAATACCTGTAGAGCAAAAGATTGTGGAGACTTGCGTCCCGCTTGTACGCCTCGACGATTCGGTTCAAGAATTTCGCGCGGATAATGCAGCCACCCCGCCAGATGGTGGCAATGTCGCTGAGGTTAAGGTTCCATTTGTAGTCCGTGCTTCCAGACCGCAGGAGCTCCATACCCTGCGTGTACGAAACAATTTTCGATGCGTAAAGAGCGTCACGTACTGCATCGACGAAGCGGGGCCGGTTGCCTTTGAACTTTCGAACTCTCGGTTGCGGCAGAATTTTGGACGCGGCGACGCGCTCTTCTTTCTGCGCAGACACAACGCGCGCTTCAACTGCAGCGTTAATTGTAGAAATAACGACGGATTGTTTGATAGCGGCTTGAAGTGTCCAGATGCCAGTTCCCTTTTGTCCGGCTTTGTCGAGAATCATATCGACCAGCGGTTTACCGGTATCAGGATCGATCTTTCGAAAAATCTCTGAGGTGATTTGAATCAGATAGCTGTCGAGCTCGCCCTTGTTCCATTCTGCAAAGACATCGGCGAGCTCCGGCGCTTGCATCTCCAGGATATCCTTCATGATTGCATACGCTTCGCAGATCAACTGAATGTCGCCGTACTCGATGCCGTTGTGGACCATCTTGACGTAATGACCGGCGCCGTCCGGGCCCATGTAACGGCAACACGGTTCGCCATCCACTTGCGCCGCGATCTTGCGGAAAATCGGGGCGATGATCTCCCATGACTCGCGCGAACCGCCCGGCATGAGCGAAGGTCCTTTTAGAGCTCCTTCTTCCCCTCCGGAAACGCCCATACCGACAAAATGAATTCCCTTCCCCTCCAATTCCTTGTCACGCCGTTGCGTGTCGGTGAAAAGAGAATTTCCTCCGTCGATTAGCACGTCGCCCCGTTCGAGGAACGGCACGATTTCGCCGATAACGATGTCCACCGGCTTGCCGGCCTTGATCATCATCATGGCTATGCGTGGTTTCTTGAGCGCCGCGACAAATTCCTCCATCGTGCGCGTCGGCCGAATGTTTTTCCCCTTGGCCCTCCCGGCGGCAAATTTTTCCGTTACTTCGGTCGTACGGTTGAACACGGCTACAGAAAAGCCCTTCGATTCGAGATTCAGGGCGAGGTTCTCGCCCATCACAGCCAGGCCGATTAGTCCAATATCACATTGATTCGCATTCATTTTGGTATCTTCTTTCCGAATAGTTTTGAAACAGCGGGGAGACTCACTGTAGCGAGCGGTTGAACGTTATGGCAAATCCGGTTTGCAAAGTTTTGGTGACAGAAGCGCAACTCAATGCACCATTGAATCGAATGGATCCCGCTGCGGGCGCGAGAGTTGATTTTCAGGGGATCGTTCGCAGCTCCGAGGATGGGCGCGAAATCGAGGGAATCGATTACGAAGCGCACCGTGAGATGGCCGAACATCAGCTGAAGCAAATTGCCGAGCAGGCCGCGATTCAATTTGAACTTCGATCGGTTATCATTCATCACCGAATCGGATTTGTTGCTGTTGGGGAGGCGTCTCTCTTTATGCAAGTGTGCAGCGGACATCGCGAAGCTGCATTTCAAGCGAGTCGATGGATTGTGAATGAGTTGAAGAAAAAAGTCCCAATTTGGAAACGTCCAAAATTTAAAGTTCAGAATCACGCGCGGCCGAAGTCATCGCCCACGGCTACAGTACCAGCCTCGACAACAGCAAGATGAACTGGGCGAATCGAATTACTCTGAGTCGGCTTGCCCTGACCGTGCTCTTTGTCGGGGCGCTTAATTCCTCCTGGCAATATGCGCGCACCGCCGCGCTGGTCATCTTTCTCATCGCGGGCCTGACAGATTTTATCGACGGGGAAATCGCCCGGCGTTACGGGGTTGTCACAAACTTCGGCAAATTGATGGACCCGCTGGTGGACAAGATCATGATGGCCGCCGCTTTTATTTCGCTGGTTCCTCTCAAAGCTGTGCCAGCGTGGGCAGCCACAACAGTGGTAGCGCGAGATTTCTTGATCACGGGTTTGCGCCTGATGGCGAGTGCCAGGGGCCGGGTTCTTCCCGCAGAACGGCTCGGCAAACAGAAAACTTCTTGGCAGATCATTACTATTATTTTCTTTCTTGCGCTGCTTTCGATGGCGGAACTGCAATACGCCAATGAGAAGTCAACATGGTGGATGCGCGCTTGGACTGAAGCCGGGCCAGTTCTGGTGTGGATCACCGTGGCGTTGACGATTTACTCTGCTCTTGGCTTCACGTGGCGGTACCGCGAGCTAATTACGCCAGGCCAATAGGGCAGCAAACATCGAAAGACGATCGTCGGGGATTCTTACGTGTTTGCACATATGGCGTAAGCTGCTAATTTGTAGGATATTACGCCATATTTCGCTTAGCCAGTACGTAATCGTCCAAACAATTTACAACCTCGTCTTCGCTGAAGCATAATCTGTTAAAATCCCCCTGATTATAATGTGCTGTCCAACAGTGTGTTCCGATAGTTATTGAGTGGGCGTGCTTTGTTGGCACGGCATTTGCGGCACTCTGCACGATCACGCTTTTTACGGCGCACCATGCGATCAAACGGAGTTTCGAAACACAAATTTTTACTGCTCTGCATGGCCTTTTGCGGGGCAATCCTTATATCGTGTCAAGATGCGAGGGCCCTGAGCATCGGTGACTCTCACGAGCTGGGTTTCCTCTGGCCTGGCGTCCAACAGAAAACAGACAATCAAAACAAGACTCGCTATGTGAATCACCTAATTGACATGGCCCTTGGAACGGTAGAGGTCGCGCGTGGCGAGGTCTATTTTCGCTCGAACCATGGCTTTAAATCTTTGCCGACGGCCGCCTGGGCGCACAACGGCGGTGGCAGAGCGATAAATCTTGGAACTAGCGGGTTATATACATACCTGTTCGCGACGTACAGCGGCTACGGGACCGAAGTTTGGTACGTTGGTAATCTGAGTGGAATAACAGCCATTCCTTTTCTAGCCTCCGGGCACCACCTTACCGGATGGACGCTTTTTACCGCAGCCAGTCTAGGGGTCCCGGACGGCGGCATTACAGTAATGTTACTCGGTGTAGCTCTTGGCGTGCTCGCTTTGGCGCGACGCTTCCTCATCCGTTAGCGGCCACACTTAATTGAGGAACTGCAAAAGACCATATGCCCGCCTGTCGCGTCGCAGTAGAGGCGATATGCGCGCATCAGTCAGTCGTCATTGTGCCGACATGAAAGGATACCCTGCTACCACACTGATTGCAGTTTCGGGAATTGCTGGAGGACTAGCGATCTTGCTTGGTTTCCCTGCGGAAAGAAGTGACTCGGCAACTCCGACCATCAAGCTCCCGGGTCCCTATCCGTATGAAACACCGGTGCAAATTCCAGCGCCGCCGCCCGTTTCGGACTCATCGCCCTTGCCGTCGCCTGCTCCTTTTCCGTATCCCCAATCGTCGACCTTGCCTTCCACGGTTCAGGATCGTAATTCGCGAACGGCGAACGACCGCCGGCCGCTCACGGCGAAAGCCGTGCGTGAGGCAGCATTCCAATACAATGGAGTCGCAAATTTTTGTGGATTTCTAGCCGCGCTTCCTGCCAACGTCAGTGTATTCGACCCAAAACTTGGAATAACTCGCGTGCTTGTAAAAGGAGAGCATGTAGTACCGAAAAATGTGGCGTGGCTCCGTAACCGCAAGCAAGCCGCCGCACACGAACAAAGCGGAAGCCGGTAAACTAAAGGGGCACCGGGAATTGAACCCGTATTTTCGATCTTTAGTCCCTCGGTAACCCGTTAGGAGCAGTGAAAAGGACGTTAAAGAGATGCGAGACCGTGAGCTCGCTCACATGCGTGAACCCCAAATTCCTTGTCCTCCAAACAGCGCGTGATCCCACTATGCTGATAGCCAAATACTGATGTACGCGACAGCGGTGACTAACCAGCATTACCGAGGATCCACAGCGCTCTTAAAACACGTAACACTTCGGGTGACACGTTGGTTGAATGCTGACGTAAATTAAATTTGTAAACAAACCGGAAAGCAGCACTCCAAAACGTCATCCGGTTGTTATGCCACGGCCGATCGAAAAGCAGCGCTCTAAAAAAGAAATCAGAGCGATGTCGCGATGGCCTTTTAGCCTGCCTACCTCATAAGCGTGAGATTTTTCAAAACAAAATCAACGACCCTAGGTTGAATTGTTTGTGGCAGCGACTGCGGGCGCACACGGTGCGGAGAGGCGGTTATTGGAGGCCGTGCTGATTCATAAACACCTCGCTGGGTTAAGTCCCCGTTTAATTCCTGGCTCCTCCCGCTCGCAGTTCGTTGCACTGTTCGTTTGGGGCTAGCGCGGTTGAATTTTCGGCCGATTGCCAATTCTTAGGTCAACACTAAAATGTAGCGATTTGACCTCCGCCGCGATTCTTCGGACAACGAGCGCGTCGCTGGACCGTGTGCAGAACGCGCTTCTCCGAGCGCAGGAGAAACAGATTGCCTCGCAAAAGGCCGTCAGCGGCCTATGCTGACTTCGCTGCATCATGAAACAGAAGAAGATCGAGACGCACAAGATCGGACTGGTCGGCCAAGCGCCCTCGCGACGCGGCGACCCGCGCAAACCGCTCGCCGGCCCGAACGGCAAGAAAATCGCGCGGCTTGCCGGAATGAGTTACGAAGAACTGATCGCGTGTCGCCGGAGACACTTGAACATGCACTACAGCGCGAAGCGCGGCAAAGACAACGCGTTCGACCATGCGAAAGGCTACGTCAACGCTGCCGACGTCCTATTGGATTGGCGCGTGGAACGCATCGTCCTGCTCGGAAAGAATGTCGCTCGGTGCTTCGGCTTCCACGACTTGCCTTTTCTGGCAGAAATACGCATTTATGGACGGCGGTTCTTGCTCTTTCCGCATCCTTCTAGAGTCAATCGGTGGTGGAACGAACGACGAAACGAACGACGCGCTCGACAACTCCTGCAGCGGTTCCTACGGGGCGAGGCGCTTCCAGCTGGATACCCAAAGAGTGGACGTTCCACTCGGACGCGGCGCAGGTAAATTCAGGGTTCTTTTTAGCCTCGATAATGTTGAGTCGTTATGAACTTTTACCGCACTCCTGTTATGACTACGGCTGCGATTTGGAGGCGTTTTACCTATGAAAATGAGCGGGCAACGGGAATCGAACCCGCATAGCCAGCTTGGAAGGCTGGAACTTTACCATTAAGCTATGCCCGCGCGTAAGTAGTCAAATAGTGGCTGGTGAGCAGTACCTAGTCAAAGCCGATTCACATATTCCAGCACGCCTTCGCCACGGCGAGTGACTTCTCGTCGGGGCTATAATTATTTTTCAAACGCGGCGGCGATCAATGTGGCGTTGTGACCCCCGAAACCGAATGAGTTATTCAGAGCTACGCGCACTTTCTTTTCGCGCGCCGCATTTGGGATATAATCCAGGTCGCATTCTTTGTCTGGATTTTCCAAATTGATAGTTGGCGGGACAACTGAATCGCGGATAGCAAGTGCACACGCAGCCATTTCGATCCCGCCGGCTCCGCCTAACAAGTGGCCGGTCATCGACTTGGTGGAGCTGATCGCGATCTTGTATGCACAGTCTCCAAACACCTGTTTGATCGCCCGCGTCTCGCAAATGTCACCGATATCTGTCGAGGTGGCATGCGCATTAATATAATCGACCTGGTCAGCTGACAGATGCGCGTGGTCCAGTGCCATTTGCATGGCGCGTGCCGCTCCTTCACCATCTGGCGGTGGCGCTGTCATGTGGTAAGCGTCGGCAGAAATGCCGTATCCGGTGAGTTCACAGTAAATCTTCGCGCCGCGCGCTTTGGCATGTTCCAATTCCTCTACCACAACGATTCCTGCGCCTTCGCTCATCACAAAACCGTCCCGATCACGATCGAATGGCCGCGAGGCACGCTGGGGTTCGTCGTTACGGGTGCTCAGCGCTTTCATCGCTGAAAATCCCGCAACGCCAATTTCGACGATAGACGCCTCCGAACCGCCCGCTAGGAAAATATCGGCATCACCAAATTTGATGATCCGCCAGGATTCGCCGATGGCGTTGTTGGATGTCGCACAGGCGGTAACGATGCACAAATTAGGGCCGCGCAGGTCGAATTCCATCGAGATGACGCCGCTCGCCATATTACTAATCAACATCGGTATGGTAAATGGCGAGTTACGTCCGGGGCCTCTGGTCAACAAGATATGCAACTGATCCTGCAGCGTTTTTAATCCGCCAATTCCGGTACTGACGATCACGCCGAAACGATCTCTCTGTTCCAGATTCGCGACATCAATGCCGCTGTCTTCCAAAGCCATTTTTGCCGCCGCCATCGATAGGTGGGTAAATCGATCGGTGCGGCGGACATCCTTTGGATTTTTGAAGAATGGCTTCGGATCGAAATCGCGGACTTGCCCTCCGATTTTGCAATCGTACCCCGTGATATCGAAGGCGTCGATGGTCTGAATACCGCTGACTCCGTTCTTGAGATTGGACCAGAACGTCTCCACATCGTTGCCGACCGGCGTGAGGACGCCTAGGCCAGTGATGACTACTCTGCGATCATTGTTCATTTAGCGATTTAACGATTTAGTGACTTAGCGATTCAAAGCTGGTGGAAATGGACTAACGACGTAACGAGAGGTCAATCGTTAAATGATTAAATCACTGAATCGCTAAATAATTTAGCTCGTTCCCATTCCAACGCTTTGAACTGTTTGAAAAAGCTTTCCTTCGGTCTTGATGGAAGGCGCGATGATAATCTCAGTTTGTTGAAATTCGGCAATATCTCGAGCGCCAACGTTACCCATGCACGTTGTAATTGCACCGACCAAATTCTGGCTGCCATCGTCAACTTCTGCCGGACCAAACAGGATTTGCTGTAACGAGCCGGTGGCGCCGACTTTGATGCGCGTCCCGCGCGGAAGATTGGCGTGGGGTGTGGCCATCCCCCAATGGTATCCGCGGCCGGGCGCTTCGTTCGCTTTGGCAAATGCGCTGCCCACCATCACAGCATCCGCGCCGCAGGCCAGTGCCTTGCAAACATCGCCGCCTCTACTCATTCCGCCATCAGTGATGATTGGCACGTAGCGCGATGTCTTTTTGAAGTAAGCGTCGCGCGCTGCTGCACAATCGACGGTCGCCGTAACCTGCGGAACCCCCAGTCCAAGCACACCGCGTGAAGTGCATGCCGCTCCCGGCCCGACACCAACCAAAACCGCAGCCGGCCCGCACTCCATTATTTCCAAGGTCACATCATAACCAACGGTGTTTCCTACGATCACAGGAATGCGCATCTCCCGGCAAAACTTCTCCAGATCAAGCGACTTGTACTCCGATGATATGTGCCGCACCGTTGAAACCGTGCTTTGTACCACGAAAACATCAGCCCCGGCTTCCTGCGCGATTTTGCCGAATTCGGCCGCGCGTTGAGGAATGGAACTGACCGCGGCTAATACACCGCCGTCTTTGATCTGGCGGACGCGCGCCGCGATCAGATCTACCTGAATAGGTTCCTGATAAATTCGTTGTAGCAATGCTGTGATCTCGGATTTATCCGCGTCGACGATTTTTTGCAGTACTTCCTGCGGATTTTTGTAGCGCGTTTGCACTCCTTCGAGATTCAAAACGGCTAACCCGCCCAATTTGTTCATGGCGACGGCAAAGCGAACGTCGACAACTCCGTCCATGGCGCTGGCAAGAATGGGAATTTTCATTTCCAGCGGCTCTGCATCTCTGCGCGGTAAACGAAAGGTGATATCGACTTCGTTTGGATTAATCGTGAGGCGCCCGGGCACCAGCGCGATTTCATCAAATCCGTAGGTCACACGTGCCTTGCGATTCCTGCCTATCCACATTCCCATGTTAAATTTGCTCCATTCTAAATCGTTCGTTTAAACTTCCACAACGCGGGCAGCGTGGAAGCAACGCATCCGTTCGATCTTCAAATTCGAACGCGCAAATCACGCAGCGCAGCCGATACTGCAGAGCCCGTCGCTCCCGCCGCCGGCGATTCCATTCTCCCACTATCCAAAGGAGAAAAACCGCCGCAAGAAAAAGCAGCAAATAAA
>JBKPOB010000114.1:0-34483 GCA_046732875.1 Verrucomicrobiota bacterium | reverse complement strand
GCGGAAAAAACCTGGAAGGCCCCGAAATCTGTCCCGAGTACAGCGTCGGCTATTACGGCTTCTTCTTCGAGGATCCTGACGGGAACAAATTGGAAATCTGCTGTCGCGAGAGTCCGATCATTGCTGCTTAGGAAGACAACTCGCCAGTTGATCGCGGGGGTCGGTTTGTTGTTTGAAACGCAAAAGCTCAATCGATAATCCGACAAAGAGGAGCAGCGTGGCGAAAAATGTATTCCCATAGAGTTGGGCGCCGCGCGAGAATGGTATGCTAAGAGCGAGTAACGCCAGGGCCGGTAAGCTCCACCACAAGACACCCGAGCTTTTTCCAGCGAGCACGCGCTGCGTTGCAACTGCGAATGGCAGCATGAGCCAGGAATAGAAGTAGCCGAACGAAAGTGGTGTGACCATCAACATCAGCAAAAGGAGCAACGCGAATTCGAGTGCATCGCTCTCCGCCGTTCGCATACCACGCTTGGCCATTGCCGCGATAAACACGATACCAAGCGCTAGGGCTACGCTGATGATGATCGCGTTAATGACTGGAAACCTTAGATCCGCGAAATTGACGTAAACCGGCTCGTGCAGCGCGGAAGCAGCATCGGCATCTACATGGCGAAGCAAGCGATTGCTTACACCAATAAGCGATTGGTTTTTCCAGGTGTAGCTGCGCATCGGGCGCTGACCGACGCTAACTTCGCTGTATTTCAACATTCCAGCGCTCCATCTCTCTAGATCGTGCCACGCTCGTTCGAATCCTCGAAACGGCGCCGGCAAAATCAGGATCAGAAATACGAGCGTCGCTACGAGACTAGCTGTTGCTCGCCAGTAACGCCGGTAAACCAGGTAAACAATCGCAAGGATTGGAAACGCTTTGATCGCGGCAGCAATCGCAATCAGACCACCGGCCGCCACTTCACGTTTCGCGCGCAGCGCGACAAAAGCGCCGAGCATCAGCGCGAGCAAAACAAGATTCGGTTGGCCGAGATGATAGCTCGACCAGATATAAACGATCATCAGGAGGCTCGGGACCAGATACAACCACGGATTTGTTATGCGTTCGTCCCCTCGAGCGAGAATGGCGCTCAGCTTCACACTGTAAAACCAGGCGACGGTGTTGATGGCGACGAGAAAAAAAATCAATCCTCCCTGTCCAAGCAGAGTCGCGCCCGCCAGAAAAAGCGCGCACGGCGGCGGATACATGAAATCGTATTTCCCAGCGCGGAAGAAATAAATTTCATCGCCGGCGAGCACATGTCTTCCCGTGGTGTACCAGAGTTCGTAATCAAAGATCGTCTGGCCGCGGAGGTAACGTAGTAGCGGAAGCAAGGAAAAGACTGTTGCCGTAACAACAAACGCCCAAAGCAAAGCCCGAAACCTCACCGGACTGTTCAATCTCCGATTCAATTTTGACCACCATGTCAGGGGCCGGGGCTCGTCAGGTCTGTCGTATTGAGCGAAGCGAGACATCTCTGATTGATTTCCGCTAATTCGATCTCAGGAGATACTGAGATTCTTCGCTGCACTCAGAATGATAAAAACGGCGCCTTTGGTTTCGCGAGGGCCGGGCCGTGTATCTGACGAATCATTTTGTCGCCGCGAGTGGCGGCCGTGCCTTGTGCCAGTCTGTACTTTGTTCGTAGGCGTGCGCGATTTGAAAAATACGCGCTTCGTCCAGTGGTTTGCCTAACAACTGCAGACCGATGGGCAGTTGATGCCCATCCGCATTGGCAAAACCGCAAGGCACACTGATTCCGCAGATTCCAGCCAGATTCGCTGCGATCGTGAAGATATCGGCGAGATACATTTGCAAAGGATCCGCAGTACGCTCACCTAACTTAAATGCCGGCACCGGCGAGGTCGGCGAAATCAAGGCATCGACTTTCTCGAAAGCCTTCGCGAAATCCTGCCGGATTAACTCGCGCACTCTTTGCGCGCGCAGATAATAGGCGTCGTAATAGCCCGAGCTCAAAACGTAGGTGCCGAGAATAATGCGCCGTTTCACCTCAGGCCCGAAACCTTCCTCGCGCGTGCGGCCATAAAGATCAAGCATGTCTCTTGGATTTTCCGCTCGATATCCATAGCGGACGCCATCGAACCGAGCGAGATTGGCCGAGGCTTCCGCCGTTGCCAAAATGTAATAGACCGCGACCGCGTAATCAGTGTGCGGCAACGAGACGTCGACAACCTCTGCGCCTAACGAATTCATCTGCCTCACCGCGGCGTTGATCGCAGCTTTCACTTGTGGATCGATGCCCTCGATCATGTATTCCTTTGGCAATCCCAACCGGACTCCACGCAAATCATTTCCCAGTTTTGCAGCATAGTCAGGCACCGGCTCGTCGAGAGAAGTGCTGTCCTGCGGATCATGACCTGCGATCACATTCATGATGAAGGCAGAGTCGCGGACAGTTTTCGTTAACGGCCCGATTTGATCGAGCGACGACGCAAACGCGACGAGACCAAATCGCGAAACCCTCCCATAACTTGGTTTGAAACCGACAACGCCGGAGAGCGCAGCCGGTTGCCGAATTGAGCCTCCGGTATCGCTGCCTAACGCACCCATCGCAGCATCCGCGGCGACTGCTGCCGCCGACCCGCCACTGGAGCCTCCCGGCACGCGCGACAAGTCCCATGGATTGCGCGTCAATTTCACGGCAGAATTTTCGGTGGACGAGCCCATGGCAAACTCGTCCAGGTTGGTCTTGCCGAATGGAATCGCGCCCGCAGCGCGCAATCTTTGAACGACAGTGGCGTCATAGGCGGCGCGATAACCTTGCAAGATTTTTGACCCGCAGGTACACGGTTGCCCCATCACGTTGATGATGTCTTTGATTGCGAGCGGCACGCCGCCCAATGGAAGATCGACATTCGCCTTCTCTGCCTCGTTGGCGGCAGCATCCATGTCGAGAGAGAGATAAGCGCCAATTTTTCCATCGACGGCTTCGATGCGTTCTCGCAGAGCATTGATGACTTCGCCCGGTGAGACTTCCCGGCGACGCAGCAACGATTGCAGATCGGCGATGCTCAGCGCCGGCAGATCCTTCTCCGTCATTCCACTACTTTAGGGACAATAAAAAGACGGTTCACCTTTCGAGGCGCGTTGCTCAGCGCTTCCTCCGCAGTAAACCAGTCGCTCGGTGCGTCCTCGCGAAAAACGTTAAAAATGGGAAGCGCGTGGGCAGCCGCTTCCACATGGCTCACGTCCGCCTGACGAAGTTTTTCAACGTAATTCAGCACATCGCCCAATTGCTTCTGAAAAGCATTAGCTTCCTCTTCGGACAGATTGATCCGCGCCAGTCTGGCGACGTACGCAACATCGAGATCCCCGACCCCGGCCATGGCTGTTATTCAGGAATGCAGATTGCTGATCAGCCAGATGACTGCGACGGCAAGCGCGACCACAAGAAGCAGAAAAATGATTTGGCCTTCCCGCCGCTCTTTGCGCAACGAACGAGGACGCCGAGCACTTCTCCTTTCGCCTACGGAGCCTGTGTCTTGTGCCGCAACTGAGACGCGGAATCGTTTATCGCTTCGATTATCTTTTGTTACTTGTTCCGTCCGGTTTTTCTCGATCACGGGCACTTTTGCAACAAGCCGCTCTAGTTTCTCGAGTCTCTCACGCAGTTCCGCTTCCTGTCGCGCAATTTCTTCCTGCCTGCGGCGAAGCGGCGGGCTGGACTTGGGCGAACGACGAAACATCCCCATCACCTGCCCGTGCTCGCCATCCAAACGAAAAGAGCGAGGGCAACAGCGCCAAAAATAATCAGGGGCAAAGTGAGGGCGACGCCGATCTGAAACCACTGAACAAATGAACGTCCATTACTACTCTCATAACCATCCGTCACGACGTCGGGCAGTGACGCATCGCCTTCATTTCCACCCGCTGCCTGCAAACGGCTGCGTTGCTCATTGTAAACCGTGCGCGCTTCGTCCACTGTGCTCAGGGCCCGGCTCAACTCCTTGTGTAAATCAGAGGGGTTCCAACTTTTGGGATCGATCGCTTCAATCAACTCCAAATGCTGACCGAAACTTTCCCGGGCTGCGCGAATCTGCTCCAGGCGGCTTTGTGCATTGTACGCCTCTCGCTCGAGCACAACGAGCGAGCGAGTCAGTTTATCGGCCATTTCGGCGCGGCCGTGCTCTAATTCCTCCTGCCGACGACTCAGCTCCTCAAGCTCGCGCTTTTGTTTCTCAATCTGTTCTTGCTGTCGCTTGAGCTGAAGCAGTTGCTCCTGCGCCTTCTGCACTTGCGAGTCCAGATGCTCGGGAGAAAGCGCTTCGTCCTCGCTCAATTCGAGCATTTGTTCAACCGGTCGAATTTTTTCTGCCATGACAAATGAGGACTCGCCGTCCGGGCTCGCTGAGCGCCATATTAAATGCCTCAATAGAGAATTCCAGATATTTTCGTTAAGCACGCGCGAAAAATTTCAGTCGAAGGCCAAGAAGAACCCGTGGTCTTCGATAGCGATCGGAAGTCAGGCATCTTGGCTGACTCGGCTGTCAGGCTTTCAGGCCGACATGATCGAGATAAGCAACATGCTCTCAGCCGAATGAACCTGGCAGCTTCACATCCGCCCGAGTATCAGCGTCCCGGCATCATTTCCAGAAGGAAACCCTTGAAGTACTCCGTTTCAGGAATCGTCGGCACAACAGGATGATCTGGTGCCTGTTCGAATAAGTGTAACCGACGCGCTGAACGTCGCGCATCGACAAGCGCATCGGCAATTGTCTGCGAAAATGCCGTGTCGCTTACGTGATGCGAGCAAGAAAAAGTCGCCAGGATTCCTTGTTTCGATAACAGCTTGAACGCGCGCATGTGCAATTCGCGATAACCGCGCAGCGCGTCGTGCAATCCGCTCCTGGTTTTTGTAAACGAAGGTGGATCGAGAATGATCAAATCATACTGCGTCCCGGCCTTTTCAGCCGCGCGCAGGAACTGAAAGACATCCTGCTCAATCCATCGCACTTCCAAATCATTGTCCGCTGCGTTTCGCCTGGCAGTTGCAATGTTCTCGGCACTTTCTTCAACCCCGGTCACATCTGCCGCACCTGAGCGTGCGCACGTCAGTGCAAATGCTCCCTGATTTGTGAAACAATCCAAAACGCGCCTGCCGTGTGCGAATCCGGCGACCGTTGGATAGTTGTGTTTCTGATCGAGATAGAAGCCGGTCTTGTGTCCACGCAGGAGATCGAGTTCGAATTTTATGTTGTCGATTTCAATCTCGATTTGCAATGGCGCACCTCCGCGCAAAACGTCCGTGTGCAATTCCAATCCTTCCGCCTTGCGAACGGGGGCGTCGTTTCGTTCAATGATAGTGACCTTCCCAAAAAGCTCGATAACCGCATCGGCGATCAAATTTTTCCATATGTCCATCGCCAGCGTGAGCGTTTGGATCACGAAATGATCGCCATATCTGTCGATGATTAAGCCGGGAAGTCCGTCACTCTCGCTCCAGACGACGCGGCAGAGCCTTGGGTCAACACCTCGCCGCGCACGGTACTCAGCTGCTTGAGCGATCCGGCGTTTGAAGAAGTCCAGATCCAGATTCTGTTTTCGACGCGAGAAACGACGCGCGACAATTTGCGACTTGGAATTGTAAATCGCGCTACCAATCAGACGATCCTTACCGTCCTTGAGTGAGATGACATCGCCGTCCGCCGGTTTTCCAAAGATTTTCAGGACCTCGTTGGAGAACACCCAATCGTGTCCATGCAAGATGCGCGCTCGCGGTTTGACAACAAGTCCGGCCATAGGAGTAATTCAACGTTCAATCTGAACATCCAACGCTCAAACTTCCTGTGACTGGGAGGTAAGATTACAAATGCGCGTCTCGTGCGACTTGCCAAATGATCAACGTATGTTCCGGGTTCTCCCAGAGGCGAGTCAGGCAGTCGGGCGGGTGGACTGGCCATGGGTGATCTTGGAATTCGAGTATATGCGTGATTGGTGTGGACCGGAGGAGGCTGCAGAATTGAGCGTCGCTGGCGGCTGACCAGAAAGCTTTTGTGATTGCGACGCGATCATCTCGAGGATTTAATTTGAGGGCTTGTCGGTCCACGAGATTTCCAGGGCTCTCCTGGTAAGCGGCTCGTCCGGCCAGGCCGCTGATAACGAATTGGTAGGCGCCCCAGGATTTGTTTGTCAGGATAACCGAATCTGGAGGAGTGTGTTCTCTGAGATAGACAAATGCGAGCCACTCCTCAGCTTTGATTTCGAAACGCATTTTACGGTTAAAAAGTGTCAGCGGCGACGCCGGTCCAGCGATACGATACAGCAATCCGGCAATCAGGACGATCGAAACAAGGGAGGTCCACACGGCAGCCGGCCAGGAAAAGCGTTTCTGAAGAAATCGACCTATCATCCAAAGCGCTACGCCCGCAAATGGAAACAGATACCAGCGCGTGTGGTAGGCAAATTGCCCTCCCACTGAGTAACGGTCGTATTCCGTTGCGAGACTGATCGCGAAACCGATTGAAGTCGCAACGGCTGAAAAGATGAGAAAGTTAAAGGAACCAAAGACCCGCCGGGCGCGCTCGCTCATCAGATAAATCGAGGTCGCGGCCAGAAGAGGAATGCCAATCACGTTCAACAGGGAAAAAATAGAGACGCAAGTCACTTCCCATGCCCACTTCGCCATGTCGGGCTGAGCGATCGCTCGCGTGATCCAACTGTGTACTACAGACGCGAACGGCCATGAACTGACAAAGGGAGGGATTGGGGGGTGCCAACCAAAACGCGCATCAGACGTTCCCTGGAGATAAGCCCCCGTTCGCATTTCGAGATAGAGCAGGCCCGCCACAACCGCGGCGCAGAAGCCAGCAAGCAAGAACAGGCTTTGATGTTTTCTTCTCCAAAGATGCAACATGATTAACAGGAATGCTGGAAGAACGGCAAGAGCGACGTGGATTCTAAACCGGGTCGTTGCGGCCAAAATAAGAGCCGTTGCTAAGGTAAGAACGGGAGCACTGAATCCCAGTTTGTTGCGCTCCAAGAAGAGCAGCAGCCCCAGCATACCGGCGTATAATACGACCAGGCCTGAATACATTTGTGGAGACAAGAGCGTGACAGGATCAAGGCCGCTACTCAGATGTGGGAAGGCTGTGAGATAGAAAAATGGAAAGGTCTTGAACGGAAGGGTAGGCGGAGCAGCTACAGGCCAAAGATTGGGGGCCGGAGGTACAGCCACATACATTATGGCTACCGCGCAATACCCGGCTAGACGCGAGGCCGCTAATGTTTTCCCGACGCCATACAACAACAAACACATCAACACCTCAATCACGGCATAGTGATAAACCAGGTGGGCCCGCAGCATGTCCGGCTGGCCAGTGTAGCGATCGATTAGCATCGTCGTAAGATGCATAAAGTTATGGTAGGCCCGCTCAGGCGAGCCGCCCCGAATGGTCGCCTGCCGCGGAGGGATGTGTCGGGAGAGTTCGTAAGCTTGCCCAACATGATAGAGGTGATCCATAAAGCCCTCGAAGATCATTCCCCCGGTTTGGGCGTCCCTCCTCCAGACCGATTGCGCTGGAATATTTGCGACCATGCTTGCCGCAATGAGCGCCGCCAACACCCAGTCGAAACGCCTGAAGCATTTTACGCGCTGGGCGAGAGTCGATCTGTTCTGAATCGCGCAGTAGATTAAGCCCGCCCCTGCGAGGGCCTGCGCAGAATAGAAAAGCCAAATGCAATGAAGCGTGGCTGCCGCAAAATAGAAGAGAGTCGTCAGCGCGTAACTGCTGCCGGCGCTGAAGGCGAGTCGGGTTGTCCGGTCAGGCAGTTCCTTTCGCAGCAACAAATAGAGCCAGCCTCCCAGCGGCATCCAGAGAGCCAACGCTCCAATAATGAAGCGGAGCAGTTCGAGTGCTCCGAGCTGCAGCTCCACGCAATAACAGACTGTCAAGAACACCGTGACGCATCCGAGGACGATTTTCGTGAGTGGCCAATGTCTTATGTTCATTGTGAAACAGCCGGTTAAGGGTGGTGGGCGTTTGAGTGCCGTGCTATTCTCAAGCGGCAAGGCCCCTGTTCACCGAGAGTCCTCTCTTGGATTGAGGAACGTCTCTCGCATGACAAGCCAGGATCACGGCAGGAATATGTCCATTGCGTTAGTGCCTTCGATTGTCTGAAACTACGGATGAGCGTGCACCAACACGTTATATTGAAAACGTATGGTTTCAGGGTTCAGTCATCGTACTATTACGGTGCCTGGACGAATTGCCATCTCGCGTGTTTTTCGCGGGCAGAGAAGGTCGGGCGTTGAATAAAAAGTTCGCAGTTTTCGCATGTTGCGCGAAAGTTCTTGTCGACTTGTCGACGCCCCGGGAGAGATCAATCTTCACCATCTTATGATTGTGACATCCGATTCGGAGCGTAACAACCTCAAAAGGCTGGCGCAGGCGAGGCAACGTTGCGCGGCCAAAATTCTCGAGCTGTACAAAATGGCCGGCGCCGGCCATATCGGCTCGTCGCTCAGTTGCCTTGAGATTTTGGTCGATCTTTGCTTTGGCCGAATGGAAAAGGATGATGTCCTTGTGCTTTCCAAAGGCCACGCGGCGGCTGCGCTCTACACTACGCTTTCATTATCCGATCGATTGCCTGAAACTGAACTTTCTACTTTCTACAAGGACGGCACCCTTCTGTCCGGCCACCCCCCATGCTCAGGCGCGGTTCACGCCATCCCGTTCGGGACCGGCAGTCTCGGACACGGTTTGGGTCTTGCCTGCGGGATTGCGTTTTCGTGCCGTTTTACCGGGAAATCGCTCAAGGTTTTCGCGGTATTGTCGGACGGCGACTGCAATGAAGGATCTACTTGGGAGGCAGCGTTGTTTGCCAGGCAGCAGAAGCTATCCGCCTTAACTGTGGTCATTGATCTAAATGGTGTCCAGGGGATTGGATATACAAAGAATATTCTCGACTTGGAACCAATCGTCGAAAAGTGGACCTCCTTCGGCTTCGCCGTTGCGGTGGCTGATGACGGTAACGATTTCGCCAGCCTTTCGCGCGCGCATGACGCGGTGAAAAACGCGGCCGAGCCTCGATGTATCATCGCTCGAACTGTCAAGGGGCACGGAGTCTCGTACATGGAGAACCGCGTGGAATGGCACTATTTGCCGATGAAAGATGAGCAGTATGCGCAGGCGTTATCCGAACTTGCAGATCCTAACCTAGATTGACCCTTGCTCCGAGACCTGCCGTGCGTAAAGAATTTTCAAGCTGGATCGAGAACTTTGGCCGAAATGAGAGGCGGTTTATCTTCCTTACCGGCGATCTTGGTTTTGCGGCGCTCGAGAACGTGCAGGCAGCGCTACAGGAACGTTTCGTGAACATGGGTGTCTGCGAGCAGAACATGATATCAGTGGCTGCGGGACTTGCTCAGCAAGGGCTTATGCCCCTCTGTTATAGTATAGCACCGTTTGCGGTGTTCAGGCCCTATGAACAAATCCGAGTGGATCTGGCGCTGCACCAAATGAATGTCAAGGTTGTAGGCAACGGCGGCGGCTACGGCTACGGGATCATGGGAGCAACTCATCACGCTCTTGAGGACATCGCCGCGCTATCTGCCTTGCCGCACTTCGCTTGCTTCATCCCGCTATGCAATTCGGACGTAGATGACGCGTGCGTAGCGCTTTTCCAGCATGTCGGGCCTTCCTACCTTAGGCTAGGCTTTGGCGTGTGGCCGGATGATGCCGGAAAGCTAGAGGGATTCAAGCCCATAAGGAAGCTGGCCGGCAGTCGCCTGGCGCGCCCCAAGGCGACGGTCGTGGGCCTCGGGCCCGTTCTACTGAATGTACTTCCATGGATATTGGAAGGGGCTGAGACCGATGTCTTCGCTGTTTCCCAAATGCCCCTGGTCGATCTTTCAGACGAATTGCTCGCGAGTCTCCGAGCCTCTCGCTTGCTATGGGTAATAGAGGAGCATACAGCTCGAGGAGGTCTAGGGGAACACCTGGCTGCGCGTATGGCACAACAGGGAGTTCCATTCCGTCTTCATCACACATACGCGGTTGGCTATCCCGATGGTCTGTATGGTAGCCAATCATATCATCAAAGTCGCTCGGGTCTCGATCCCGTTTCGTTGCAGCAAACGTTCCGGCGGTTGCCCTCTTAGGTAGCGCGAATCTCTGCGAACATGACGCATCAAGACGGCGACCTTTGCTCGGACACGTGGACTGAAGCCGACCGCGAGGAGGTTCAACAGCTTCCTGGTCCGATATGGGTCGTAGGCGCTTCAGGTTTTGTCGGGGCTAAACTCTTCTTCTCGATCGCTCGAATCCGCTCCGACGTTTTCGCGGTCTCAGATCTGGTTGAGAGCAGTTGGCGCTTGCTGCACTCCCCTTATGACAACCGGATAACTTGTGACATTACCCGAATGCAGGATGTAAATGCTACTGTTCGAAAACACCGGCCCCGGACTATTTTCAATCTGGCCGCCTACGGCGGTTACGAGCGGCAGAATGCGGTCGCTCAAATTCATACGGTTAATTACGTGGGCACGCTCAATCTGGTGACGGCATTGCGCGATGCTGGATGTGAGGCGTTCGTTCAGGCAGGTACATCTTCCGAATATGGCCTGAACTGTGCCGGCCCGGACGAATCGGCATCGCTAGAACCTAACAGCGATTACGCTGTCTCGAAGGTGGCGACAAGTTATCTCATGACTTATTACGGCCGGCTGGAGAACTTTCCTTGCACGCATCTGCGCATGTATTCGGTCTATGGACCTTGGGAGGAACGTGATCGTTTGGTGCCGCGGCTGATCAGCCTGGGACTGCAGGGACGCTACCCACCATTAGTCGATCCCGAAATCTCTCGCGATTTTATTTACGTTGATGATTGCACAAGGGCTTTTGTGCGCGCCGCGCTTACCACCTGCCGCTCCGCGCCCGGACAAATATTTAATATCGCTACAGGTTGCAAGACATCGCTCCGCGAAATCGCGCTGCTGGTACGTGGCCTCTTGAGTATACCGAAAGAGCCAGAGTTCGGGTCGATGCCGAATCGCAGATGGGACCTTTCGAATTGGTTTGGCGATCCTCGCCTGGCGCATGAAAAGCTTGGCTGGACCCACAGGCACAGCCTCGAGGACGGGCTCCGGCTAACTGCGGAATGGGAGCGCCTTGCAGACTCGCAAATCCGTTTCGCTATCTTGCCACGGAAACCGGAACTCCTCTCGGCTATCATCGCATGTTATGGGGACGAGCAGGCGATACCCATCATGTACGAGCGCCTCACGCAAATCTTCGCACAACTAAGCGTAGATTATGAGATCATTTTTGTTAACGACTGTAGTCCGGCAAATGATGAAGCAGCAATTCGTCAACTGTGTGACCAGGATTCGCATGTAATCGGCATTTCCCACTCGCGGAATTTTGGCTCACAAAGTGCCTTTCTGAGCGGAATGGAGATCGCGACAGGTGATGCAGTTATTCTTCTCGATGGCGACCTTCAGGATCCGCCAGCGCTAATTGAAGCGTTCTATCGCCAGTGGAAACAGGGGTATGAAGTTGTCTATGGGATACGTATCAAGCGGCAAGCTTCCTGGTATATGCAGATGTTTTACAAGGCGTTTTACCGTGTTTTTCAACGTCTTTCGGAAGTCAAAATTCCACTTGATGCCGGGGACTTTTCCCTGATCGACCGGAAGGCGGTCGAACATTTGCTCCGTTTTCGCGAGCGCGATCTGTTTGTCCGCGGCTTGCGGGCGTGGATTGGGTTCAAGCAGACGGGGGTGCCGTATGTGCGGCCCGAGCGTATGTTTGGGCGAAGTACGAACAGGTTTTTGAAGAATATCTGGTGGGCCAAGAAGGGCATATTCTCATTCAGTCTCAAACCGCTCTATTACATTCAGGGGTTTGGCCTTCTCATTTTTGCCGTCAGCATCGGTCTAGCGCTATTCTATTTATTTTACTACTTCTTGAATCCATCAGTGCGAGTGCCAGGCATCACAACAATCGTATTGCTCATACTGGGCCTGAGCGGTGTTCAGCTTCTTTCCCTCAGTATCCTAGGCGACTACGTTGGCAAAGTGCTCGAGGAGGCTAAGGCCCGTCCTCGTTTCATACGTTCGAAAATAATCAGGGGCGCGGACACAATCAGCTCCGAAACGGAAATCGAGTTGCTGATCAAGGACTGCAGAGAAACGGCTATTGCACGCAGCAATGTCAAGCATAGTTGACGAACGCGGGTTCAATCAGGGTTTCGAGTTAAACCCCGCCCAAAAAGCCCGACTGCAGCGGCGGGCGAGAGCAATAGTGTCCGAAATGCGCCTGCCAGCGGAGCCTGGCACCAGGCGCGACGTGCACATCCTTGAACTGGGCTGCGGAACGGGTGAGCTCGCCTTTGAACTCGCAAAGATCGCCGGCGCGCGTGTAACGGGAGTTGATCGTTCCCAAAAGTTTATCGACTACGCGAGTGCCAACTATCATCAGCCCAATCTTCGGTTCCTCGTCGCAAATTTCAGCGACTCCTCGCGCGGAGCTGCTCAGGAAAAATATGATTACATCGTTGGCAATGGAATCCTACATCATCTTTACTACAGGCTGGACAAGTTTCTGCCAACGCTAGCGTCTTGGCTTCGCCCAGGCGGCCGACTGATCTTTTGGGAGCCTAACTTAAAAAACCCCTACGTGTTTCTGATTTTTAAGGTAGCTGTATTACGTCGCATGGCGCGCCTTGAGCCGGAAGAAATGGCATTCACGCCAAGATTTATTAAACGGAAGCTCACCACCGCCGGTTTTTGTCAGGTCCGCGCTATCACGCGCGACTTCCTGTTGCCCAACACGCCGGCGAGGTTGATTTCATTCGTAGTCAGAATCGGCGATTTTCTGGAGAAGGTGCCGGTTGTAAGGGGTTGCGCACAATCTATATTTCTGACTGCGACTGCGAGTTGACCGAGGACAGCTCTGTGGGCGAGTTTAGGCGAAGACTGACCGGTGCAATCGCCAGGCGTGAAGAAAAAGCTTAGTCGCCAAACGTCAGTCTCACGTCCTCCGTTGTGCGACGATAACTATCACAGCGCATCCGAACTTGTTCACCAGAGGGAGGGCTTCAACGACCGGCTCCAGGGCTTTCATAGTTCGTGCGATCACAGAAGGACAAAACATCGGCACAAATCCAGCGAACCGTTGGCATGTGATCACGCCGCCGCTCTCTTCGATCCACTGTCTCAGCCGGCTGGAAGTATAGGATTTTTCGTTGTGCTCTCGATGGTAGCGGGATAGCTTTTCAATGACCTTGAGACCCAAATTATTTCCGTTTGGCTCGTGGATGACAATCTCGGGCGCAACACGAAATGCTTCGCGGATGACATCCTTCGGGTTATCGTCGTGGTGCAAAATGCTTTGGACAAGTGCAACGTCGAAGCTGTTGTTCGGGAATGGCAGTTGGTGGGCATCCCCAAGGAGAAATTGCACTGGGCGATTTTCCTTATTTGTATTCGCGACCGCGATGGCGTGACCCGCAGGGTCAAGGCCGACCATTAATTTTGGTTGGGCTCTATCCCAAAACCGAATTGTGTAGAAGCCGTCGCCGCAACCAATATCCACGACCGAACGATTGGATAGACTGGCTGTAGCCAGAATCGCGTCCATCGAACGTTGCGTGGCGAGTCGACAACTTAGTCGAACACTCTTGGTGTAATAGTAACCTTTATTGATCTCGGCATCACGATCGAACACATCCACGTTTTTCCTTTGGACGGTGGTCGAGAGTGATTGTTCTGGCAGGCTCATTCGTTGTGACAACTGTGTATAAAATAGTGAAAGATTGTCGATGCCCAACTGTAAACCCTTTGCTGCCGGAGGGGACTCGAGGAGCAGCTGGGGAACTGTCACCTCAATAATGAGCCGCCGAAAGTGGTCACGATTTCTTCATTGTTCCTGCTCTTCTTACCGAAAATCAATTCCTTGGAAAACTCACTCGCGCGTTTCTCACGGAACAACCATGAGAGGACCATAAAATCTTAGTCAGATTTCCTGGATCAAGTCGTCAGGCAAGGCCAAACTGCAAAACGCCTCGTGTTGCTTTGACGAACTTCGCGTGGTCTCATAGTTTCGGAGGCCTCATGGAGTCATCAGTTCCCGAACGACGTTCCATCTCCGTAGTTATCCCCGTTTACAATAGTGAAGCTTCGATCATCGAGTTGTGCCGGCGTCTGGAAGAAGTTTTGCCACGCGTCTCAACGCAATATGAAATCATCCTGGTAAACGACGGCAGCCGGGATAGAAGTTGGGAAGCGATCCTGGCTCTGACTTCACGTTCATCAACGGTGCGCGGCATGAATCTGATGCGCAATTACGGACAGCATAACGCGCTGTTGTGCGGCATTCGAGCGGCAAAACACGAGCTGATCGTAACCATGGATGATGACTTGCAGCATCCGCCCGACGAGATTCCGCGCCTGCTCGCCGGCCTCAATGACAAGGTGGATGTGATCTACGCAACTCCCGAGCGCGAACAGCACGGGTTTTGGCGCGCGATCGCTTCCCGCATCACCCGATTGGCCCTTCGTTCTGCCGGCGGCGCTGAAGTCGCCAGAAATGTGAGCGCATTTCGCGCCTTTCGAACCGAATTGCGGGATGCTTTTGCCGGCTACCAGGCGCCGTTTGTTTCCATCGACGTTTTACTGACATGGGCAACCAGCCGGTTCGCAGCCCTGAAAGTTCCCTTTAAACCGCGGCACTCTGGTTCTTCCAATTACACATTCAGGAAGCTCGTGCGCCATGCTTTTGATATGATGACTGGCTTTAGCACCGTGCCTTTACAACTCGCCAGCATGGTCGGTTTTGCCTGCACACTGTTTGGTATCGGCGTTCTTATTTATGTTATCGGCCGATATTTTCTCGAGGGCAGCATCCCTGGATTCCCGTTTCTCGCCTCGATCATTGCGATCTTTTCCGGGGCGCAACTTTTCGCTCTTGGAGTAATTGGCGAGTATCTGGCGCGCATGCATTTTCGGACGATGAACCGTCCGGCTTACGCCATCCGCGAGGTTGTGGAGAAAAATTCAAAGACGCATAGCGAATAATGATCGCACGACTGGATTCGACCGCGATCAACAGCCTGCGGGAAGCGTTACCGCGATTTACTCACGACCTGCTCGGGTCTGTACCGCATTTGAGCCTCGAACAACGCCGGGCGCATTGGCTCGATGAAATCCGCAAGAGTTTGGAAAACGAATCTTCGATCGCGTTTGCGTCGGTCGTCTCGAATCGCATCAATGGGTTCATCGTCCATAATGATTCGCCCTGGGACAGTCAGATTACGGGGCAGCGCATTGGCACGTTGAAGCACATCGCTGTCGCTGGTGATGATCCTTCAGGTCGTGAGATTCTCTTCCAATTGATCGATGAACTCACGCAATGTCTCGCCAAGCATCGAACGCAATGCGTGGCTTGCAGAGTCAATGCTCTCGATTGGCCTGCAATTCAGGCCTTGGAACAACGCGGCTTTTTGCTCATGGACACGCTGCTGGATTTCGTTTTCGATTTTTCCAGCATGCGGCAAGCGGAAATCACGCCCCCGAGGAGCAACAAACAATTGAAGATTCGTCTGGCAAAACCCGGTGACCTGGCAGATCTCATGGCCATAAACGAAAGAGCATTCTCCGGCTATTTCGGCCGGTACCACGCAGACCCGCACATCCCGCCGGGCTCGGCTACCAGTATTTATGTTGAATGGATACGCTCAGCTTTCCACGGATGGGCGGATTGGATTGTTGTCGCTGAGATGGACGGCAAGATAGCTGGGTGCGGACTTTGGAGGAAGGCTTTGAAACCTGAGAAGAATCTGCCCGGTGTTGCCTACTGCGACATGGTTGTGGTTGATCCCAAATTTCAGAGCCACGGCTTGGGAACGGCTCTCATGCTCGAGGGCATGCAGATCGCGCGTGATTTCGCGCAACATCTCGTCGGGCCTGTGCATGTGTGCAATTATCCAGTCCAACGCACCCTCCAGAAGCTCGGCTGGAGAATTTGCGGCGCCCGACACGCTTTTCACAAATGGCTTCCATCCGGCCAATGATCCGTATTCCATTTAACCGCCCCTTCCCCACTGGCGCGGAATTGGATTACATCCGTTCCGCCATCGTAGCAGCGAAACTTTCCGGTGACGGCGTTCACACCGCGCGGTGCCACAGTTTGCTTGAAAAATCTCTCGGAATACAGAAAGCGCTCCTGACCACCTCATGCACTCACGCGCTGGAAATGGCAGCATTGCTCCTGGATTCCGGACCTGAAGACGAAGTCATGGTTCCCTCCTTCGCCTTTCCCTCTGCGGCAAATGCGTTCGTGTTACGAGGCGCCAAGCCCGTCTTCGTGGATATTCGGGCGGACACGCTGAACATTGACGAAAACCAAATCGAACAACGCATTACCGCGCGCACAAAAGCGATTTTTCTCGTCCATTACGCGGGCGTTGGATGCGAAATGGACACGATTATGGCTATGGCGCGCCGGCATGGCATTGCTGTGGTCGAAGATAACGCGCATGGTCTGTATGGGAGATATCGCGGGCAATACCTCGGCACACTTGGGCAGCTTGCAACTCTGAGTTTCCATGAGACAAAGAATTTCACTTGCGGTGAAGGCGGTGCGCTCCTGATTAACGACGCGCAGTTTAATCAGCGAGCCGAAATTCTTCGAGAAAAGGGAACGGACCGGAGCAGGTTTTTCCGCGGCGAAATCGACAAGTACACGTGGGTCGATGTCGGCTCGAGCTATCTGCCTTCGGATCTGCTGGCGGCCTTCCTGCGCGCGCAGCTTGAACATCGCGACCAGATTCAGTCGATGCGGCGTCAAATCTGGGAAATCTACGCGCGCGAACTGGCTTCATGGGCCAAAACCAATCGTGTTCGCCTTCCGTTCGTTCCGGTAGAATGCGAACAGAGTTACCATATGTTTCATGTGATTATGCCGTCCTTTGAGAGCAGACAAGCGTTGATTTCACATCTCGCTGGTTTGGGAATTCTGGCTGTGTTCCACTATCTGCCGCTGCATTTGTCTCCAATGGGTCTGCGCTTTGGCGGACGCCCGGGCGATTGTCCTGTCACGGAAGCCTTGGCGGATCGGCTCCTGCGCCTTCCGTTTTTCACTGGAATGAGCAATTCGGAGCAGAGCCAGGTAATCGACGCTGTGGGCGGATTTCATTGCTAGGTACCATGTCCCAGTGGTTACACGGGAAATCTTAAGGGACGCAATGCCTCACACACAACAACTGCCTGGGACAACAGAGCAAAAGCCGCAAACGGAACGCGGCTTCGACGCATACAGATTGGTAGCTTGCCTGGCGATTTCGGTTTTCCTGATCGCCTGGATAACACTTGCTAGTGCAACCTTTAACTTAACTTGCGCCGTCTTCCTTATTGTACTGCCGTGGGTCCTACTTAGAGCTGGCGGCATCATCACGACAGCAGTGCGCATGCCATCCTTTTTTGCGCTCGATCTGCTCCTGGGAGTCGCTGTTGTTTCGCTAACCGTAATGGCTTGGAAGCTCATTGTTCCTTTGTCACTGTGGCTCGTATTGAGTCTCCTTTTGGTCGCGATTACAGGGATCCCAAAACTTTTGCCGCTCCAAGAGCGTGAGCCGCTTTCCGCCCTGGGGTTGTTAGCGGTGATTGTGAGCCTCGTTGCGGCAACGGGTTGGTCTCAAGACCTTCTTGTCCCAACTAACACGGTCAAAGATGTTGTCGTGTTCAAGCCGTGGTCGGATTTCTTCTTCCATTCCAGCATCGTCGCGCGCAGCCTGGAAAGCCGGACGTTGCTGCGGGCAGGCAATTACGAGTGGCAAGGGTTTCCTGCATTTTTCTATCATTATGCAAGCTACTCCTTGTCCGCTTGTCTAGCCAAGGTAGGACACGTGCCGGCTTATGCTATAGTAACAGGTTTTTGGGCGCCGTTCGGATCGCTCCTTACCGCATTAGCTGCTTACGCCCTGGGCCGGTCGATGTGGGATGATGCCGCCGGCCTCGCTTCGCTCGCAGCTACCTCGCTGATACCTGACGGCGCATTGTTAAACATTGCTCATCCCACCTACGGTTATTTCTGGTTACAACACATTTCTCCTGCGGGCCTCTATGGCGTTGCTATCGCTGGAACAGCCCTCCTAATTATCGTCCAAGGAGCGCGCGCCGCGCGACGTGTCTGGATTGCATCAGGTGTAGCGCTCGGTGTGCTCACGGTTTTTTTCAAGGTTCAGATTTTCGTGGCGGCTTTTCCGCTGCTGCTTTCCTTCGCTATTGTGGCCTGGCCACCACGCAGCCGTTGGCAATGGCTCGTGGTCGGCGGCTGTCTCGCAGCGGGGATAGCCCTCTTTCCAGTGGCAAACCAGTCTTACGTCGGACCGAATGTCCAATTCAATTTCTCCAGCACTGACTGGTATTGGAACCTGTTGGCAAACATGGCCAGGGGCACATATGCCGAAGATTGGTACCAGGCTTTCGCCGCTGCGCATCCTTTTCCTTCTCACCTGGCACAGGCGATCGGTTTACTCCTGGTCAGTGCTTTGGGAATCTTCGTAGTGATCGCTCCACTTGTTTGGTTTCTCGCGGGGTGGCGGAAAACGTGGCAAACGTCGGAAGGAATTTCAGTGGGAGCAGTAGCCATCCTGGTGGTAATGACTTTTGGTCTGAGCAGAAGTGGGACAGCGGAGAACGTATATGAATTGATCCAGCGTCCATTCGTCTGGGCGTACTGGGTGGTAGGCGCGCTGACTGCGGGACGGCTGTTTTCGATGGTTGCAGCATGTCATCTGCCGCTGTGCAGGAGAGCTATGGTGGCTGGGGTTATCGTGTTAGCTCTACTTCCAATGTGTTATGGCTCGGGGTTACAACACGGCAAATGGCCTGGGGGCAATGTGCACTCGGGGATGCGTGTGGATCGCGGTCTAATAGATTGCGCGCGCTACATTCGCAACCAGCCACCTGCTGATGCTGTGGCGCAGGACTCGCACCTGGACAAGACTCTCATCCTGGTGGGGCTGGCGGAACGGCCCTCTTTCGCAGCCAGGCTTGATGTGTGGACACGGGCAAGTGAAGCCTTCCGAAAGTCGCCTTATCGAGAACAATTGCAGAAACTGAAAAATCTGCAGCGGGCAACAAACATTGCGGACTTGCAGCGCAGCGTACGCGAAACCGGCATCCGGTGGTACGTGGTTCATCCCGGGGATACCATCGTCTGGCCGCCCGAATTTCTCGATTACCCCGTATTCGAGTCGAACGGCTACCGGGTCTATGACATGCAGCGTGGCTTCGATTTGAGGGGTTGATGGGGGACGTTCAAAAAGAGCTTCTGAATTGGGCGTTGAAAGTTGAGCGTTGAGCGTTGAGCGTTCGCCCATGCAAATTGCAACCCAATCCACAATCGATCTTCCCGGATTTAAAAAATTGCGCAGCGGGAAGGTGCGCGAAGTTTTTGACCTCGGCGAAACACTCCTGTTCGTGGCCACCGATCGCCTCTCGGCTTTTGATGTTATCCTCCCAGATCCGATTCCCCACAAAGGCGCAGTCCTCAACCAAATTTCGGCTTTTTGGTTCAAACGTTTCGATGACATCCAAAATCATCTGGTCACCGCAGATTTCAAAGAGTTCCCGAAGGAGTTGCAGCCGTTCCGCCAACAGCTCGCCGGTCGCTCGATGCTCGTAAAGAAAACGAAGCCGCTCGCGGTGGAATGCGTGGTGCGCGGTTATCTCGCTGGGTCCGGTTGGAAAGAATATCAAGGATCGCAAATCGTTTGTGGAATCAAACTTCCGCCTGGACTAAAGCTGGCGTCACCATTGCCGGAGCCGATCTTCACCCCGGCTACAAAAGCGGAAACAGGTCATGACGAGAACATCGACATGCGGCGATGCGCTCAGATTCTCAGCGACGAAATTGCCAATCACGTAAAGAAATTGAGTCTCGAAATTTATTCTCGCGGCCGCGAGCACGCTGCACAAAAGGGAATCATTGTCGCCGACACGAAGTTCGAGTTCGGCACCATCGACGGTGAATTATTCTTGATCGACGAATGCCTGACACCGGATTCCTCGCGCTTTTGGCCGAAGGATGAATACGCCGTCGGGCAGAGCCCGCCGAGCTTCGATAAACAATTCGTGCGCGATTATCTGGAGACGCTCGACTGGGATAAAACTCCGCCAGCGCCGAGACTGCCGAAAGACGTTGTCGAAAAAACCTCCGCGAAATACCTCGAAGCTTTTCGTCGCCTAACGGGCAACGAGATTGCAAACGCCTAGCAAGACGCGCGCCTTCGCGCAGGCCACTCAAGCAAATGTCATCCACCCGGCCCGATATATTGTTTATCATGACCGACCAGCAGCGGTTCGATACGATTGCTGCGCTCGGCAATTCGGAAATGTATACGCCCAATCTCGACCGGCTGGTGCGCAGGGGAATCAGCTTTTCAAATGCATATGCTACCTGTCCGATTTGCATCCCCGCGCGGTACACGATCCGCACAGGATGTGAACCATTAACCACGCGCGCCTTCAGCAATGCAAAACCTAGGCCTGCGCCGGGGCAAGCGGCCGAAATGGAAGCGCGTTGCGGACCGTATCTGGCACGCACAATGTCGCGCCTGGGCTACCGCACTTTTGGAATTGGAAAGTTTCATACTTATCCTTGGAATGAAGACCTCGGTTACCAAACCCTGTGGCGCAGTGAAGAAACTTATCATCCCCCAGCGCGCGAAGGCGACGACTATGGTTCATGGCTGACGCGCGAACATCCGGCGTTTGATTTCCTGGAGCAACCGTTTGGAGAGCGCACCGAGATGTTCTACCTGCCGCAGCGCAGTGCGCTTCCGGCCGAGTTAGGCGTTGAGTGGTGGGCGTCTGATCGCGCCGCGGAGGAGATTACAAACTCAGACGATGCACGGCCCTTCTTTGGGTTTATATCGTTTTTCGGCCCGCATCCGCCGCTCGCTCCTCCAATTCCTTTCAACCGGATGTACGATCCCGACCGAATGCCAGACCTCGTCCTTGGTAAAATCGAAGAAGATTATCTGGATGAAGAAATTCCTTACATGCGATATGCCGTTTGGGCAGACGCAATCAATCCGACGCTGGCGCGAATTGTGAAGGGGCGATACTACGGCGAGATCAGTTATCTGGATCATTGCCTGGGCCGAATCCTCGACGCGATTGAAGCGCGTCCGAACCCGGAGAATGTCCTGATCTGTTTTTTTTCAGATCATGGCGATCTTTTGGGTGATCATCATGGCTGGCAAAAACAAAACTTCTTTGAGGCCGCCTGTCGCGTCCCTCTTCTGCTTAGTTGGCCAGCGGTGCTCCCCGCAGGACCCGCCCGGAATGAATTGATCAGCCTTGCGGACTTATTCGGAATTGCGACTGAGGCGGCTGGCGAGTGCGACGTAAGAGAGGGGATAAACGTTCTGAAAACGTTGCGAGGCGGATGTGCACCGCGTGAATATCTTATCGGTATGGTTGAGCCTCCTGGTTCACACGATTTCAAGCTCATGGTCCTTACTGATGAATGGAAATACATTTTCATGGCAAACGGTGGGCGTGAACAACTCTTCAATCGCAAGCAAGATCCCAACGAACTGTCGAACTGCGTCGCATCGGATTCCAAGATCAAAAACGAGCTGCATGCTTTGGGCGTGCAGGCGTGCCAGGCGCCGGGCGCGAGAGATGCCCTCGATGGCGAAAAACTACGCGCGTTTCCTTTCCGCGAGCGTCCACGGACGCGCATCTATCAATTCGATCGCTCCCGTGGCGTCGTTGGATTTCCCGATCGGCCAGAGGAGGCGTTGAAAGATTTCGATCGCGCCACATTGAAGCGGTTGGACTAACATGGAGGTACCCTTGGACGACCAGGAAAGTCTGGGCGTCGGTCTCAAGCCCGGGGACGCGCATTACCGCGCGTATGTCGGTCCTCCGGAAGATTACGATTTGATCGCAGCGATGACGTTCAATCTGTTGACCACGCTTGGTTTGCGGCAACATCATTCACTGCTCGATGTGGGATGCGGTTCGCTTCGGATCGGCCGCTTGCTAATTCCGTACTTAAATCGCGGAAAGTATTTTGGCGTTGAGCCGAATGAATGGCTCGTGCGGGAAGGAATCAAGCGCGAACTCGGCGAGACGTTATTGCAAATTAAATCCCCGACCTTCTTTTTTTCTGATTCACCGGATACGATTGCTCAAGCCAACACGTCGTTCGACTTCGTGTTGGCTCAATCAATCTTCAGTCATTGCGGACTGGATTTAATCAAAGCTTGGTTGTCCGCAATTTCGCGCTCACTTGCTGAAGATGGAGCTTTGATCGCCACATTTTTGATCGGCGAGCAAGACTCTCCGAAAAAGGGCTGGATCTATCCGGACTGTGTGAACTATCGGCCGGGGACACTGGAACACGCAGCCACAGACATGAATTTGCGATTCGAAATTCTAGATTGGAAACATCCCAGACAAACGTGGGCGCTTTTTACGGCGCCAAAGTTTGATTTCAGTTGGTTCCAGGACAGGCCTCTCACCTGGAACACAAGCCTCGAGAAAACGCTCAGCCAAAACCGACAGAATGGATGAGGCGTCCCCGAGCTTGAAGGTTTGTCCAGTCTGCGGCGGAGACCGGTTTGTAAATGAGTCAGTGTTATGGCCGGAATTGATCGCCCAATGGGAATTGTCGCCCGACGAAGTTGCTTACATTAATTTGCAGCAGGGCTTCTGCTGCGCCGATTGCAAAAACAATTTAAGAACGATGACACTCGCTGCGGCGGTCACCGGCGCCTTCGGTTTCACTGGCACTTTCGAGGATTTCTGTCGCAGCGACCTGCAAATTCGGAAACTCACTCTGATCGAAATCAATCCGGCCAAGAACCTGTCGCGTTTCCTTGAGGTGCTGCCTAAACACACGCTTCATTCTTTTCCCCAACTGGACATGCAGCGAATGAGTTTTTCGGATTCATCGATTGACGTCATTATTCATTCTGACACGTTGGAACATGTTCCAGACTCAAAGGCGGCCCTGAAAGAATGTTGGCGCGTCCTGAGGCCTGGCGGTCATTTGTTTTATACCGTGCCGATTGTGATCGGCCGCCTGACCCGAACGCGGCGCGGATTGCCTCCAAGCTATCACGGAAAGCCAGGAGTGAACCGGGACGATTGCATCGTTCAGACCGAATACGGCGCGGACTTTTGGTGCGAAATTTTTCAGGCGGGCTTCCGCGAAGTAAGCCTAACGAGTCTAATCTTCCCTGCGTCTGTGGCCATCCATGCAATCAAAAGATAGCAACGACAAGATTTTTGCCGACCCGGTAAAGGTAGCAGACGTCGGTGACTGCTACTTTTATCACACGATGGAACTCCCCGGTCATGGCGTGATGAATGGCGAGTGGGATTTACGGCGCGGAGTCGATGAATACCTGGGGAAAGTTTTATTCGCTGGCCAACGCGTCTTGGAAATTGGACCGGCCAGCGGCTTTCTCAGCTTCGAGATGGAGAAGCGCGGCGCCGAGGTGATCTCGGTGGAGGTGACCACAGAGCACGGCTGGGATTTTGTTCCCTATTCGGCGTCAAAATTGGAAGAGATTTTCGGGCCGCGGCAAATCGTGATGCAACGTTTAAAGAATTCCTATTGGTTCAGTCATGCTGCGCACCACTCTCGAGCCAAAGTGTATTACGGTGACGTTTACAACTTGCCTGCCGACCTCGGCAAATTTGACATTGCAGTGATGGCGGCGGTGTTGCTGCATTGCCGCGACCCGCTCCGGATCGTTGAACAATGCGGGAAAATGGCGAAGGCGCTCATTATCGTTGATAAGTTCCATCCGGATTTGGAAGGCGCGCCGATCTGCCGGCTCGCGCCGACGCTCCAGAATTTTCTCTGGCATACCTGGTGGCATTTCAGTACACAGTTTTTCACTCAATTTCTGAACGTGATGGGGTTCACAGTTTCAGAAACTTTGACTCACGAACAGTACCACCGAGGAAAAGCGCACACGCTTTTTACTATCGTGGGCCAAAAAGAATGAAGGATTCTCGCGCTCGGAGGGATGTTACGAAATCAGCTCGCTAACGAGGGATTTTTCTTCTTTTAATTCTGCTATCGAAGCATCGATTTTCGCGCGGCTGAAATCCTTGATCGGAAGGCCCTGCACGATCTCCCATTTTCCACCGCACACGCGAACCGGAAATGACGAGATCAATCCTTTCTCAACGTCATAACTTCCGTCAGAACAAACCGCCACGCTGTGCCAGTCGTTACCTGGTGTGTCGTTGGTAAGCGAAAAGACGGCATCAACGATCGCGTTCGCAGCGGAACCAGCGGACGAAAGCCCGCGCGCTTTGATCACCGCGGCGCCACGCTGTTGCACGATGGAAATAAATTCTTCCTTTAACCATTTTTCGTCGCCAATCACTTCATTCGCTGGCCGATCGTCGATCCTGGCATTGTAGAAATCTGGATACTGAGTCGCGGAATGATTTCCCCAAATAGTCATGTTTGTAACCGAACCAATTCCAACACCGGCCTTGTGGGCAAGCTGCGCGCGCGCGCGGTTTTCATCGAGCCGGGTCATGGCAAACCAGCGGTCGCGCGGAATTTCCCTAGCATTATCCATCGCAATCAGACAATTCGTATTGCACGGATTTCCGACCACGAGCACCCGCACATCGGCAGCAGCGTTTTTTGCGATTGCCTGACCTTGTCCAATGAAAATTTTGCCGTTGATCCCGAGTAAATCTTTTCGTTCCATGCCGGCCTTACGCGGGACACTTCCGACCAGCAACGCCCAATTAATGTCGCGGAATCCCTCATTGAGATCAGCCGTAGGTACAACTGATTCGAGCAAAGGGAAGGCGCAATCGTGCAATTCCATCACCACGCCTTCGAGTGCGCCGAGCGCATTCGGAATTTCAATCAAATGCAGAATGAGTGGCTGGTCCGGTCCGAACATCTGTCCGGACCCGATGCGGAACAGAAGCGCGTAACCAATCTGGCCGGCGGCGCCCGTTACGGCGACTTTAATTGGAGTCTTCATAACGCAATTAGCCATAAACGCCTTGCTGAGCAAAGCGCGAAGCCGTGATAGATTTCCGACCGTCCATGTATCCGGCGAAACTAAACAAGATCATTAACCTCTTCGAGTCGCTCCCCGAGGATGAGCGGCGCGAAACTCTTGTGTCTTATGCAGATAACGCGAAGAAGCAGGAGCCGCGCGAGGGTGAGAACTTTGAACTTGTCGATGTGCGGAAAGACGAGGAATGCACAGACACAGTGGGCGTTTATTTGCACGTGGATGAAAACGGCAGGGCGCATATTCGCATGGCGCTCGGTCCGGAAGTGCAAACGCTTACCCGCTCCATGACGGCGATTCTTTGCAAAGGGCTCGAAGGCTCGAGGCCGCAGGAAATTCTCGATCTCCCAAGCGATTTCGTGACCCGCATCGTCGGGACGGAGTTAGTGCGCATCCGCAGCCAGACCGTCTACTACGTCCTCACGCGCATCAAAAGCATCTGCAAAGTCTGGCTCGACCGGCAACGCATGGCGCAGGTGGCATAGCAGCATTAGCAGCGGAAGTTCGGCTTCCGAGCCGAACTCGGCCAATAGCTTTTAGCTTGGCGTCATATTCCTACAGATCGAGAGCCTGGAAGGCTCTCGGCCGAGTCAACCAAGATGGTTGACCTCCAACCGAGATCTTTCTCGCGTGAACTTTTCGCGATTTCGTTTAGTGTCCGCGCTGCGCAGATGCCGCGAAATAACGAGCTCAAAAAAATCCTGCTGATCGGCTCCGGTCCAATTGTGATCGGACAGGGTTGCGAATTTGATTATTCCGGCGTGCAAGCGTGCAAGGCACTCCGGGAAGAAGGCTACGAGGTTGTGCTGGTGAATTCCAATCCGGCTACCATCATGACCGATCCGGAATTTGCCGATCGCACCTATATCGAGCCGATCACACCCGAAGTGATCGAGGCGATCATGGAACGCGAAGAACCGGATGCCATTTTGCCTACCTTGGGCGGCCAAACAGCCCTTAACGCTGCGATGGAATTGAATCGCAATGGCGCACTGGTACGGCACGGAGTGAAATTGATAGGCGCAAACGCCCAGGCTATCGCGAAAGGTGAAGATCGACAATTATTCAAGGAAGCGATGTTGCGAATCGGGCTGGACGTGCCGCGTTCGGGCGTGGCGCGTTCGCTTGCGGACCTTGATCGGATCGTTGGTGAAATCGGGACGTTCCCGCTTATCATTCGCCCGGCGTTCACCCTAGGGGGAAGCGGCGGCGGTATCGCTTACAATCGCGAAGAACTCGATGTAATTGCCGCGCGAGGACTTGATCTGTCGCCTGTCCACGAAGTGTTGATCGAAGAATCGCTGGTCGGTTGGAAAGAGTTCGAAATGGAGGTGATGCGCGACCGGATGGACAACTGCGTGGTTGTTTGTTCCATCGAGAATTTCGATCCGATGGGCGTGCATACTGGCGACTCCATCACTGTCGCGCCCGTGCAGACGCTCACAGACAAGGAATATCAGTTGATGCGCGACGCCGCATTCGACGTCATTCGCGAGATTGGCGTGGAGACCGGTGGATCGAACATTCAGTTTGCCGTTCATCCCGACAACGGCCGGATGGTTGTAATTGAAATGAATCCGCGCGTCTCGCGTTCGAGCGCGCTGGCGTCGAAGGCAACGGGATTTCCGATTGCGAAAATCGCGGCAAAACTCGCAGTCGGTTACACGCTCGATGAAATCAAAAACGATATTACGCGTGAAACGCCAGCGTGCTTTGAGCCGACCATTGATTACTGCGTGGTGAAGGTACCTCGGTTTACCTTCGAAAAGTTTCCACAGGCGGAAGCGACACTTACGACGCGAATGAAAAGCGTTGGCGAAGCGATGGCTATCGGACGGACGTTTAAGGAAGCGCTACAAAAAGCGTTGCGGAGTTTGGAGATCAAGCGTTTCGGTCTATGCGGCGATGGCGCAAATAAAGACGTCGATCCTGAGACGCTGCGTTTGAAGCTGGCGATCCCAAACGCGGAGCGGATTTTTTATTTAGCCCAAGCATTTCGGGATGGAATGTCGATTGATGAGGTCTTTGATCTAACGAGGATCGACAAGTGGTTTTTGCGGAACGTGGCCGAGATCGTAGCTGAGACACGCTGTTTGAAGACGAAAGATCTCCACCGCGCCAAGAAGCTGGGTTTTTCGGATCGACAACTGGCGGTGGCGAACGGAGTCAAGGCGAGTGAAATCCGTGCGAGACGGAAGTTGGCAGGCGTCCTGCCCACTTATCGTCTCGTCGACACTTGCGCGGCGGAGTTTGAAGCTTACACCCCATACTATTACTCGACCTACGGTGACGAGAATGAGCGGCGCGATAGCGCCCAGCGCAAAGTCATCATCCTGGGTGGCGGACCGAACCGGATCGGCCAGGGAATCGAATTCGACTATTGCTGTGTGCACGCCGCCTTCGCTCTGCGTGAACTCGGATTTGAAACAATCATGGTCAACTCGAATCCAGAGACGGTGTCCACCGATTACGACACTAGCGACAAACTTTACTTCGAGCCGCTCACCCTTGAAGACGTGCTCAACATTTGCGATCAGGAAAAACCCGACGGCGTGTTCGTCCAGTTTGGAGGTCAAACACCGCTGAACCTGGCGAGCGGATTGAAAGCTGCAGGCATACCAATTCTAGGCACACGGCCTGAAAGCATCGAGACCGCGGAAGATCGACAATTGTTCGCAGCCATGCTGGACAAATTGGGCTTGCGCCAAACTCCAAACGGATCGGCGATCAGTACTGAAGAGGCTGTCGCGATAGCCAGAAAAATCGGCTATCCTGTACTCGTTAGGCCCAGCTTCGTTCTCGGCGGGCGCGCCATGGAGCTTGTTTATAATGAGGAGGATCTTCGGCGGTACATGGCAAGCGCGATAGCTGTAACGCCCGATCGTCCGGTGCTGATCGATCGTTTTCTGGAAGACGCCATCGAAGTCGATGTCGATTGCATTTCGGATGGCGAAACGACTGTGATAGGCGCAATCATGGAGCACATCGAAGAGGCAGGCATTCACAGCGGCGACAGCGCCTGCGTTATTCCGACATTCTCGTTGTCGCAAAATGTCCTAGATGAGATTTCAGCCGCAACGAAGGCGATGGCGCGCGAGTTGAACGTCCGCGGGCTGATGAATGTGCAATTCGCTGTGAAGGGCAATGACGTTTACGTACTGGAAGTGAATCCGCGGGCGTCGCGCACGGTTCCCTTCGTCAGCAAAGCAATCGGTGTCCCGCTTGCGAAGCTCGCTGCCAAAGTGATGACCGGAAAATCATTGCGCGAGCTTGGCTTCATCAAGGAAATCGTACCGAAACATTTTTCCGTAAAAGAAGCCGTGTTCCCGTTTCTGCGCTACGAAGGTTTGGATATCTCGCTTGGTCCCGAGATGAAATCCACCGGCGAGGTGATGGGGATGGATGTCGATCTCGGCCTCGCCTACGCGAAATCGCAGATGGCTGCGCCACCGCCGCTACCGAAAAAAGGGAAAGTCTTCGTCAGCGTTAAGGACGCCGATAAGGAAGCGGTGATCCCGGTGGCGCGGGAATTTGTGAAGCTCGGCTTTGAAATCATTTCCACCAGCGGAACCGCAAAAGCGCTAACGAAAGCGAAAATCAAAGTGACCAAGGTTTTTAAGATCCACGAAGGACGACCGAACGTGCTCGACCGCATCAAGAATGGCGACATCAACTTCATCATCAACACGCCGAGCGGGAAAATTCCGCGCGAGCACGAAGTTGTCATTCGAAATGCAGCGCTGGCAGCGAAAATTCCGATTATGACCACGGTGCGCGCCGCACTAGCCAGCGCGAACGGGATCCGATCGCTGCAAAAACGCAAAGTGCAGGTGCGGAGTCTCCAAGAGTACCATAAATGAATGATGAAATCTCAATGACGAATGACGAAACAAATCCGAATAACCGTGTGCCGAACATACAGCGCCAACGTTCCATGAATCGTTTTTCTCTGTCGTTGCGAGCGAAGTCGAGGAATCTCTAATTCATCATCAAGAGATGTCTCGACTTCGCTCGACATGACATTGCAATGGTGCCATTTGTCAGCATGAAATTGTCGACCATCCTTGCTCTTGCACTACTCAGCCCGGCAGTTTTGACCGCCGAAGAAAAGAAGGAGGAAAAGGCTCCCATGAACACCTCAAACGAAGTCGCCGTTATCAAGACTAACGAAGGCGAAATGGTGGTCCAGTTTTGGACTGACGCTGCACCGAACACGATCGAGAATTTCAAGAAGCTGGCTCGTCAGGGCTTTTACGACGGCACCATCTTTCACCGAATCGTCAAAGGATTCATGATTCAGGGAGGCGACCCGAATTCGAAAGATCCGGCCAAAGAAAGTACTTACGGACAAGGCGATCCGGGATACAAAATCAAGGCCGAATTCAACAATCATTCCCACGATCGGGGTGTCATCTCGATGGCGCGCGGGCCTGATCCGGACTCGGCCGGTTCGCAATTCTTCATCTGCCTCGCTCCCGTTCGGCGCCTCGATGGGCAATACACCACGTTCGGCAAATTGATCAAAGGCGCGGATGTTTTGGAAAAAATCGGAGACACACCGGTCACAAACAACGGCATGGGTGAAGTGAGCAAGCCAACAAAACGCATCGTGATCGAAAGCGTGAAAATCATGCCGGCGGATTCGGTGAAGTAAGCAACGGCGTGAGAAACGGAAGTCAGGCTGCTAGCCTGACTCGGCGGGCAAGCTGCCAGCTTGCCCGATCGTCGACATGCTGGCAGCATGTCGTCCGAGACAGGCAGGGTTGCCTGTCATCCAACTTGGATCCGATCAATGCGTACCGAACGAACGAAGATCGCTCTTATCCAGATGCGATGCGGCCCGGAGCCGGAGAAAAACTTCGCGCGCGCGATCGAACTCATTCGCGACGCGGCGGCAAACGGCGCGCAGATCGTTTGTTTACCGGAGCTTTTTCGGTCGCAATATTTTTGTCAGACAGAAGATCACAAGAATTTCGATCTGGCTGAGGAAATTCCGGGCACCTCGACATCGGCATTGGGAGACGTAGCGCGAGAAATCGGCGCGGTGATTATTGCCTCACTTTTCGAGAAACGAAGCGCCGGCGTTTATCACAACACGGCGCCAATCATTGACGCGAATGGAAAATTGCTCGGCAAATATCGCAAGATGCATATCCCGGACGATCCCCTGTATCACGAGAAATTTTATTTCACGCCAGGCGACCTCGGATTTCGAGCGTGGCCAACAGCACAGGGCAAAATAGGCGTTTGTGTCTGCTGGGACCAATGGTATCCGGAAGCGGCGCGCCTGACTGCGTTGCACGGCGCGGAGATTATTTTTTATCCAACGGCAATCGGCTGGCATCCTTCGGAAAAGAAGGAGTTCGGCGCAGCGCAACATGCCGCCTGGGAAACGATCCAGCGCAGCCACGCAATCGCGAATGGCTGCTATGTCGCGGTCCCAAACCGCGTCGGCCATGAAGCACCTGCTGGCGGCGATGGCATAGAATTCTGGGGACAAAGCTTTGTTTGCGGGCCGGACGGCGAAATCATTGCGAAAGGTTCCGTCGACCAAGAAGAGATTGTGATCGCCGATGTGAACTGGGACCGCGTAAATGAGCAGCGCACGCATTGGCCATTTCTGCGAGATCGCCGGGTCGATGCTTACGGCGAAATCAATCGCCGCCTGATCGATTGATCGGAATGGAAGTCAGGCGCCCTGCCTGACTCGGGCTAGCGAGCTGTCAGCTGGCCGGTCGTTTGACAGACTGGCAGTCTGTCTTCCGAGTTCGCTTTGTGGTAATGACCATGCAATGAGCGCCCCGACTTCTCCACCGACGCGGCGTCCCTGGTATCGGCCCTCTCTGACGATGCAGATCATGATCGGATTGGTTGTCGGTGGTTTGATTGGCTGGCTGCGGCCCGATTGGGGAAACGCGGTCTATTTTTTGCGCGACATCTTCATTAACCTGATCAAATCCATCATCGCGCCCCTGGTTTTCTCGACCATCGTGGTTGGAATCGCGGGCGCAGGTGCGTTGCGAAAAGTGGGACGGATGGGCGTGAAAGCGCTCGCCTATTTCGAGATCGTCACTACGGCGGCGTTGTTCATTGGCTTGGCTGTAGTCAATTTCACAAAGCCTGGCGCAGGCGTAACTCTCGCCGTCACCAACACCGACGTAATTAAGACAATCGGACAAAGTCACCCAAAGACTCTTGTCGAAACAATCGTCCACGCGTTTCCCTCGAGCGTGATCGAAGCGATGGTGCGCGGCGACGTTTTGCAGATCGTTGCGTTTAGCGTGCTCTTCGCGCTCGCGGTCTCAGCGATTGGCGAGAAGGGACAGCCAATTGTTCGTGCGATGGAGAGCCTCTCCCAGGTCATGTTCAAATTTACAAACTACGTGATGCTGTTCGCGCCAATCGGCGTCGGCGCGGCTATGGCGCACACGATCGGCACGCAAGGCCCCGGGGTGCTCGTAAATCTGGGAAAATTGATTCTGTCGCTTTACCTCGCTCTGACTATCTTCATCATCGTCGTTTTCGGGCTGGTTATTCTCATCGCGCGCGTGCCGTTGCGACAATTTATCAGGGCGGTCCGCGAGCCGGCGACGCTCGCATTCGCGACCACCAGCAGTGAATCGGCGCTGCCTAAAGCGATGGAATCGATGGAGCGTTTCGGGGTGCCGCGACACATCGTGGGATTTGTGATGCCAACGGGGTATTCATTCAATCTCGATGGCTCGACGCTTTATCTCGCCCTCGCTTCCGTGTTTGTCGCGCAAGCTGCCGAGACGACCATGGGCTGGCACATGAGCTTCGGTCAACAAATCGTGATGATGCTCACGCTCATGCTCACGTCCAAAGGTGTGGCCGCCGTGCCGCGTGCGTCGCTAGTCATTTTGCTTGCGACGCTGAACAGTTTTTTGCCATCAGGTCTCGGTCCGATCGGTGTGGCAATTATTTTCGGCGTGGACGAGTTGATGGATATGGGCCGCACGTGCGTGAATGTGATCGGTAATTGCCTGGCCACGATCGTTGTGGCGCGATGGGAAGGCGAATTCGACGACGCGCGTGCGCGTGTGTTTGGCACGCCAGCCGAACTTGAGATGGATTTAAAGGCAGGCAACGTTGCCTTTGCTGACGCAGTTGGGCAAGGTGACTGAAGATGAAAATGCTGGTAGGGCCTGCCCTTCAAAGTTCGCGCAAGCTAAGGAAATCGTCGGGGATACATTACAATTGTCGGAAGGGCTTACGAGTTCGGGCGGCAACAGCAAAAATTGCCGAGAACTAGATCATTCTTTTAGCTCCTTACTACGTAGCGCTTATGGTGTTCCTGCGAAGCACGCTTAACGTTGGCACTGGTTTTGCTATATAAGCTTTACCAACATGGAGTTCCCTATGAAAATAGGCGCAATTTCCAAAACAAGGATGCGGGTACGAAAGTGCTCGCTAGCAGGCGGCGTGCGCGCCGTGATGACCACTCTGATCCTCAATGACTGTCTCTGACTGTTGGCGGCATCAACGACACCGCGTGCGTTCTAATGGGAACAAAGTTGACAAATAACCTCGCGCTAGGAAACGTCAGAAACTTCACTCATCACAAATCTATGAAAAAAATACTCGCTACAATCCTGATATTCTCTGCTATTGGCTTGGGCGTTATTGCATTTGGTGTAGGCGGCTCGCCTCGACCGAATCCAAACGCTGACGCCTTCACCCGCGGCCTCGACGTGGATCGCTTGAGCGCCGTCGTGCAACTCAAAGGTGATCCCCTAAGTACGAGTCCTCGTACCAAGCCAGCACACGGCAGGAAAATTGATTTCAACAGCAATGCCGTGAGATCGTATCGCGCCCAGTTGAATGCTGGACGAAACGAATTCAAACGTTGGCTGCGAGCGAATGCGCCCAGAGCAAGGGTTACGAGCGAGTACGATGTCTCACTTAACGCGGTGGCGGTGCAACTCAACGGAACGCCACTCGCAACAATCGCAGCCGCACCAATGGTGCAGAGTGCCGAATACAATGCGCTTTACCACCCGACTCTGAGCGAGAGCTATAAGATCATTAACGCGTCTGACGCTTGGACCGCCGCGGGTGGCAGGGCAACGGCTGGCGCCGGTATTAAGATCGGCGACATCGACACCGGTATCGACGAGACGCATCCATTCTTCGATCCTACGGGATTCAGCTATCCCCCGGGTTTTCCAAAGTGCGACGCAGCCGATAGCGCTTCCCATCACGAGGATCAGGATTGCAATTACGTCACACAGAAAGTGATCGTGGCAAAAGTTTTCTACAATAAGGCTCACAACCAAGGTCTGGACGCGCAAGCAATCCAGGATCACGGCACACACACCGCTGGCATTGCGGCCGGCGTGACCGGCAAAACTGCTGTTGTGAACGGCGTCAACATCGATGACATGTCCGGCATCGCTCCCGGAGCGTGGCTGGGCAATTACAATGTTTTCCCCGGTGACGTGTTGAACGCCCGCAGTGAAGACATCCTGAACGCCGTTGATGAAGCAATCGAGGATGGCATGGATGTTCTCAACCTGTCACTGGGTGGCACTTATCACGGAAACAACGATCTGCTCGCGATGGGCCTCGACAATGCCGTCGATGCCGGAGTAGTTGTGGCTGTTGCCGCTGGTAACAGCGGTCCCGGCCAAGGCACGCTTGAGTCCCCAGGTCGCGCACGCAAGATCATCACGGTCGGCGGCAGCACGAACCAGCATTTCGTCGGCCAGCCGTTTACGTATCCAGCGGGCGGTGGAACAACGGTTGGCGCCGCAGTGGGTGATTTCGACCCATTACCTGAAGCGTCGTTTGATCTCTTCGACACCCATTCCAATGGTTGCACCAGCGTTGACCCGGCTGCTGCAGGCAAGCTTGCAATCATCGACCGCGGGACGTGCACCTTCAGTCAGAAAGTCGCCAATGCCAAAGCGGCAGGCGCAATTGCTGTTCTCATCATCAATAACGTTGCTGGAGACCCGATTGCAATGGCTCGAACGGCCGGCTTCGACGATGACATACCCGCAGTCATGATCAGCAAGAACGATGGAGCAGACCTGCGAGCCTCCGGAGTAACCACTGCGTCGGCTGTGGCGACGTTCGACGAATTCATCAATCCGGAAAATGCAGACATTGCGTACGGCAACAGCAGTCAGGGCCCAACACTCGTCGACTTTGCTGTTAAGCCCGACGTAGCCTCGGTCGCCGTAAATGTACTCAGTTCGATCACGTGCGTGGGCAAGCCGGCTGGCTGCCCGGACGATGGTTCAGGCTGGGCGTTCTTTACCGGTACCTCGATGGCAACACCGCATATCGCCGGCGGAGCAGCCGTGCTGCTGCAACTGCATAACGATTGGTCACCTGCGCAGATTAAGTCGGCTCTTGTCAATCGCGCCGATTTAGTTGTGAAGGATGCCGTGACCGGCACACACGATGTCGGTCCAACATTGCAGG
>JBKPOB010000113.1:0-3724 GCA_046732875.1 Verrucomicrobiota bacterium | reverse complement strand
ATACGCGCGCGAGCGGGTGTGAGGTCGCGTTATTCAATGGAGGGGCTCCGCCCTCCAATTACGCGCCGTAGCTCTTCGTGAATTTCTTGCGCGATTCCGATTCGGACTGAGGCGTCGCCGCAGGTTCGGTTGTTTCCGCGGCGGCAGTTTCTGTCGGTTCAGGCTGCGGCGCCGGGGCGGGAGCGGATTCCGTTTTTCCTGGGCCCATCTCCTTCGAAACTTCGACGAAGGCCATCTGCAAATTCGCCAGCGTGTTCTTTAGGACCGCGGCTTCCTCGTTGGTGAGATTGCCGCGCGTCTTTTCCTGAACCATCTCTAGTTGGTCGATAAACATCCGCGCCAGGTCCAGATTGATTTCGGCTTCGCCAGTTTTTGGGTTTGGAATCTGACCAAGAAACAGCGCCGCATTTTGCGCATGCATCATCACGAACTCGATGAAGCGCTGGGTCATCTCGCCGGTCTGGACGGTTTTTTGGACTTCAGCCATATGAAGAAGTGATGAGTAACGGGTGACGGGTGATGAGTCTTCTTAGAATAGCACGCTTTTGCTCATCACTCATCACTCATCACTTGTCACTCGTCACTTTTTGTCCGGCGGTCGCACCGTTGCCAAAACATATGGTTGATCACGAAAATATTTCGCAGCCACCTTCCTGATGTCTTCAAGCGTGACGGCGTTCACGTCGTGTTCGAGTTGCTTGTAGTAATCGAAACCAAGCCCGTAAAGCTCATCCAACGCGCAGTGATAACCAAAGGCGTCGTTGCTTTGATTGGCGATCTCCTGTTGGCCGATCAGCTTCTTTTTCGCGCGCTCTAACTCCACAGGCGTAAGACCTTCGTTCGCGAGCTTGTGAATTTCGTCCAGGAACGCAGCTTTCACCGGCTCGATCTTCTGGGGATCCGTTCCTAAATAAAAGGCGAACAGTCCCGGCACGAGCCCCTGCATCTCGCTGGCGCCAACGTAATAGGCCAGACCCATTTGTTCGCGAATCCGAATGAAAAAACGGGACCCGAGATCGCTGCTTGCTTCGTCGATCAATTCCAGCGCGTGTCGATCGGGACTGGACAGGCTGGCGCCGCGGAAGCCGACCATCATCACACCCTGCGCCTTGTCTCTGCGGCTCTCGACGTTTTCCGTTTTCACCAGCGGCACGGAAGGCTTTGCGTCAGTCAAAGCGAGCGCGCCAGGTTTCAGATTCCCGAGTGCTTGCTCGATGAGCTGCTTTACCTCGGCCGCGTTAACATCACCAAAGACATAGACCACGCCGTTCTTTGCGACCACGTAACGATCGCGAAAATCGAGCAAATCTTTTTGGGTCAGATGCTGGACGGCATCCAGCGAACCGTTCGAACGCAAGGCATACGGGTGCTGCGGAAACAACGCTTGTCGCATGATGTTACGCGCGACGCTGGTGAGTTGTTCTTCCTCCTGCCGGATGGCTGCTATCTGAATCTCCTTTTCGCGCGCGATCGCTTTTTCTGGAAACGTGGCGTTGAGCAACACGTCCGAAAGCAGACTCAAGCCGAGTTTCACATCCGGTTTCATCACATCTACCAACACGCTAAAACTGTTGTTTCCAGCCTCGCTTGAAATTGAGCCGCCAACGGATTCAAGCTCGTTGGCGATTTGCTCAGCGGTGCGCGTCTTGGTTCCCTTCAAAAGCACTTTCGCCATCAAACGCGTGATGCCGTTGTCCTGCGACGTTTCAGCCAGTAAACCACCGCGAAAAACCGCACCGATTCCTACGAGCGGCAATCGATGATCTTCGCGCACGAGCAATCGCAATCCATTCGAGAGCTCGAATTTTTGAATCTCACCAGCGACAAGCGGTTTCACAAGCTCAGCCTTGTCCCTAAGCGAGCCCTTTGGATTCAACGAGACGACCGTCAGATTGTTCTCGGTAAGGTAAGCTTTGGCGACGCGCTTCACGTCATCGAGCGTCACTTTCTGGACCGCATCCAGATAATGACGACTGAAATTGAGATCGCGCGTAAGTAACCAATTCGAGCCAATATCCGACGCCTGACCGCGCATCGTAGTCAGCGCGCCGAGATGCTGACTTAGCGTGATCTTCTTCGCCTTATCCAATTCGTCTGCGGTCACACCAGTGTGTTTTACCTCGTCGACAATTTGGAGCGCCAGTTGCTCGGCAGCTGCGCGTTTCTTCGGATCAAGTGTGGCATCGATCCCAAAAAGACCGGGATCGCCCGGTGTGTAGGAAAATGCGGATATGCCAAATGCGACCCCTGCTTCTTCGCGCACGCGCTGATAGAGGCGCGAGCTCCGGCCGTCGCCGAGAATAGTGGAGAGCAGATCCAGCGCGGGAACGTCCGGGCTCGTCACCTCGGGGATATGCCACGCCATCGAGAGATGGGTCAACTCGGTCGCAAATTCCTTGTGCACTTCCCGGCGGCCAAGTTGCGGCGGTTCGGACGGAATGAATACCGGCTTGAGCGATTGCTCCGGATTGGTCTTAAACAACTCGCTTAGCTGCTGCTGCACCTTTTCTCCATTCACGTCGCCGACAATGACGAAGGTGAGATTGTTCGGCACGTACCGAGTTTTGTAGTACTGCATCACCTGTTCCTGCGTAAGCTGGTTGTAAATCTCTTGGTCGCCTATTACGGGAAACCGATACGGATGCCGCTGATATGCGGTCCCAAAAAGCAGCAGACCTGCCATGCGATCGGGATCGTCCATTCCCATGGCGAACTCGCGTCGGATAACTTCCTGCTCTTTTTTGTACTCGTCTGGTGGGAGGGTGGAATTCATCATCGCATCGGTCAAAACCCCGAGCGCGGTGCTGACGCCATCCTTCGGAACGTCAATCCAAAAAACCGTTCGATCGAAAGAAGTGTAGGCGTTGATGTATCCGCCAACGTCCTGAATGCTTTGCGCAATCTGATTGGCAGACCGCGTTTTTGTTCCCTTAAAGAGCATGTGCTCGAGAATGTGCGACAACCCCGCGCCGAGATGCTGGTCTTCATCGATGCTTCCGGTGGCACACCACGCCTGCACACTCGCTACGGGCGCGCTGTGGTCCTCCTGCACGATGACAGTCAGACCGTTGGGCAAAATCCATTTTTGGGCCGTGCTTAGCGGGAAACTGATTAGCGGAGACGATTCAGGCGGCGCAGCCTTCAAGTTAAACATGGCAAAGAATAGAACAGGTGCGACAAGTTTCGATACTTGGATGCAATGCATTACTGAAACATTTGAATTTCTGATCGTTGTTAAAAACCAGCAATCGGTGGTCAGATAACTGAGGACCGACAGCCAGTGTGAAATTTTTGTTCAATTCACCCTGGCAGAATTACTTCGTCGACGTGGCGGCTCTGGGAGCGGGCGGTTCAGGGCGTTCCGGCTTTACCGGCGTAAACGGTCGTACAAACGCATCTTCAAAATCGTAAACCTTCTTGAAGTCTTCGATCGAATCTTCCTCGGTTTTTCCGAAAACACCCGCGCCGATCAGATTAAACACCATGTGCCCGATGTCTTCGCAGGAATGAATGCCCCAGCTATCGAACACGGTCATAACCATGGGGCCGAACTCCTTCAGGGCGTACTGCCGCGCGCCGTCGAGCAATTCAGGCCCGGTTACATGACGCACGCTAACTCCTTTGATTTTCTTTTGTTGCTTGGTTGTGAAGTCGAGCGCGTCGCGCAAGAAAATGTACCCGTCCCGTTGATAACGCGGGTCATTGGCGACGACCGACTCAAGAG
>JBKPOB010000112.1:0-8658 GCA_046732875.1 Verrucomicrobiota bacterium | reverse complement strand
AGATTCTCCTCATTACAGAGCAGGAACGGGCCCGTATCAGCCACGATCTGCATGACACCCTTTGCCAGGAATTAACGGCGACGGCCCTTCTCCTGAAGTCGCGCGCCCACGCAATCGAGAGGCAAAGTAAGGCGGCAGCGGATTCTCTGGCCGAAGCTGCAGAGACACTGAGTGCGAACGCCCAAATGGCACGGGATTTGGCGCGCGGACTACATCCGATGGACATCGGCGCGTCGGGATTGCCCTCCGCCCTGCGCGAACTTTGCTCGCGCATGAGCGGCGATGTGAGCTGCAGCTGTCACTGCCCCCGCTCCCTGCGAATGGATCACAACGTGGCGGTTAACCTCTACCGCATCGCCCAGGAAGCGGTGGCGAACTCACTGAAGCACGCCAATGCGAGCGAGATCACGATTTCTCTGGAGCGCACCAAGGATGCGATTGTGCTGACGGTGAGCGACAATGGTTACGCGAAACGCCGGCGTGGTGGGCGCGGATTCGGCATGCTTATCATGAAGTATCGAGCGCACGCCATTGGTGCCATCCTTAAGATCGAGTCGATGAAACCTCGCGGCACAACGGTGACCTGCTGCGTCCCGCATAAAAGCTAGCGGGGAAGAACGCAAAACGCGTTTCCGATAGATATCTCCTCTTCTGATCAACGTAGCAAACATTTGAAAACTCATTCGCTGCCCACGCTCACTCGCTCCTACCCTCGTCACTTTACCTTCTATGTCGCTGATCCCTCAGCTCCATTGAAATTCGTCCATCACCAGCAACCCCGAACCTTCTCCGCGTAAAAAACGGCCGCTGGTGCATCATAAGCGGCTTAGCTCGACGTCGCCTGACAGACGAATCCTCGAATTATATTCGCACTGTCCGATTCTGTTGCCGCTCGGTCGGCCGTGGGTACCGTGAACCGGCCGAAGACGGAGATGAAAATGCGAACGCTGAATGTCATCGCTCTCGCGACGTGGGCTTGGTTAGTCTCACTGCCTTCCGAGGCGCAGACCGACAAGGGCCTGTCACAGGAGGACGTCAGGAAGATCGATGAAGCCACTCAGATCGCGATGAAGGCCGCACTCGCTAAGGACTTCGCGACTTGGGCGGCCCTCTTTCTTGGCGATGGGGTTCTCAATCCGCCCAATGAGCCGGCGGTTAAAGGCCGCACGGCGATCCGCGCGTGGTTGGAGAAATTCCCGCCGATCACCGAGTTCAAGCTCAAAAACGAAAAAGTGGAGGGCCGCGAGGACCTCGCGTACGTGCTAGGCACTTACAACATGACGATCGCACCTCCCGGCGTGCCCAAGCCGGTTCAGGACTACGGCAAGTTTGTCACGGTCGTACGCAGACAAGCGGACGGCCGGTGGCTCGTTGCCGTGGATATGTTCAGTTCCGACATGCCAGCAACGCTACCGCCGAAGTAGGTCCTTCCGTTTCTGAATCGAGCCGAAGGTGAAGCTATTCCCCCAAGACATCTAACCAATGGCTCAGCTGAGCTAACACCGCTCTTCATTACGTATCGTAAGCCGGTTATGATACATGAATTTTGCGATCATTTGGTCTGGGATTCGCGTCGCGCGCGGGCGCGACTGTGCTCGAGCTCGGCTTGGTGCCGCTGCCCGTTGTGACTGCGCGGATCGACCGTTTCATCGCCGAAGGCGGCAAAGGCCCTCACCCCATATGGAGGAGTACGTCTCGGGCCCGGGGAGCGTACGCGCCTCGCGTGCTGGTTTCGGCGCCTCGCCGAAACGAAGTTTTGGCTGTTTATCAGCGTGACGGCAAGCGTTCTGTCTTGCCGTCGATCTTAATCATCGGCCGAAGATCCGTTGCTAGCTTTTGCCCAATTCCCTGAACTTTCGCCAAGTCCTCGACGCGTTGATACGGCCGGTTGGCGACGATTAATCTTGCTTTTGCCGGACCGATTCCCGGTAGTGTTTTGAGTTCCTCGATTGTAGCTGTGTTGATATTTACGCGCAGCGAACCCTTTTCGGCAACGGGCGCGCCCGACTTGAAAAGTTTTGGGATTCCGATCGAACGAGCGAGAAACACGACGGATGTAAGCAGCGAGACCGCGATGATACCGATGGTTAGCCAGCGCTTAATTGCATAGCCTGATTTCCACGAATCGGCAGGATCATCGCCCTCGCGCATATAGTCGCGATCATACATGCCCATGGCGAAATCGTTGTATCACCGCGTTAGGCGGAAATCGAGCGGATTGCGCGGAGGCCTTAGCCTGAGTTCAAAGCGATCGCGTGCCGCGACACCTTGGATAATTGACGCAGCCCCAGAACTTTTCTCCCGGGTTCGGGCCGCGCCGAGCTTCGCGCAAAACCATCGGCGTACTGCACCTTGGGCAATTGGGTGTGAGATGGTCGGGCTCATCAGATCTAATCGCGATGCGGCTGGTTGTTTGCACATCGCGCACAAGGCGTAGGAGCGCATTCGAGTCGACGAGTTCAATCGGCTTGCCCTTTGCGAACGCGACCGCATCGGGAGTAAAGCTTGTCGTCGCCACGAGTTTCGCAGCGGAGGCACGTTGATCGATCATGACGCCATAGAGCTCGCGCACTATCTGCACTCGTACCGGTTTGCCTTTCCACCTTTTGCACTGGACGACAACGAGATTTCCGTTTTTGCGGAGGAGGAGGTCAACGCCGCCATCTGCACCAATTCCAAGCATTTCTTTCGCTTGGTAACCTTGTCGGCGATATGCTTCGGCGAGCACGTCTTCGAAGCGTTTCCACGGCAAATCGCGGAGTGAATCGAGGCTAGTTTGTCCGCCGAGCAGTAACTTAGTCCTCAGCGATCGAAAAGCCGATAACGCGCTAAGCATTAGCAGCATGAAAGGGATGCCTACTACCAGCACACTGTTTGCGACAGTCGCCGGAAGTACGCTCACCAGCATTATGAAGGCGAGCAATGCCAGCGCCGCGCTGACCCACCAAGGCGCACGCACGAGATTGTCAGCCCATGAATTCTTCTGGCGTGGCATAAACGCACATGTTTAAAACATTCTCCGTTGCAAAACAATCACGGCTGGAGGTCTTGGCAGCGCACGCGGCTCGCTTTCCTGATTGTCGATCTTAACGCCTTGGTTTTTAATCGCGCGCGATGGCGCATCCAGGCACAATCGCGATAACTGACTTCGACTGGTACAGTTATTTGAGCCAGCAGCGTTCGTGGGATGAGGTCAACTTTTGGAAGCCAACCACAACACAACCGTTTCGAGCGCCCGAGTTCTCGCCATTTTTCTTTAAACTCAAAGCTCCACATCGTGCCATCGCCGGATTCGGGTACTTCGCGCGATACTCGGAGCTACCAGAATGGCTAGCATGGGAGTGCTTCGGCACAGCGAATGGCTCGGCTTCATTTGAAGAGATGCATGCGCGACTTGAGAAGATTCGGGCAAAGATCAAGGCAGCGCCTCAGAAGGGAATTTTGCAAATTGGCTGTAGTGTCGTCGTTAACGCGATCTTCTTTTCACGTGATGAATGGATTCCGCAGCCGCGTGACTGGGCTGAATCGAATCTTCGTCACACTGTATATGACTTGGATGTTGGAGAAGGAGCGCGAGTTTGGGCGGAATGTCTGGCACGAGTTCAGCCCGATCAAGAATTACGCGTCGCCGAGTCGGAAAATGGCGTTGAATCGCCACGGTATGGTTCTCCTGTTTTGGTTCGGCCGCGACTTGGCCAAGGAGCATTCCGCGTTTCAGTCACTGAAGCGTACAACCGCGCGTGTGCAGTAACTCAAGAGCATTTATTGCCCGCGCTTGAGGCAGCGCATATTCGCCCGTTCGCGAAGGAAGGGCCTCATGAAGTTCGAAACGGGTTACTTCTCAGGGCAGATCTTCATCGCTTATTCGAGCAAGGCTATCTGACCGTGACGCCGAACTACACTTTGGAAGTCAGCGATCGCCTGCGACACGACTATCAAAATGGTCGAAGCTATTACCCGCTTCGAGGAACCCCGATTTCTATTCCAGCGGCTGATATTGAGCGACCAACTCGCGATCTTCTCGAGTGGCACAACCAGAACGTCTTTCTCCAATCGAACGCAAATGGAAGTTGACGACATCATCAGCTATCACGACGTGGTGACGGCGGAGAGAGCATCATTCCAGAAGGGGATGAACTTTGGAGTGGGAAAGAAGTATTCCGTGTTCTTGATGTCGGTGCGCGAGGACGCGCCGTATGCAGACGCGCTCGACCCCGTCACGGGCATGCTCACGTATGAAGGTCACGATGAACCGCAGCGGCAAGGCGGAGCGAATCCGAAAGAAGTCGATCAGCCGTTAACGACACCTCGCGGATCGTGGACGGAGAATGGCAAGTTCTTTCGTGCAGCAATGGATTTCAAAGGCGGTCTGCGCGAGAACCCGGAGCTAATCAAAGTCTATGAAAAGATTTCGCGGGGGATCTGGAGTTACAAAGGTTTCTTCGAGTTGATCGATGAGAATATGGTTTCGGACGGAAAGCGCAAGGTGTTCAAGTTTTCGCTGAAACCTGTTGACAAGAAATCATTCGGACGCGTTGTTGAACTTCCGCACAATCGATTGATTCCAACGCCAGTGAAAGTCGAAGTCTGGCGACGCGATCGCGGCCAATGCGTGCAATGCGGCTCAACGAAAAATCTGCACTTCGATCATGATATCCCGTTTTCGAAGGGCGGAAGCAGTCTAACTGCCGCCAATGTTCGACTGCTATGCGCCAAACACAATCTCGAAAAATCAGACAAGATTCTGTCGATCGCGCCGTGGATTTTTGCTGGAGCGACGACGGCGGCCTTCGTCCACAAGGTATCGGGATGACATCACGATTTTGTCGTCCCAAGCCTTTTATTTAGAGCTTGCAACGATGTTTCTTTTCGTTGGTGTAATCCCCGCGCCATTACTCGAATCGCCGCGGAGCTATCGCGGCGACCGATCCCTTTTATTCCCGGGCGATGCTGGAATGACTTCCTTGCCATCGACATAAAATCCAATCTTTGGTTTTCTCGAAACACCGCTTTTCGACGGAAAACTACACAGAAGCTTTAATGCCGAATCATGACAGAACATCAGACACTTTTCATTCGCTCGTAATCCTTCAACGCGCAAAACAGACGTTCCCTCCGCGCGGAAATTCGACTGATTTGCATTACTTCTCCATTTTCGAGAAGCATCTCTAAAACACACTCGCGATCGGCGGGTAAACCTCGCTTGGCAAAATCAAGGGATGTAGCGATTCCTTGAACAAATTCGCGCGCAGAGTACTTCGCAAAAAGTTCTTCAAGTACTTCCTGCATTGATGGGATGCGGGGAATATACGAAGGTTCGAAACTCATCGCTATCACATCGCTAAGCTGGCATTTCGGGCATCGCACATGAGGCCGAATAAAGCACGGGGATTTATCCGAATAAAGTGTGAATGCTATGATGGGTTAATGGCCACAGTCGACTCTGCGGGATAAGGAAGCCCAGTCAACGCGGCCGTCGTTTGAATTTGAATTGCAGTCAGGGTGGTGGCGAAACAAAATCCGGAGTAGTGGGAATCCGAGGAACTCTACCGGTATGTCAACTCGCTATTTTTACGTCGATGAGTCATATAATGAGAATCATTTTTGCCTTTCTGCGATCGGTATCTTGGATCGGCGTTGGCATGAGTGCTTCCGACTCGTAAGAGAGCATCGTAGCCTCTTGAAAGAGGATTACGGTGTTTTTATCCGCAAGGAAATTCATGCCCGAGATCTGGTTTCGGGGCGAGGCAGAATTTCTGAACAAGTAATAGGAAAACATGCTCGCTCACGGATCTTTCATGGACTGCTTCGATTAGTCGCGACACTGCCGGAGGTCGTGCTGTTTAACATTTGCCTCGAGCGAAAGGGCAGACGCGACCCTCAGTTAGACGCTTGGGATAGATTGTTAAATCGAATTGAGCGGACCATGCTCCATATCGACACAACTGAAACGCTTACACGCAAAACGATTTTGGCGGATCTGCATCAACTCGTTTCGCCACAGGTTCACCAGAGGATCGAGCAACGTTTGCTGAAGCTTGCTGCAAGGGCAATGATCATCGCCGACGCAAGCAGGGAACCGGAGATCACGAAGGTTTTTCGCAAGATGACTGTTTTTAATCCCATCCCTTCTAAGTTTGGCGGATGGGGTGCGGCGAAAGCTAAAAATATCCCCTTGGAGCGAATAATTGAAGACCCAGTGTTTAAGAAATCCCAACAGTCCTTTTTTATTCAGCTTGCTGATTGCGTAGCGTTTGCACTGTTAAAGCGCGAGTCAAAGCCTACACCGCTTGTAGCCAAATACGGAATAGACAAATTTTTTGACCAGTGCCTCCCTGGAGTATGCTTTAAGCACGCGTCTCCTAAGGATGCACTAGGAATCGTCCGAAAATAGGGAGGGCCGCCTTTCGACGGCCCGAGCAAGTTTGGTTTACCGCCGCTAAAGACGGGCCAAACATGCAATAAGAGCTTCTTATGACCGAACCAGTATGTCAACCCGAATCTTTGCGGCAACAAAGCGATGATCCAAAACAGTGGCGGCTGCCTCTACTTTCATTCGATCCAAAATTTTCTGCAGAAGTTCAAGATCAGAAGCCTTTCCGAGTCTTCCGAGTGCTCTCGACCCAAGGTTACGTACCGCTAAGAATCAGGGAATCCCAATAATTGGACTCACTAAGCTGATTTACCGCCTCCCTCATTGACAGGGCCTTCCGAAGCCCAATCCGCACGAGTTCCTCTACAGCATCAATGAACATAGGCAAGGTTGCCGACACATTATCGGGCAGCCTGGTATCCGATGGCGAGCCGCCGTGCACCACCGCGCCCTTGCGTCGTAGGCGCGGCGCATAACGCGAAAAACGTCACGCTCACTGTAGTGCGGGTGCTCAATGAATTTGGCTGCTCGAACAGCGAATCGGAAGCGCATTTCGCCGCGCTCGGTCAGATCGCGCAACAAAAGCGACTCCGCGGCAATAACGAGATCAACGATGCGGTCGACCAAAAGTCCGCGGTCAAATGCAAGGTTAAAGCGGTGAATGATAAATCCGAGTCGGCCCGCTCCGCCTTCCAAAAGGCGCCAGAGGCCAAGAAACTCGGGAACTTCTGCTGCACCAAGTTCGAAGTGTCCACCAAGCGGAGTTGATCGCAGCACGCGGTACCTAACGCCCGTGCCCGGAAATGTTTCGCACCACTGCACTGAGCCGGTACAGCTGACGCCGATGTGCTTAAAAAGTCGTAGGGCGGACAGCACGTCGTCGACGATCAAGTCATCTCGAATTGTCGGACGATTGCCAAACGTTCCCTCATCCGTCGAATCAAGAGATGACAGCAAACCCGGTTCCTCGCCCGGTCCAATCAGCTTGCGCGAACACGTTATCCGCCTGATCCCCACTGCGGCGCCTTTTACGATAACTGGAAAGCGGCGCGATAGTGGCCGAAGGACTCCGACATTACAACACTGTGTCACTTCTGGATCGGTAAGTTGGTCAAGAGTCAGTTCGTTGTTCAGATGTATCGGGAACGGTGCGAGCAGATACGGAAGCGGAGCGATCAGTTTAGACGAAATCGTTTCGGCGCTAAAAAAGTCGGCAAACTCTCGCCATTTACGATCGAATTTCTCGTCTGAGAACACGAAGGATCCCTCTTTATTCACCATCGCATGTACGAGCGCCCACAGGATTGTGTTTGCATCGAGGTGAGAGGCCGCGTCGCTGGTTCCCACCAACCGATCTAAGTGTTTTGCTATCGTGGGCTTAGATCTGAGCCCTTCGATACACCTATCATAGCCGGGTACTGACTGAAGCCATTCGTCTGTCAGAGGCGCCGAAAGTCGCCTGGGTTTTGTGCGCTCATGAAAATTTCCGTCAGGACCACGTTCCCATTCTGCGTCAACATCCCAGCTGGTTGGCCCATCCGCCGGGGTTAGCAGCAGCTTCGCCACAGCTGTGCGCACAAAGTCACGAAGCCTTTCCTCAGTTTGAGAGATGCCCAACGCTTGCTCTGCCATACTAGACCACTGTACGCGTTTGCCTACTCTTCCAAGCAAGCTGCAAAGGAATCTCACTTGATCCGGTTCAGAGGGCTTCGATCAATTACGGTTGGGGGTCCCGAATTCTGTTTGTGCACGAATGGAACGTGGTCGGGCGTGAGGATTGTATCTCGGCTGCTTCCCGCATCGCTCGACCGCTACCTCACGGCTTTTACCGGCCATGTCGCTTATTCCGGTCGCTCCATTCGCTGCGAGTCGAATCGCAAACTAGAAATTAAAAAGGAAAGGCGGTCGCCACGTGATTGAAAGCCTGGCCGTTGCTACGCAGCCGTTGCAGCGTTGAACGTTAAAAGGGCTGAATCGAAAGAAATCATTTCACGCGTTCCATCCACAAACGGCCGCCGATAGCTTTGTCTCGCCATTGATCTGCGGTTTGTTTAAAACGGCAGCGCACATTTACTCATGTCGCCTCTGTTAATTAAAATCAGCAAGGATTTTGCTACGCTCTTCACGACGATCAACCCGATCGCGACCTTGGCGCTTTTCGCCGGGCTGACTGCTTCGTTCAGCCGGGCAGACCGGCATTGGACGGCGCTGCGTGCTTGCATTTATGCCACGATCATCCTCGTGGTCGCCATGACTGCTGGCCAGGTCATTCTCGACGCGATCGG
>JBKPOB010000111.1:0-13869 GCA_046732875.1 Verrucomicrobiota bacterium | reverse complement strand
TTCCAGACCGAGGTCGCCAGTGTTCGGTACACGACCGACTGCGAGAAGCGTATGCGAGCCGACAACAGTCTTATCGCCGCTACTGCAATCGACCTGGACGGCCACTCTCGCGCCGCGTTTTTCAAAGGCGATGCATTCAGCGCCCAGACGGATCTTGATGCCTTCGCCTTCGAGAATTGTTTTGATGTTTTCGGAAATGTCTTCGTCTTCACGCTTAATCAGTCGCGGCCCTCTCTCGACAACGGTGACCTCACTGCCGAAGCGGCGATACATCTGAGCAAACTCTAACCCTACGTAGCTGCCGCCGATGACGACCAGGTGCTCCGGCAGAAAGTCCACGTCCATCATCGTTGAATTGTTCAAATAGCTCACCTGATCGATGCCTCGGAGCGGAGGAACAGACGCGCGTCCGCCAACATTGATAAAAATTTTGTCTGCCTCGAGAAGTTCGTCGCCGACACGAACCCGATGCGCGTCGGCAAAGCGCGCGTGGTCTTCAATAACGGTCAGGTTCTGAGTGTTCTTCAGCCACTTCTGCAGGCCCTCGCTGCTTTGACGGACCACTGCGTCTTTACGTGCTTTGACTTTTTTCATGTCAACGGCGATCGAGCTGCCAATCGTCACGCCATAATCGCCGGCCCGGCGCGCGACATGAGCTGCGCGCGCACTCGCCACCAGCGTCTTCGTTGGAATGCAGCCGTTATTGACACAGGTGCCGCCGAACCGCTTACGCTCGATAATCGCCACCTTCATTCCTGTGTCGGCCAGCCGAACCGCAAGAGACGGTCCTGCCTGGCCAGTGCCAATAACGATCGCATCATATTTAGTTGCCATCGGGATACCTCCGCTTGTCTACAAGTAAGAAGTAAGAATTTAGAAGGCAGAACGTTCGCGTGTCATTGCGACCGTTCATAAGAATCCAGAGCAATCTGGTTCTCATCGGGTTTACCAAAAACATGGCCCTTCTGAAGTCGATTCCTGTATCCTGTGCAGATCGTCGAATAAGCGTTGTTCTCAGCGTCGTGGTAGGTCACCGCAAGAAAACTCGGGGCCGATCGCAAACGGATTTTTCCATCCTTCGGTAAAGGCGGCACCCGCTTAAACCGAGCCCACGGCTGTTCGTCTCGGTCTTTCTCGGCAACCAGAATATCCAGCGCGGGGCCTGTACCAACGTTCTGAACGCACCACACTTTGTCACGAACCTCACAAACGAACACGAGTACCGGGCGGACGCTTCGCGTCACGGCTCGCTTGGCGACGAGTATGGCAATCACGGAAACGAGCACCGGGATCCAAACGAGAAGATCTCTTGCGTCGAAACTCATAAGACATGACTCTCTAAAACCGAAATCTCATGCGCCATTGCGCCCGTTTATATCACTATGTCATTGACGTGTGGAAAACAAAAAGGCGAGAATTCGCCTCGCGTGAAGTACTGGCAAATCTTACTCGCAAATCCGGCCCGATCGGGGCCGTGTACAGTCGGGCTGCTGATCCTTGAGAAACAGGGAGCAAGTCATGAGTGAAAAACCGCGAAAGTACACCAAGGACCCCGACGCGATCTCAAACCTAACACCGGAGCAGTATCGCGTAACACAGCAAAACGGTACCGAGGCGCCGGACAGCGGAGAGTATCTGAATAACAAGGAAGCCGGGATCTACGTCGACGTTGTGTCGGGCGAACCGTTGTTTGCGTCGTCTGACAAGTATGACTCAGGCAGCGGCTGGCCGAGCTTCACCAAGCCCATTGAACCTGCCAATGTCAACGAGCTGCGGGACACCAGGCACGGCATGGTGCGCACCGAGGTGCGCTCAGCGCACGGCGACAGCCATCTCGGGCACGTATTTCCCGACGGTCCTAAGGACTGCGGCGGTTTGCGCTATTGCATTAACTCAGCGGCGCTCCGCTTCATTCATCGTGACGATATGGAAGCCGAGGGTTATGGGGCTTACTTGAATCAAGTGGAGGATCCCAATGACTGAGGAATGCGAGGTTCTTGCCAACCGGGCCGATGTTAGCAGGCGAATGCTTTACGTCGCCGGATGGGCGGCGCGCATCGCGCTCGCAACAGCGTTCGCTTCAGCAGTAGCGGATAGGTTCGGCTTGTGGGGGCCTCCCGGAACTGCCGGAGTGACCTGGGGGACTGTTGAGCAATACAATGCTTACATAGCAACGCTGAATTGGTTCCTGCCGGCGAGCCTCATCGGAATCGCCGGCTGGACCGCGACGATTGTGGAGATCGCTCTCGCCATTGCTCTCCTTGTCGGGTGGCAGTTGCGTTGGGCGGCTCTTCTCAGCGCCGGATTACTCGTCGTCTTCGGTCTCACTATGGCGATGGCGTTGGGCCCGAAAGAGCCTCTCAGTTACTCGGTCTTCACGGCGGCCAGCGCCGCATTCCTGCTTTTCGCTATTCAGTCGGCTGAGACTGAACAGAAATTCCGTCGGGAAGAGCGTACGGCTTTTTGAAATGTCCGCCGGTATTGGAGGAGGCGACAGATGAAGATTTTCGTTGCGGGGGGAACGGGAGCAATCGGTCGTCCGCTGATCGCGGAATTGCTTGCCAAAGGACAGGCTGTAGTTGCTCTGACCCGTTCGCCAGAAAAAGCTCAGGCCTTGGTGGAACAAGGCATAGAACCCGCAATCGCCGATGTATTTGATCCCGATGCAGTCAAAGCGGTTGTCCGTCGCGCTCAGCCGGAAGTCGTGATCGAACAACTCACCGCTCTGCCGAAAACCTACACTCGTGAGTCAATGAATGCCGCCGCCGCCCTCAACAATCGCATCCGTTTTGAAGGGGGCGCCAATGTGCTAGCAGCCGCGCAAGCGGCGGGTGTGCGGCGTTACCTGAGGCAGTCAGTCGCATTCTATGCAATTCCTGGTCCTAGATTGGCAGATGAAGATACGCATCTAGCATTTGATGCCTCGCCTGCGGTTGCAGCAGGTGCCCGCGAGATAACTGAGCTTGAGCATCACTTACTAGGAAGTCCCAAGATAGAAGGGATCGCCTTGCGTTATGGCTTCTTCTATGGACCCGGCACCTGGTTCAACCCCGATGGCGATGTTGCCCAACAGGTGCGACAGCAACGGTTCCCGATTGTCGGGAATGGCGAAGGCGTCTGGTCGTGGTTACACATCGAGGACGCGGCGATTGCCACCGTTGCCGCAGCAGAGCGAGGCAATCCTGGGATTTATCTGCTTGCGAATGATCAACCTTTAGCGGTGCGCGAATGGCTCCCTGCGTTTGCTCAATGGCTGAATGCTCCATCACCGCCGCAGATATCGATCGAAGATGCTCTGAAAACCGATGGGGGTGCGGATGCGGTTTACTACGGGACTCAGATGCGAGGCGTATCGAACGCGAAGGCAAAACGGGAACTCAATTTCCATCCGCGACCATTGGAGTGGATCGTGGACGCGATTTCTTCTTCCGAAACTGGAGGAATCGGCGCAAGTGCTGAAAGTAATAACCGAGAACAACAAAAGAAGCAGCAATCATGAACATGAAACTCGAAGCGAAAATAGCGCACCCGAAAATCGTCTCGCGAGAGCGCTCTGAACCAGATTCGAATCAAAACATTGCGTTTAGACAAGGTCAGCCTGACTTACACCGTTCGATCCGAAACGAGATGAAATTTCAAAATAAGGAGCCAGTATGCAGACTCAAATTGTCAAAATGATTAACGACTTCGAGCATGGCCGGCTGAGCCGGCGACAACTGATCGCGTATTTGACCGGCATGTTTGCCGCGAGCGTGAGCGCCACCATTGCATTCGGCGATCAGCAACCCGGACGCGCCGTACCGAATCCGGCGGACTCGGCCCCCACCTTTGATGCCACCGATCTCAATCACATCGCGCTGAACGTGGCCGATGTGCAGCGTTCGCAGAAATGGTATCAAAAACACCTTGGCTTAAAGCCGACGGGACAAGAAGGCTTCCTTACCACCGGCAAAGGCTGGCTCGCGCTCTTCCAGGGCGAGAAGCCTGGCCTGAATCACTACTGCTACAGCATCGCGAATTACGATCCAGCTGATGCAGTCGCGAGACTCAAAGCCGCCGGCCTCACACCCAGACGCGAAGGCGGCCGTGTGTACTTTCCCGATCCAGACGGCATCGAGTGTCAGGTCGCGAGTGCGTGATACCCTGAGTGAACAGCAATTGATTTGCCTAACGGTCAGCAAGGTTGCCAAGCAGGTGACAGATCCCGTGCGACACGCCTGCCGCTACAAGGAACGCCAATGGCAACGCGGAAGTAAGCACGCATCGTAAGCGGCTAATGATATTGCCGACGCAGGTGGCTCGCTTATTGAAAACGCATTCGCTGCCGATAGGTGCATAAGGTCAGCAAACTGATGAAAGCCATACGAAAGATGAACTCTTACACGATCAAGCCGGTTGGCTTCATCCGATCAACAGTGAAGGGCCGTGAAGACGCGCCGCGCCAAGGAGCGGAAGGTGCGCCCGATGCATGGCTCGAAGTCGAACCGCGCTTTCGCGAAGCTTTGTTGGGAATGGAAGTCGGTCACGAACTGATCGTGATCACGTGGTTGCATGCGGCAAAGCGAGACGTGCTGAAGGGGCATCCGCGCAACGATCCGAACAGGCCGCCCACAGGCGTGTTTTACACGCGATCACCTGCGCGACCGAACCCGCTCGGGCTGCATCCTGTGACCGTGCGCGAGATTGACGGCACGCGTCTGAAGATCGGCCCGATCGAGGCATTCGACGGCACGCCGGTGCTCGATATCAAGTCAGCGTCTACGCGCGCCGATAATTGATCGATTTTGAAACTCACTGCGTAGCGATCGCAGGCTGTTGTGCTCTTAAAATATATTTCTGAATCTTGCCGGTCGCAGTTTTGGGCAGCTCTTTGATGAAGGTCACACTGTGCGGCGCCTTGAAGTGCGCGAGGTTGGCCCGCGCAAACTCGCATAGCTCGCGCTCATCGGCCTGCGCCCCTTCGTGGAGAACAACAAACGCGTGCGGCGCTTCGCCCCATTTTTCATGTGGGAATCCAACGATTGCCACCTCCTCCACGGCTGGGTGTCGCAAAAGCACACCTTCAACTTCAACAGAAGAAATGTTTTCGCCGCCGCTTATGATGACGTCTTTCAGGCGGTCGCGAATTTCGACGTAACCATCCGGGTGCACGACCGCAGCGTCGCCGGTATAAAACCATCCGCCGTGCATAGCCCGCGCGGTCGCTTCCGGGTCGTTGTAGTAGCCGGCCATGATCACGTTGCCGCGGGCGATGATTTCACCCTGCGTAATACTATCGTGCGGCACGTCGTTGCCCTTCGCGTCTACCACGCGTAACTCGCCCGAGGTAATCAACTCAACACCTTGACGGGCTTTGATCGCAGCCCGTTCGCTGATCGAGATGGACGCATGTTCCGCCCGCGGCTCACAGACAGTGATGAACGGCGCTGTCTCGGTCAGTCCGTAAACATGGGTAATCGTCCAGCCCAGTTCTTCTTCAAGTCGCTGTATGGTTGAAGCCGCGGGCGGCGCACCCGCCGTGACAATGCGAATTCCTTTCGGCGCGAGGCGACGGAGATCTTCCGGCGCATTGGCTAACGAAATCAAAACAGTCGGCGCTGCGCATAGCATCGTGACCTGCTGGGTCGCCATCAATTCGAAAACAGCGCGTGGCTCGACTTTGCGCAGGCAGATGTGAGTCGCTCCCGCTGCTGTTACCGTCCAGACGAAAGTCCAGCCGTTGGCATGAAACATTGGCAGCGTCCATAGATAACGATCCGCACAGGTCATCGGTGCATGGAGGAGCGTGCCGATAGAATTCATCCAGGCGTTGCGGTGCGTGATCATGACGCCCTTCGGACGCGAGGTGGTGCCGCTGGTGTAATTGATCGTGAGCAGATCACTCTCCTGAATGTCCGGGCGTGCAAATTCAGCTGAGCTTGCGTCGATCATTGCTTCGTAGTCGAGCCAGTCCTCGCCTTCTCCGGTCAGGGCGACGAAGTGTTCAACGTACGAAAGACGCGACCGAATGCTGTCGATCGTGCCAAGGTGATCGCGGCCTGCGCAGACCATGCGCGAACCACTATGATTGATCAGGTAGATGAAGTCGTCGGCCGTGAGGCGATAGTTTAACGGCACCAGCACGGCGCCGATTTGTGGGACAGCATAGAACGATTCGAGCTGCGCGTGAGTGTTCGGTGAAAGATAAGCGACGCGGTCGCCCGATTTGATCCCAAGTTTCTGCAAAACCGCCGACCAACGATCACATCGATCGAGAAACTGCGCATAGGTCCAGGGTGAGTCGCCATCGATCACGGCGACACGTTCGGGGTAGAGTTTGCGCGCGCGGCGAGCAAATTCGAGCGGCGTCAGCGGCGTTTCCATTGGTCCGGTTTGAAATGGTTGAGAGTTGATCGTTGAGAGTCGATAAAGACAACATGGAGGTAAGGCGAGTTGGTGCGCAAGCGTCCACCAGCGTACAAAATATGATCCGCATTTGGACATGCGTAATCGCCTTGATCGCCGGTGATCCAGGAACAGCTCCGGCGGCTGATTCGCTCCGCGAATTTATCCATGTCGATGGACAGCGGCTGGTCGCGCCCGACGGTGGCGATTTCCGCATCCAAGCTATTGGAATAGGTTCGACTGGCGCTGACCCCGTTGAGAAGGATTACGCCGAGATTGCCCGTCTGAAGTTCAATGCGGTGACGGTGATGCTTGGTTATCAGCGCTTCTACACAGAGGACGCGCCAGACAAATACATCGAGCTCGGCTGGAAACGTCTGGATGAGCATCTGGCGCTCGCTCGGAAATATGGTCTTCGTGTTATTCTGCAAATGTTGGCTGTGGAAGGCGCCCAATTCGTGCCGAGCAAAGGGGAAGCGTTTGATTACCGGATTTGGGTGCAACCCGAAGTGCAGGAGAGATTTCTCAAGCTCTGGGAGGCAATCGCTGCTCGATACAAAGACGAACGACAGATTCTCGGGTATGGCATTTTCTGCGAACCGGTGGTGTCGGGCACGCGGCAACAATGGATCGATCTGGCCAACAAAGCAGTTACTCGCATCCGAAATATCGACAAGAATCATATTCTTTTCATTGAGCGTCTTTACGGAGAATTCGGAACCCGGCGAGAGATGTCTGGCCTCGATTTGAACCCGGAGCGCGCGTTCTTTGTCGTTCCCGATCGCAATGTCGTTTACCAATTTTATTTTTTCGAACGTGACGAATACACCCATCAGCATGCACCTTGGCGGGAGGATCGCGATTTTAATCTCCGCTATCCCGAGCCGCGTTTTGAGATTGTGTATCGCGAGGCAATCAACGATCGCGGCCGGGTCTTCCGTTTGGACAAGGAGTATCTCAATTTCTATTTGAAACGGCAGCTTGAATTCGGCGCGAAGCACAAGGTCCCGATGTTTGTGTGGGCATTTGGGTTAATGAAGAACTGCTTTGCTGGACAAGGCGGTTTGGAATGGTTGCGAGATACGAAATCGCTCTTTGACGATCGCCACCTGTCCTGGAGCTACGTTTCTTATCGAGACGACGATAATGGCATCAGCGATAATGAACGCGCTCAGAAAATTCTCGCTGGCTCTTCTGAGAATTAACATGCCACCACCGCGACTACGGCAATAACGGATATCACCATTCAAGAGCCATGAACCGCGAGGCCGCTAATTTCGATCCTGGCGGCCATGGTTTCACTCAAACTCGAATCGGCGTGATCAGGTTCTTCGTTCATGTCTTTTGAAGATGTTCATGCGAGCCGCGATCGTTTCGTGTATCGCCACGCAGTTGTTACAAGACGTGCGGAACTGTGGCGTTGGCGGCTTGACGCCTGAAAAGGTTGTATCGCACACTTAATTGCGTGTTGAGTCACCGCATCCGACGTGTCTTGCCGCCTTTGGCGACGCATGTGGAGTATCTCTGGATGGTCCGCGGTTATCTGCCGACGCGCTGGCGCAATCTGATTCTGCCCGACGGCGCGATGGAGCTGATCATCAATCTTGGTGATCCGCAGGCGCTTTGCGCCTTGGATGAACCGGAAAGGCGCGCGTATTTCTGCGGCAGCTGGATCTCAGGGGAACGCACGGAGCCAATCCTAATCGATGAGGTCGGGTCTGTGCATCTCGTCGGCGTTCGCTTGCGCGCGGGTGGTGGCTGGCCTTTTCTCGGAGTGCCGGTGCGCAAATTTTCGGGACAAGTAGTGGAACTGGATTGCGTCCTTGGACCGGAAATAAACGAGCTACGCGATCGCCTTGGAGAAAAAACGACTGACGATGCGCGTTTTGATTTGCTCGAAGAATGGTTGCTCAGGCGACAGCTGACGCCTCCGACGCGGGCAGTCACCTATGCGTTGCGTGCGATTCAGCGGGGCGCGGACGCGGTGCGCATCGGCCGGATGGCCGACGAGATTGGGATCAGTCACAAACATTTGCTGCGCGAGTTTGATCGATGTGTCGGACTTACGCCCAAGACGTTTGCGCGGGTTTGCGCGTTCCAACGGGTGATTCAATCGGTGGGACACAAGACGCAAGTCGAATGGGCGGAGACAGCGGCAAGATGCGGTTATTACGACCAGGCGCATTTTATTCGGGAGTTTCGCGCTTTCAGCGGGCTTACTCCGACAAACTATCTGATGAAACGCGGGCCGTTCTTAAACTATCTGGAAGTCTAACCCGATGGACGGCTCACAAATGTCAATTTTTTACAATAACGCGAATCGCGCGCCGGCTAGGGTGCCGGGTATGAGATTCACGTACATTTGCCCGGTTCTGTTATTAAACACGGTAACATTTTTGAGCGCGCAGCCGACCGTTTCAACTATGGCTTCGCCAGCGTTAAGCGCGATCGCTTTTCTTACAAAACATGAGTGGGAGGCAAAGCTGCCCGAGTCATCCGATGGCAAGAAGATAAAGATTCACGCGCAATTCACATGGTCGCAAAACGGCCAAGCCATTCGAATCAGCAATCAATTTGTGACCGACGGCAAAACGCGCCCTTATCTGGAGGGACTTTACGCCTGGGATCCGCAGCAGCGAGCGATCGTATTTTGGTATGTTAATGCGGAAGGAAGCCTGACAAAAGGCAGAGTGAAAACGGAGGACGGAAAGCTGGTTCATAAATTCGACCAGGTTACACGGGATGGAAAGTCCTCAGCGTTTGTCGCGAACGTAACGCCGCAAGGCGAGCAGGCCTGGGAGAATGAGATTTTTGAACGACTCGGCAGCCAGCTCAAGCCGATGGTGAAAGTGCGATACGAAATCGCGGATCAAACCGCCGTAGAGACGAAAGCCCCTGGAACGAGCCGAAAACCGCAGACTGACGACCGGTAGGATTACTTTTTGTGAAACCGTCAATAAGCAACGTCAGCTACTCGGCAGATTGACACTGCTGTGTCGGCGATACGGTCGGCGCCGTGCCGGATGACAAGGAGCCGGCGCGCTCCACCGAGCAATAGTACTAGCCGACGGGGCAAGATTCGTACTTCTCTGCCACGTTGTCGTTGAAGTATTGAGTCTTGGATGGTGCGGAGATCAACGCCTCGTACACTTGCCGAGGGACGTCAAAATAGCGGGAGACCGGCCCGCTTTGAAGCTCTACCTCAAGCACTTGAGCGATCGCGTCGTAACCGACCGATTTCAGACCCGTGGAGATGATGAGTTGTCGAGTCATGGCACAAAGGTGTAACCTGGATGAACGAACAGTTTCAAGCCTAAACACAGCTGGCAGTCGTTACGCCGGTGTTATACACGCTTTGCCTGGTCTGGAGGGTAGAATGAAATTGAGCGGAGTGGCTCACAGTCAGTGCAGAAGTTGATAGCCTTCAGTGACAGTGTAAGGCTCCGTGGGAGCCACGCTCCTTTACGGAGTTGAGAGAAAATATGGAAGCAGAAGATCAGGATCAAAAGCGTCTGAGAAAGTTGATAGTCGATAGTTGAGAGTTGAGAAAAGAGGAATGGAAATAAAAACGACCGGGTTTGCAACAATCAGGTAAGGGATGCACGGATTGGTTTACGGGAAAAGGCCAGAAGCTAGTTGAGGGTTGAAAGTTGAGAGCGTAAAGCTCTGTGAGAGCCACGCTCCTTTAGGGAGTTGATAGAAAGAAATGGAGATAAAGAGAGCCGGGTCACAAAATTCCACGAAGGGACCAGGTGATTGGTTCACCGGCACTGTCCGCATTGACCCATTGTTCGAGGCGCCCGAACCTGCGCGTGTGCGCGGCGCAAGCGTTACGTTCGAGCCCGGTGCTCGCACTGCGTGGCATACACATCCACTTGGTCAGACGTTGATTGTTACCTCCGGGCTCGGCTGGGCGCAGCGCGAGGGCGGACCGGTCGAGGAAATCCGGCCGGGCGATGTTGTCTGGTTTGCGCCTAACGAGAAGCATTGGCATGGCGCCACGCCGACGACTGCGATGACTCATATTGCTATTCAAGAGGCGCTGAATGGCAAGGTGGTTGAGTGGATGGAGCACGTTACAGATGAGCAATACAATAAGTGATAAGTAATCGGTGATCAGGGCTGAGTTACTTGATGCGGGCTAGTGAAGGTGAAGTCGTCGTTCAACGTCGACTCGAGAGCTGATCGATCCTTTGTTTCATAAGCTTTGAAATAGATCCGGATGAGGTCGATCAGAGACTTATCTGCGATGGTGACTTCCCCCCTGTTGGATTGGCTCGGGCTGATCTGCCTGGCGGACCTTGCGGAAACAGGCTCTTAGCTCCTCAACGAAGAGGCCTGGCTTTTCGAGCGAAGCGAAGTGGCCGCCCTGATCGAGCTCATGCCAGTAAAAAAGATTTGGATAGACGTCTTTCGCCCAACTGCGAGGAGCGGGGAGGTCATGAGGAAAAAGACTGACTCCTACTGGAAGATCTACGCGGCCCGGGTTGCTGCTTTTTCCGAGCAGCGCACGTTGCTCATAGTAGAACCGAGCCGAAGAAGCGGCGGTACCTGTTAACCAATAAAGGGTGATCTCGTCGAGTACCTTGTCTCGGCTGATTGCTTTTTCCGGATCTCCGACATTTCCGGTGCCGGCGTTATAGATATCATAGATCCAGGCAGCCTGGCCTCCCGGTGAGTCCATTAATGCGTAGCCAATAGTTTGTGGGCGGGTCGACTGCATCATCAGATAACCAGAACCTTCGCTGCGGAAGCGGTTGATAACTTCCATCGCGCGTTGTTGGTCGGGAGAAAGTTTGTCAGGGAGATGGTCAGGAATGACTCGCGGGAAGTTCAAATGGATCGCAACCAGGCCCGGCGCGCGCTGTTGTGCCATGGCAGTCGTGACAAAAGCTCCCCAGTCTCCGCCCTGCGCGACGTATCTCTTATAACCAAGACGTGACATGAGTATCGCCCATGCTTGCGCCGTTCGCTTCGCGTTCCAGCCAGGTTCGGTGGGTTTGTCAGAAAAGCCGAAACCGGGAACCGATGGGATAACGACGTCGAATGCATCCTCGGCCTTTCCGCCATGAGCAGTAGGATTGGTCAGCGGTTCGATTACATCGCGAAACAGGAGGATCGTGCTTGGCCATCCATGGGTGAGGATAATCGGCAGCGCGTTTGGATGTTTCGATCGTACGTGGATGAAATGAATGCTGAGACCATCGATCTTAGTGCGGAACTGTGGGAAATGATTCAACGCTTCTTCGCAGCGCCGCCAGTCGTAATCGGTGCGCCAGTATTCGACAAGCGCGCGCAGCTTCTGAAGGGGAACACCTTCCGACCAGTCGTTAGTCGTCTCGCGTTCAGGCCAACGTGTTTGCGTCAGACGTTGTTTCAGATCATCAAGCGCGCTTTGCGGCGCATGATAGGCGAAGGGTATGATCTCTTCGCTCTTCTGTCCGGAAGCGGGGTCGGCACCTGATAACGCGCCCGCAGCCAACGACACTCCAGCGGTCGCTAAGAACTTAGCCCGCGTGGGAAACTTGGATCGGCGTAAAGGACGAGCGCCAGCCGCCACCCTCTTTGTGCGGGTCTTTTTTTGGTGCGTGAATTTGGACATTATTTGGTGCGATGACGCGACGCGGATCTGCTCCAATCTTTGCGACGAATGACCGATCGACCTTCGGACACTAAATTGTCTTTCCAATAAAATTTCGAATCGGCGCCGTTTTCTGGCCGCATTACTCTACGCATCCTTCATCCATTCACAGCGCGACCGCTTAGAACATTGATGAATAGAAAAGATTGGTGAGGAACAGTATCAGGCCTGATCGCGCAGGGATGAGTGATCGGTAACGCGGAGGAAAAACAGTCAGAAGTCAGCGCTCCGAAGTAGCGACACTTTCATTTGGTCTCAGTTTGATCGTTGGAGGACATAGAAAACATATCCATAGCTGTCTTCTGAAATCTCGAACGTCTTGATTTCTTTGAGCGTCTCCATAGCGAACTCCCTGACGGCAACATCCGAATGATTCACAAGCGATTTCGCGCGGGGCTCGAGAAGATCGTAATAATCTTTCATCCAGGCTTCTTTCGGTAGCGTGTAGGTGTTGAAAACTTTGTAACCCGCTTCTTCTGCTATCGCGATATTTTGCGGGACAGATTGCATGTCCGGATAACCGGATCGGAAGAATTCTCTCACCGCATTCGGAATTTCTTCGTGGAGCCAGCAGAGTTCGCTCACTACCGCGAAACCATTCGGTTGGATCGCCTTTGCCCAAGTGCGCAGTGCGTTAGCGAAACCGATGTTGTAGGCTGCGCCTTCAGCCCAAAGTAGATCGATCGTAGGAAAGACGCTCGGAATGTCTTTCATATCCATGCAATGCATCTGCACCAGATGAGCGATGCCTTTTTCTTTGGCGCGTTGTTTTAAGCGATTCAGGAATGGCTGATAGGAATCAACCGCCTGAATTGGTGTCCCAAGCTCGCTGGCCAACACCATGGTTTGACGTCCCGCACCGCAACCCGCGTCAACGACGACTTCAAAACGGTGTTGCGGCAAAGATCGCAAAACATAAAGAGTAAGGCTGTCGTCTCCCGGACTCAGCTTGTCCATATCCGAAAACAACAGGTCAACCGGGTTCGGAGTTTTCATCCTGCTTCCGCCAATTATTGCGTCTTTGCTTTAGCTGCCAGGATCTGCGGCAATAGGATGTCGCGCACGTAATGCCAGTACGGAACAATTTCGAGTGCGCCGCGCGCATAATGTTCGGCGGCGTCCAGGTCAGGATTGGCTTTTGCGTTGAGATGGCAATAGGCGAGGCTCATCATCAATTCTGGTTTTCCCCACGATGGTTCGATCGGATCATTGCTCGGTTTGAGGTTCGAACAGATTTCCAGTCCATGTTCGAAATTCTGTATCGCCTTGTCCTGGCCGCCGCTGCGTTCAGGAGGTGTATTCCATAGAATGGGGCCGTGCACCCAAATGAGCCGTGGATTGTCCGGTGCCATCGCGGTGGCTTCCTTCTCCAGCGCCAGGATCCGCTCGATCCGTTCTTTCCGGCGCGTCTCGTCCTTCGGCTCAACAAAAAGGAGAAAACCATTACACGACATCATTCCGAGCTTGGCATCAACGAATTTGGGATCCTCCTCGAGCGCGATCTTGAATTCGTCGAGCGCGGTGTTCAGATCCTTCTGCAACTCCTTTGGATCGACTGCATCGTTGAAACCGTTGATCGCTCGCCGCCATAGAGCGAAGCCGCGCCAGTATCGGACTCGGGAAGCGATTTCCTTCCGTTCCATGAACGGCGCCAGATCATCGAAGCCACGTTGCATCGCTGCTCGGTTGCCTTCGTAATCGGCTCGCTGAATTTGTTCAACGATCCCGGCGACTTTTTCGCGAGGATCGTACGCGCAAGTTGCATGAGTTATCGAAGTTGAAACTAAAATAAGAGCTGCGAATAAGGTTTTGTTCAAAATTGTTCGAAGTTGTTGAAATGAATT
>JBKPOB010000110.1:0-4465 GCA_046732875.1 Verrucomicrobiota bacterium | reverse complement strand
GCGCCGGCCAGCGCCTGAATGTCTTCGCGTTCAAAAGGTGTGATGAACACTTTGCAAAGCTGTTCGGTCAGTTCCTGCGTGATTTCTTTGTCCTTGCGCCGAGTCAGGACGAATTCCTCCAGGCTCTCCGGCGACTCGTGTTGCTCGAGCCGTTCCAATAGCGCGATCAAATGATGTACGCTCGCGTCTGCCTCTTCGGCGCTCTTCTCCAGTAGATCGTAGAACTTTTCGTCGTGTCCGAAGATTTTTTGGATCGATAACATGATGCACTTCTTTTGTAACCGAGGGCGTCGACCTCGGCAATCCGGAAGCTGACTGCAATTTTCAGGCGGGGCCTGTAGCGTCCGCTGTCCCCAGCGGATCGATCGAGCCAGCCCGCGGCTACAGCATGGCCCCGCGCATGATGACCAGGGCGATGCTGAAATAAATGATTAATCCGGTCACATCGACAAGTGTGGCAACAAACGGCGCAGACGATGTCGCAGGATCCGCGCCGACTCTGCGCAAAAGAAACGGAAGCATCGATCCAGAAAGCGTTCCCCACAGCACGACGCCGACAAGCGCGATTCCAACGGTAAGCGCGACGAGGGGCCAATGCGCGCCGTACGGTTGCTGATGGAAATATCGTTCGCCGACGATCGCCCACGCCCCTACGCGAATGATACCGATCGCTCCGAGGATGACGCCTAACGAAAGTCCGGCCTGCACTTCGCGACCCATCACTCGCCACCAATCGCGCAACGTTACTTCGCCCAGCGCCATGGCGCGGATCATCAAAGTGGAAGCTTGCGAGCCTGAATTGCCGCCGCTCGAGATGATAAGCGGTAAAAAAAGTGCGAGCACAAGCGCCTTGGCCAGTTCGGCCTGATAATTTGCCATTGCAGTTGCAGTCAGCATTTCTCCAAGAAACAAGATCACGAGCCAACCCGCGCGCTTACGCACCATGCGCCAGAGCGGAATTCGCATGTACGGTTCTTCCAGCGCCTCCATGCCACCAAACTTTTGGATGTCCTCGGTCGCTTCTTCCTCGGCGACGTCGAGCATGTCGTCGCTTGTGACGATGCCGACGAGCACACCGTTTGAATCGACTACCGGCAATGCGGCGCGGTCGTATCTACGGAAGATATTCAGAGCATCCTGCTGGGAATCGGCCACATTCAACGCCACGAAACTTTCATCGCGAATCTCGCTTACTTTCGCCGTAAGCGGTCGGAGCAGGAATTCGCGCATACGGACGTCATCGATCAATTTCCCGCGATCATCGACGACATATACGAAGTTTAGGGTCTCGCTGTCGCGACCGTACTGGCGCACGTAATCGAGCACATGCTGCACGGTCCAGTCCTCCTTCACTTGGATGAAATCCGGCGTCATCAAGCGGCCAACGCTGTTTTCCGGATAACCAAGCAGCGCCGTGGCCACGCGGCGTTCCTCCGGTGTGAGCAGGCGGATCAACTGGCGCGCAGCGGCGCTCGGCAATTCTTCCAGGAGCGCCGTCCGATCGTCCGGCGACATTTCATTCAGAATGCCTACGACCTGCTCGTGCGCCATCGCGCGTAACAATTTCTGCTGTTCCTCGATGCCGATGTACTCGAAGACGTCCGCGGCGAGCGCCGCGGGCAGGACGCGAAAGATGATTACTTGCTCGTCTTCGGGGAGGTCGAGAATCACCTCGGCCACATCCGCCGGCGGCCATTCGCGAAACATTTCGCGCAGCGCGCCGAAATTTCGGGCGTCGATCATGCTCTTGATTTCTGGCGCGAGAAGTTTGCCAACCACGCCGCGTTTCTAACATTCGCGCTCGCTCAAAGCAACGCAGCAGCGCTGGAATAATTGAGTGGAGTAATGAACTAATGACATCTGAGCCATTTGTCGCATTTGCCCCATCACTCCACTACTCCAACACTCCGTTACTGCGGTGTGGTTCCGCTTGGCATTTGCCGGAAACTGCCACTTGTCATTCCGAGCGAAGTCGAGGAATCTCTAATTACCGCTTAAGCGGTTTTGCGACTCCGCTTGGAAATCCGCGAAAAAGCACCAAGATAATTCTCATGCCTGCAGTTGCTACAGGTCCAATGATCCGGCGCGAAATCGGCGACGATCACGTTTGCCTGCTTCGCTTTGATCGCCCTGAATCCGGCGCGAACATCTTCGACGCTGTCACGCTCGACGAGTTGAATGAACATCTCGATTCTATTGAGAACGATGGTTCATTGCGCGGCCTGATCATCGCGTCGGCGAAAAAATCGATTTTTGTCGCCGGCGCCGATTTGAGGACCCTGCTACAACAAGCGCAAAGCGGCGACATGCGGGCCTTCATTGCTCACGGACAACGGGTTTTGAATCGACTGGCAGAGTTGAAAATTCCGACGGTCGCCGCAATTCACGGTGCATCTGCTGGTGGCGGCTACGAAGTGACACTGGCGTGTGACTATCGGATCGCTTCGGACGATCCGGCGACGCGGATCGGACTTCCTGAGACGACGCTGGGCCTCATCCCCGCCTGGGGCGGTTGTACCCGTCTGCCTCGCTTGATTGGCGCTGAGAAAGCTGCGGAAGTCATTGCAAATGGGAAATTTTATTCGGCAGAGGAAGCCAGGAAGCTGGGCTTGATCGATGGGGTCGCTTCGCGCGATAAACTTCTCGAGTTGGCTCGGAAAAAGTTGGGCGACGGAAAACGTAAACCGTCTGCCACGCCAAAGATTGATCAGGAACTTCCAGTTCCACGTGATCATAATCCGGCTCCGGCGTGCGCGCTTGAAGTGATCAAGAAAGGCCTTTTCGCATCTACGCAGCAATCGCTCGCCCTTGAGCTGGATGCGATTGTCGATCTTGGCAAATCGGAAACGACCCAAAACTTGATTCGCAATTTCTTCCTCGCTGAAAAGTACAAGAAAGGAACTTCGAAAGCGACGACGGCGAAGGTGGTGCATGCCGCGGTCATAGGCGCAGGCGTAATGGGCTCGGGCATTGCGCAATGGCTTAGTTCACGCGGCGTGACGGTTATTCTGCGTGACATCGCGCGTGAGCAGGTCGATCGCGGTCTGGCCAACATTGAGAAAGTCTACGCGGATGCCGTAAAGCGCGGTTTAATGACTGAGGAAAAAGCAAAAGCAGGTCGCGCTCGGATTGTAGCCTCGACTGCGCCGATGGAATTGCGCGATGTGCAATTCGTCATCGAGGCTGCCTCGGAAAAATTCGAGATAAAGAAGGAAATTTTTCGCGAGCTCGGGATGCAGGCCGGTCCAAAAACGATCGTCGCCACAAATACATCGGCTCTTCCGGTCGGCAGGCTCGCCGACACGACCGTTTCTCCTGAGCACGTCATTGGCCTACATTTTTTCAATCCGGTCAGCCGAATGAAACTCGTTGAAGTCGTGATTGCGAAACAAACGTCAGACGACACGCGTGATCGGAGTCTCGCCTTTGTGCGGCAAATTGGAAAACTGCCGGTCATTGTGCGCGACCGCCCGGGTTTTCTGGTCAATCGCGTTTTGTTTCCGTATTTGCTCGACGCCGCAGAGCTTTTCGAGGGCGGCGCGGATGCTGCCAAGATCGACAATGCGCTCCTGCAATGGGGCATGCCGATGGGGCCGCTGCGATTGATCGATGAGATCGGCGTCGATATTACCATTGATATTGGCAACACGCTGCAAAACGCTTACGGACGGCGCGATCACGTTTCCTCCGTCTTGCTTTGGCTGCACGACGGCAAGATGCTAGGCCGCAAAACGGGCGCTGGCTTTTACAAATACGAGGGTAAGAGGCAGGCGCCTAACGACTCGCTTGCACAGTGGCGGCGGGCATTGCACGGCGAGCCGGAAGGCGCCGAAGGACCGAACATTCCGCCGGACTGGGATCGCGATCCTCGTTTGCGCCTGAACGAAGAGGAGCTGGTGCACCGCTTGGTCTTTCTGATGGTCAACGAAGCCGCGCGCTGTGTGGAGGAGAATGTGGTCGATTCGCCGGAGGACGCGGACTACGGAATGATCCTGGGAACCGGTTTCGCACCGTTCCGAGGTGGACCATTGCGGTTCGCGGAACATTTTGGATTGAAGAAAGTCGTCGATGAACTGGAGCGACTGGCGCAGAGCGAAGAGAAATTTTCGCCCTGCGAGATATTGAAGAAGCATGCCCGAGATGGAACAAGATTTTATGGAGGCTAGCAGCCGCTTCAGCTTCTATTCTTGTCATGTCGAGCGAAGTCGAGACATCTCTTGTCGTTGTTTTTTTATCCAGAGATTCCTCGACACCGCTCGGAATGACAGACAGTTGATATGAAATCCCCGCTCGAAGCTCCGGAGAAACAAATCGCCGAGGAAACCAGCGCAAAGCCGGAAAAGGCCGCGCCCGCCGTCATCGACACGTCGAAGATGGCGAAAGGTCAGCGGGAAGCGCTTGAATTGGCGGAGGCGGCGCGCGATCCGCTCGAAGACCGCGGTAGTTTTGCCAGCAACCTTTTTGT
>JBKPOB010000109.1:0-5171 GCA_046732875.1 Verrucomicrobiota bacterium | reverse complement strand
TCATGCGCGCGTAACAATCGGCGTCAGTGAAATAAATATTCCCAGCGACAAAAACATGCTGATAATTCGCGCAGCGCGTCGCCAGGATCAGTACGCTGAGAATCGCGATTTCGACGATGCTCAGGGTCCAGCGAATCACTGCGCCATCCCAAATCCGCGATTCAAAATGCGCAATCCGAAATTTTAGCTCATCTTCGCGCTTTCCGAATTGGTCACCCGGGATGTGCTATGCTTCAGTGCGTAATTCACATGGGCCTGTAGCTCACCGGCAGAGCAGGGGACTCATAATTCAAGGCAGCATTTTTGCGCCCCTTTTCACCGGGTTGCGCATCGTCGCTGACGCTAGGTATCTCGGGGATTCGGATTCGCGCCGCGTTGCGCAGAGTTGCGCTGTTTTGCAGCAAAAAATTGTCAGACCGTAGAAAACGACTGTGAAAGAACAGTTGCTCTCTCTATCTACCTACCTCGCGGGCAATCCCGTAAGAGGGAACATCGGTGCCTGCGGCAGCTTGCCTCGGTTTGCCAGGAGGGTCATGAAAAAATTGTCGTAGCTTTTCGAGGTTAGCGCGTCGTAAACACGCTGCATCCAAAGCTGCAGCTGGTAAAACGCGGTCTCTTCCGCCGTATACCAGGGTGACAGTGGATCGCTAATGTCAACGTCGGGTCGCAACTCCATGTAAGAATGACTGAGCTTCTTGTCTACGCCATAGCCTTCCCCCGTAAAGACCGGTCGACTGTAATAATCACTCTTCAGACGCATGTAGAACTTAATGAAGCTCATTTTTTCACCAGGTATTAGGATATTGCGGAGTAAGACGTCCTTCAGGTCGGCCGGGATTTTGATCCGGTACGGATATACTACGAGCTTGTCACTCGGGGAAATGCCCTTTGGATCTTCGATAAGGTCATGGGCTTGGGTGGATATTTCTGTCTTTTTGGGACCGAGTTCGATCGTATCCTTTGCGCTGCCCCAATTTTTTGGATCGCCGAAATAGAACAGCGCCAGCACCATCTTCACGATGTTGTTGATCTCCCGTTTCGCATCCTCGCGGGCATAATCGTCGAAAGCTGCATTGAGCCCGTCTAGAACCGATTGGTAGCGATTCAGCGTGTCCTTTTTGTCCGCGAACGCCAGAAACGTCTCTAGCGTGTATCGCGTGATATCATTAATCCGTTCCTGCAGGCTGAAGTAAGACCGCGCCTGCTTGCTGATAAATTCGAGTGGTGTGGGTTCATAATCGATGTCAGTGCTGGCGAACGACAATGGAGCCCCATCGACTGGGCTGGCATCAGGCGTCTGGGCAACCTCCAGTAATTTGTGGTACAGCGATTCGAACGAGTCGATTGCTATGCCACTCCACATGCCCTTGAGGTAGGAATCCCTTGGAGCAAAACTCAAAGGCACTTCTCCCGCCTTGTGGAGCGCCAGTGTGCTGACGCCGAGCTCGGCTAGAGCTTTACCTGTCTCGTGACTCATCGGGCGGTCCTTAAGGCGCGAGATTTGGGCGTCGGAGAGCGCTGTTTTAGTGACTTGGTCCAAGCCTTCCCGCGCCTCGCCGATCGCGGTCAAGGGGCCAATCACGAACTTCCCGACGAGACGATCGAGCACGGGCCCAAGTAGGATCGAGACGATCAGCTCGCAGATGAACGTTCCGATGGAGAAGGGCGCCTTTTTCGTGAGATCCTTCAGAATCGCCGTGATCTGCGTGAACTTATAGTCGATGCCGGCATCTTTCGCATCGAGTATCGCGTCGCGGATATCTTGGTGGAAGCGTGTTGCCCTTTCCGAAAACGAGTTGATTTTCTTCCGCAGGCAAGCCTTCTGTTCCCCCGGCGTGGTTAACTTTAGGCAATCATTCGCCATAGCGAACGTCAGCGGCCGGCGTGAGTCCAAGCAAAGCTCGGCGACAAATCGTCAGGGCAATCACTAGCGGTGCTTCTGTCTTGATCAGATTTACGCGAACTTTGCACTTGCCATAGTTCTCGATGTCCGCTCATCGAGCGCATACAAATGTCACTGGGGCTTGCCATCAGGTGTTTCGTGATCACAGAGCCTTCAACGCCGGCACATTGTCGGCGAGAACTATAAGAGATGTCGGAACGTTCACTGTCCATGGCGGGCCAAAGGGTGTGCTGCCCGCAACGTACACGGCGGCGCCGTCGCTAACGCCCTCGTACGGGCGATCGAGATTGAAGGTTCTATCGTTAGTTACTTCGGCCAGCTCATACCGATTTCCTGCAATGTAGAGCTCACGGCCTAGATCCCGTCGCTCGCTAATGCTCCACTGGCTGTCCGCGTTTATTTGCACTTCCACCTTACCTTTCTGAACCTTGAGCGTACCGGACCCTCGCGCGACGTCAGGCTTTTGATCAGTAAGCAGCTCGATCCAGAGGTCGCGGAAGGCATCCGTGCTTGCCGGAGGCGGTGTCGTGGGAGGTCGTGCCAGAATGCGGTCAAGTTCGCTAGGGGCGTCGTTCTTGGGGTCCAGAAACCATGTGACCTTATCCTCGTAACCAGGTGTCACCGGAACTATTACGCGGGCGGCACCTGCTTCAAGGAATGCCTGATGCTGCGGATCGGCTGCTTCGGCTGCCGTGCGCATCCGCCAGGAGGCCCGGCGGGCCCAATGGTACGGGTAGAAGAAATAGTTCATATGCTCCCATTCGAACGCATCCTCGTAAAACCGCACGATCGGTGCCTGCGCATCAGAGTACACGGGGCTTGTCTCCTGAAATTCGCCGACCTGCTCGATGGCGTTGAAGTTCTGGGGGACAAGTCGCATCGACTTAATCGCCCATTTCTGCAGCTCAGCGCGCTCAATGCGGCGATTCTCCGCAGCCGGGCGCTCGGTAATGCGCGGCCCCAACAAGCTTCGCTGATAAGCCTGCTGCTGCTCGTCCTGTGCCACCTTACGTTCGAGGGCTTCATAACCCGTGCGCAACGCCTGCCACGTGCGCAACCGCCAGGCGTCCAATGCCTCCGTCGTGCGGACGCAGCTCAACGTCACCTGCACGTACATCGTGCTGTCCCAATGCCCATGCACGCGACCTGAGACAGGAACTCCTTGGGGCCAGCTTACCCCTACAGGAAGTCGCAAAACCACTCCAGCCTGAGTAAAGACGCGGTGTTCCAGGCTCTGATCGGACATGCCCCCAACCGAGAACGCGAAGTTGAAGTCTGTAGACTCGCCCTGCAATCCGCTCCAAGAAACGCTAGCCCATTCCGGCCTGTAGCCATCGGGCACACTGATCATGGCAGTGAACTGGTCTTCCGCCCATTGCTCGTCGTCTTCATTTTCGGTCGCAACCCACCCATAGCCAACGTCAACTAACAACGCGGGTGGAGGGTCGACATCCAACGCTCCGTAGCGCCGCGCCAAGCACATATAATTCTCAGGCTGGACTGTCGATGGTGAAATATCGAAGCGTGGAAGCGTCTTCCGGAGATAGCGTACTGCGGCGCGTTCGAGGAGCGACAAAGCTGGCTCCGGTACGTGAAATTCGACCATCATCCGTGTACCGTAGTGGCGTAGTTCTACCTTCTGAATCTTCTCGACCCAGAGATAGATGCCGCTGATCGCTTTTGGTGTTTCTGATCCGTCGGCGTTACTAAGTTTATGACGGTTGAGCTCGCGTATCTGTTCTGTAATGGTGAGCCGACGTAGGCGCCGAACCCGTTCAAAAGTGCGTTCCACTGCCTTCGTAACAATCTCGCGTGCCGTGTTGATGCTGTTGGAGCGTGACTGTGATTCGCTTTGTGAGAAGGCCGCGTCGAGACTGGTGTCCACCTGCGTGACGCCATATTGACCAGACGTATTCACGCCGGCCGAAATCGAAAAATCGCGATTGATTGTGTTCTGAGTCTCGGCTTGCAACTCGTAGCGGTCCGTGGTCTGCGAATCTTTCTCCGTTTCTTTCTCGGCGATGGTTTCTATTTCCTGAACCTCTTCGGTCTTAGATATACGCTCGTGTTCCCGCAGCTTGGCTTCGCCTGGGAGGATGTTCTCAATGTGCGCGATCTCCCGTGCTTCATAGCCGACCAAGCTTTCCCTAGCGACAATCAGATCGCCCCATCCGACCGCGGCGAGGATGGGGTCGGTGTTGGAGATCGGTTGGGCGGGCACAGTGGGCAGACCTTCGCCCAAGTTTTCCTCAATCGCCTGGATTTGCGCACACACGGTGTTCGCTTCATGCCAGAAATCTTCGGTAGTCAAGACCTTGATGAAGTCGCCGATATTCACCAGTGTGTTGGCCGAAACGGTGCCAACGATGTCGTGAAAGAGTCCAGCTTCCGGCCGATGCAATCGCGTTTCGACGCGCTCGATGAAGCGCCCCGGATTGGCGATCAATTTCGACCGTGCCTCTTCGATTGAAATCAACGAAGTGCTGGAGCTCCGTGCCGTACGACTGCGACGCGTCGTTCTTCGGCTCGGGACAGGCCTCGCTTCTGCCAACGACATGTACGCGTCCATAACGGCAAGCTGTATCGTCTCGAGCTGTGCCCCCTTCTTCGACAGCTCGGCATACCGGCCTTTCAGCTTCTGCAGCGTGACTTCGTGCGGGGAGGCCGTCGTCGTGGCCTGCGCTTCAAGCAGCCCTCGATAGCGTAAGCGTGGATCAGGAGCTGAGGTCGAACGATTTTGGCGACGCGACGGCTTCGATTGCCTCAAGCTTACCATTCTGAAAAGATCGTTGGCCATTTTTGCCTCCTAACTCATAATGTTAGATGCGCGGTTTTTCGCTGATTAGCGGATTTTTAACTATGAACTTGTGAATTCCTTGATTCTCTCTTTGGCCTTGTGGCTTGCCTTTCCATTGGCACTTACGCAAAGCAGCAACCAAAGTGATCATTTTGAGGGAGAAATTTTGAGATCGCGCTAAACGGCGGTTCAGCAGCTCCAGCGTTCTCGGTTCTGTTAGCGCCGACGAGACACTGAAACGTCGGATGACGTAACAAATACCTTTTACATGATCCGCGTTTTACGTGTCAAGCCTCTTTTCGGCACTTGAAACGCGTTTTCTCGAAGTCATGGTGCCGTACGATCAACCCAGGACGCTCCGCGCACATCTGCACGCGTGTCATGCGCGCGTAACAATCGGCGTCAGTGAAATAAATATTCCCAGCGACAAAAACATGCTGATAATTCGCGCAGCGCGTCGCCAGGATCAGT